>NZ_JBIVYI010000007.1:0-439634 GCF_044769665.1 Rhizobium sp. NPDC090279 | reverse complement strand
AAGCTCTGAAATCGACATATGTCCAAGCCCTCTATTCAGGCTCAACATCGTCAATCACAAGGTGATCCGGAAGGTGGGGTCAAGATGACGCTTACAATCCGATTTACGGCGACGTGCTTTAGAGTTTTTCGGCTTCATTAAAGGCGTCAGCAGGAAGGACGTGGAGATTTGACGGGTGTCGAGCGGCGGCGTACAGGTCTGACGACGAGAAGCTGTCGGATGCTGCCGTCGCGGCTGCAAAGATTGCCGGCGTCGCTCGCCCGCACGATATCAAATCTCAGCAGATTTGTACCTGGTGTTGACTCAGATTCTCAAAGGCTGCTTCACCGGACGCGCGCTCAATATCGGGCCATATCAGCTGCGAGTTGCCGCCGCAGCCTGACTGTTGCAAAGAGATCACTGTCTGCTACTTCGACATCGGGCAATTTCTCTATCTCTCGAATGACGGACCGAAGCATAATTTTCCGTTGATCCGGGCAGTAAAATCCAGGGATAGCACTCCAATCATCTCTGGAAACTTCTGTCAGTTTGGCCCTTGTTTGATCGACGCAGGGCCAGAGATGAGGGGACCAAAGCATGTGGAAATAGGGTATTACCACTACGTCGGCATTCCTATCCCAGAGTATCTTGGTAATAAGCGAAATCTTGCTTTTATCGAGCTCCCCATTCAGAGCTAACATAGCCGGTGGCCAGTTCGCTTGCGCGGATGTGAGGTTTTTATCGCCGCCTATATTGAATGTGCGGAAGCCAATAGCGGGGGCTAAGTAGTTTGCTATAAAATCGTTTCCCCAAGGTGCAAAAGCAACTACTTCATTTCGCTTAACGCTAACGCGTAGTTTATCAATTAAGTCTTCATCAATCTGGAGAAATTGCGCTCTGTTGTCCGTGAGGGAGTGATATCTTTGAGGAAGATTTGGAATATTTAAGAAGGTAATCAACATCAAGGTTGCAACGGGCGCCACGCTACCTCTTCGAGACGATCCCGCCCAGACGATAACAGACGCCCACAGTGCCAATATCCCAAGGGCAGACCAGCGATAAGACGCTCGCATGGATTTAAAGCCTGGCAGGGTTTCCGAGATCCATGTGCTGCCCGTCGGCCCAAGACCATATTCGGCAGGCATCATTGCGCTCTGCTGTCGGGGCTGAGTTATCTGAATGTGCTCGGGCTTAATTGCGTTTATTTTTAGAGTCGGTCCAAGTGCCATGAAGAAGCCAACGATCGCCATAGCTAAAAAGCCTGTTGCCACGCTGCGCTTCCGCCTAACTTGCCACCAAGCAAATAGCCCAGCCAGAATTACCGGAAGCGAGAATGTTGTTCTCCAAACCGAGGCGTCACCGAAATACACTGCATCGGTACGAGGTACGCTTACCCCTAGAAAATCCAAGAACCAATGGAAGCCTTTTGTTGGTACAGCGATGAAAGATAGATCGAGCCCCCATCCACGAAAGAAATCTATGGGGCTCGTCTCGAACTGACCTTTACCAACGTATGTCGTGTACGCAAGGTATGCCAAGTATAGGCTGGAGATTTGAACAGGCAGCGCAATTGTGATAAGGTATCGACGATTTGATATGTCAGTCAATAAAAAGTAACAAAGTAGAATGCTGGATCCTGCGGCGAACATAACAAAAGTATAGCCGTCCATGAATACCGAGACAAGGGACGCTCCAAAATGCAGAAAAACACTCGATTTTGGGCCGGATACTGGCAGGCGCTGAAATAAATTCAACGATACCAGGAAGTAAAAGGGCAGCAGGGCGATTCCCAACGAAAGCATGGAATAGCCAGAGTGCGCCCAAATGGTGGGCATGCTCATCCACGTCATAGCACCAAGGATAGAAACTGAACGGCTTGCTTCAAACGCTCGGGAAATGAGATAGGCTGAACAGAACGCCACCATGAACCAGAGGGCAACCATTCCGGCATAAGCGTCGGAAGGGCGTAGCCCCAGTCGGATTAACCAGCTTTCGGGCAGAGCGCCGGCTAGGCCAAACGCAATCGCAGCCGGTTTCGGAAGTCCGAAGTCGTGCGCATATATGCTATACAAAGGTCCGTTGGCGAATGATTTAGCAAAACCAGTTGTCCAGACTGCCTGCCCCAGCGTGGGTGTCATCAAGAACGGGACGGCGCCATGGAAAAACAGCGTTAGGCCAATCGCTAAGATTGCGAAGGCCTTTTGGCGAGCGGTCCAGTTATCGACTTCCGACATGTCTGCTCCGAAAATTCCAAAGGATGCGTTGGCTTATTTTTTGAACTCAAGAAGCATGATGACCGTGGCAACAAGAGCGTCTCCAACGGTCGTTACGAAACGATATCCGAGTGCGACCGCGGTTGCTTCGGCCGTAGGCAAGCCCGCTGCGGAGAGGCCGGCAATAAGAATAGTCTCGCGGACGCCAAGCCCTCCAGGTGCACCCGGAACGACGAAGCCGACGAGCCATGCCGCAGCTCCGATGCCGATTAGTTCGGACAACCCACTAGCAGTCGAAAGGCTTTTGCAGAGCGCGGCTAGCAGCAATCCGCTTCCAATGAAAAACAGTGCGTAAAAGGCGAAGGCTACGGCAGCTGCGACAAGTGCTTTTTGCCCGGTTCCTGCCATTCTCTGGCGAACAATCGTAGTCGCGCCAACGGCCAGGACGGTGATACCGCCTACAACCAATACGTTGACCAAGGTTGGATCATCGATGCCACGTTCCTCGAGTGCATGGACTAAAACCGCTCTTGCCAACAGTGCCGAGATGCCTGCCGCTGCCAGGAGGATGGTGAGCAATTCCGCTATTTGAGCAAAAGCAAGGGCCTTGTTCGATGCTCCCTCGCTTCTGGCGAGACGATAGCGCCCGACCATGTGAAGTACGTTGCTAGGCAGGTATTTGTAGATTTGCGTTTTTCCATAAATTGCAAGCGCACGTCCGATACCGAACGAGGGATCATCGATGGCAGTCAATAGCCGGTGCCACGCCAGTCCACAAAGTTGGAGGATCATCGCATACGCGAAAACGGAACCAGCAACGGCAAACAGAAATAATGGGGAGGCAAGCTGCTGTTGCAGGCTGTCCAGCGAACGGTAGATAGCCCGACCAACGAAGGCAAATGCGGCTAAGCTAACAATGACACCGACGATTCGGACGACAGGCTTTATTCGGTTTGCCTGCGCTGCCAGGCTTTCCGGCGTCGTCTCAATCACAGCGGCAAAGAACCATCGTCCAGGGAAGGGGCGTCCGGACCTCAACGACTTTCATCGTTTTTCCCAGCATATTAATAAAATTAGCGGAGGACCAATGCTGGATATGACCGGGCGTATTGCCCAGATCCGTGATGTATTTACCTCGGGCCAGATTGAGTATGCGCCAGATGGGCTCCCTGGGTACGCTGAGGAGGAGATATGGATTTGCCAGCGATTTCAAAATGGCCAACGCACGCTCGGTTTGGGGAACATGCTCCAGCACTTCACAACAGATCACCAGTTCAGCGGATGCTTCCTCCCGCGTCAGATCGAAGAGTGATCGGGCTTCAAATCTCGGCGCGATACCGCGCGTTGCGCACTGCTGATTGGATTCCGCGACACTCGATATCTCGAGATCACTTCCACGGACGTCCCAGCCGCGGTCGTGAAGACGCATCGACAAATTACCTTCGCCGCATCCGACCTCGTACACTTTTCGGGCTCCGGTCTTTACCGTAAGCTCATCGAAACTGTCTAGGAAGCCATTCATCAAATAGCGGGCGATAGGATTCCGCGTATTGTACTTGTCATAATAGTTGCCAGGGACATTGTCGTATATTGGCGGTGTTTCCGTCATTTTATTTCTTCCTGCTCACGACGCAGTGAGAGGCCCGAGGCCGTATCTGTCTTCGATTTCCACCACAAAGAGCCGAATGGCGCCAGAGAGAATTACTTGTATTTTATCAACTTGGGCCAGAAGCCCCGGCCTTGTGCCCTTTGTGGAATTGTCATAGGCGGGCGTCAATCCGGATATTTGATTACCCACGCCCCTTTGCTTTCTTTTTCGGTTCGCCGGACGTCTCGGCTGGCTGGCCATCGAGGCCAGTCTGCGAGAGGCTGCGCAGTTCTTGCTGCAACTGCCGAATCCGGACCTCTTCTAGCAATTGCCGGTTGACGGCGATGAGTTCGGCGAGAATTCCGCTCATGACAAGAATACCCGCGAGCGCAAGCAGCGCACTCGAGAGGACGAGCGACTGGATGTTGCCGCTACCATGGCCGGCCATATAGTTATAGAGGAAGCGCAAGATCATCAACGTTCCCGGTATTGCGACAACCGCCGCGCAGGCGGTGAAGAAACGTAGTGGGCTGTAGACGATGAATATTCTAACAATCGTGATCAACGAGCGACGGACGTAGCTTGCTACACTCTTGACGAGCCTTGACGGTCGCAGATCGCCATTTACCCGGATCGGCACGGAGGTGATCGGAATATTCTTGCGCCCCGCCTGGATAATTGTTTCCAGCGTGTAGGTGTATCGGTTGAAGACGTTCAATTGCACTGCCGCGTCGCGATGGATAGCGCGAAAGCCGCTGGGAGCATCGGTGACGGTCGTATCGCTTGCCAGCTTCACGGACCAGCTACCAAACCTCTGCAGTATTTTCTTGATGGACGAGAAGTGTTCTATCTCGCTGATCGGTCTGGCGCCCACTACGATCTGTGCACGCTTTTCCAATATGGGGCGGACCAAGTCGGGAATGCAAGACGCGTCATATTGATTGTCCGCGTCCGTGTTGATGATCACGTCGGCCCCGAGTTTCAGCGCCGTTTCGATTCCGGTCATGAAGGCTTTAGCTAGGCCCTGATTGTGTGACAACGAGATTATGTGATCGACGCCGTTTTCGGCTGCAACCCGCACCGTCCCGTCGGTCGAGCCGTCATCAATGACGAGCCACTCCACCGTGTCGAAACCCTCGACGTGACGCGGGAGATCCGCGAGCGTAACCGGCAAAGTTCCTTCTTCGTTCAAGCACGGTATCTGGATAATGAGTTTTCGCAATGTAACTCTCTTTGGTAACTCCCACGGGTGCGCGTTTAGTCTGGCTCTAGTTCTAGAGCAACTCATTTATTGCTATGAGATTGCGTCATCAACATCAGGTGTATTTTATATATTTTATGATTTAAGTTAAGAGCGCATACCGTCGCAAACCACCGGCAAACTTCAACATGTTTTGCGACTACCATTCGCTGCCAAATTGGTGCGCCAATTTCAAATACCGGCAGTCGACTTTCCCCTCTTTGTGAACCGCGCCGGATTTGCCGGAGGCTCCAACTTCTCAGAAAGTGGAGTCGATATGAGCAAGACAACAAACAAATTTTCACCTGAAGTCCGCGCCCGTGCCGTGCGGATGGTTTTGGATCACGAAGGCGAATATTCTTCGCGGTGGGCACCGGTTTCCTCGATCGCTGCCAAGATTCGGGGAGGAGAAGCGCATCTGCGCTTCTTACTCCACTAGCCACCTGGCAAGGCTTCGTTTACGTGGCCTTCGACATCGCCAAATGCTCGCCCTTCAGTCGCATGTGGCACCAGCAGGCGAAGGCGGAGGAGGCGAAGGCTAGGCTTTCGCCGATGGCCAAGCGGTTGTTGGAGTTGCTGAGCAGAGTCAGCGAGAAGAAGAACAGGCACATGATGTAGGCGTGCCATGCGGCGCGCGGGATGATGCCTGCCTTGCGGGCGCGCCAGACGGCGCGGATGAAGATGGCGAGCATGAAGGCCATGATGGCGGCGCCGAACAGGCCGTAGCGTACCAGGATCTCCAGATAGCCGTTGTGCAGCAATGTGTACTCGACATGCGAATAGCGGGTCTCGGCCCAGCGCTCCAGCCATCTGTTGCCCCAGCCGAAGACCGGCGCGGAGGAGAAGACCTCCCAGCTGTTGGACCAGAGCTGCAGGCGCTCGTCCATCGATACGGGCGTGTTGGTCGAGCTGATGGCGTTTGAGACCACGCCGCCCATCTCGTGGCCGTCGGCCATGTTTTCCACCATCGAAATGGCTGCCGCCACGGTCGGGCCGGCCGCCTTGTCGAGGTTGTGCCTGACGCCGTATATGCCGGCAATCAATAGGGCGGCCACGGCGATGATGATGATGGCGCCGCTCTTCAGGCGCAGATAGGTCAGCGTGATGAGCGCCAGCAGCGGCAGCGTGATGCCGAGCGCCAGCCAGACGCCTTTCGATTTGGCGCCGTAGATGGCGATGAAACAGAGCGCGAAGATGAAGGGCGAAACGATATAGGCAAAGCGGGCGATCCGGCGGTCGCTCGATTTGTCCGTCAGGTAGTGCAGCAGCCAGAACAGCGTGAAGATCACGATCATGCCGCAGGCGACGGCGCCGTGGATCTGGTTGTTCATGATCAGCGGGCGGATGGTTTCGCCGGCAAAGACCTCGCGCAGATGCTGCGTTGCCACAAGCATGATGAGGACCATGGCGAAATAGGCCGCGACGATCTTCTCCATCAGCTCTTCGTAGAGCAGAAACGCGACGCCCATGATCGGAAAGAAGAACGGGAAGGCGTAGAGCCAGTCCGAGGCACCGATATCGTGCTGCGGCGTCAGCCAGAAGGTGATGCCGAACCGGGCCATGACGTAGACGGCCCAGCCCATACAGAGCCAGCCGATCCAGTCCGTGCGCGGCCGTATGGGCGCCTTGATATAATAATAGAGGGCGATCAGGGAGAGAAGCGCTGTGGCGTAGCGATAGGCATCGCTTTCGACCACGGTCGGGGAGGCGACGAGCAGCCAGAGCAGGCCGCCGATGATCGCGACCGGTTTCGCCATGCTGCTTCCAGCCTTTGTGACGCCGATCGGTTCGGCTGCGAGATCAGCATGCGGTTTGTTCATGCGCTGGTCGTCCAATGTCGTCGTCCGCCTTCATTCACAGTCGGTTTACTTCCGGCATTCCAGATCCTCACGACGGCCCCTATGGCCGCAAAGGGGCAGGAATGCGGCATTTTTCCCATACCGGCATATCGGCGCTGTCGATTTCGCCGGATGCTGGCTAATGGGCAACTCCATCGCGCCGGACGACTTTCAGGGCCGTCAGGACGATGATCTTAAGGTCGAAAAGAAAGGAGCGCCGGCGCAGGTAATCCTCGTCCAGTGCCACTTTCTCCGGGATCGGCAGTTCGTCGCGGCCGTTGACCTGCGCCCAGCCGGTCAAGCCGGGCAGCAGCACGTCGACGCCGCGCTCCGTGCGCAGGGCGACAAGGTCGTGCTGGTTGAAGAGCGCCGGGCGCGGGCCGACGATGCTCATCTCGCCCGTCAGGATGCACCAGAGCTGCGGCAGCTCATCGAGGCTAGATTTGCGCAGGAAGGAGCCGATCGGCGTCAGATAGATCTTGGGATCTTTCAGGAGATGGGTCGCGACGGCGGGCGTATCGGTGCGCATACTGCGGAATTTCGGCATGCGGAAGATCCGGTTTTTCCGGCCGACCCGATCCGACCAATAGAGGATCGGGCCAGGCGAGGTCAGGCGCACGGCAATGGCGACGATCAGGATCGGAATGAAAAAGACGATGGTCGCTGCAAGAGCGGCGAGAAAATCGAAAATGCGCTTGGCGATCGTATAAAGCATCGTCTCTTGCTGTTGCATCGTCGCCGGTTCGGGGCGATGAAGGTCGTCATTGCCTTGTGCATCTCATATCGCGAATTTAAGCACAACCTTCCCCCCGCAAGATTCCCCGCTCTTGTTCCGGGCTGATATCCCGTGCAAAGCATTTCTGCGGTAGTAGCGACGTGAAAGAGCGGAGGCGGTGCAGGCATGATCCTGGTGACGGGCGCGACGGGTTTTGTTGGGCAGGCCTTGTGTGCCGAGCTTTCCCGCCGGCAGATCGATTATCGACCGGCGAGCCGCACATCCCGGCCCGGCTTCGTTGCCATCGGGCAGATCGACGGCGCCACGGATTGGTCGGCGGCGCTTGCCGGCGTTGATACCGTCATGCATCTCGCGGCCCGCGTCCATGTGATGAACGAGAGTGCCGCCGATCCGCTGGCCGCATTTCGCGTCGTCAATGTCGACGCAACGGCCAATCTGGCGCGGCAGGCCGCCGACGCCGGCGTCAAGCGCTTCATCTTCCTGAGCTCGATCAAGGTCAATGGCGAGGAGACTGCGGCGGGAAAACCGCTCAAGGCTTCGGATGCGCCGCATCCGGAAGATGCCTATGGCCTCTCGAAGCTGGAGGCGGAGGAGGCTTTGCTTGCCATCGGCGCGGAAACCGCCATGGAAGTCGTCATCATCCGGCCGCCGCTCGTCTATGGTCCCGGCGTGAAGGCAAATTTCGCAAGTCTGATGAGATGGGCGAGCAGGCCGTTTCCCTGGCCGTTCGGTGCGATTCGAAACCGCAGGTCTCTCGTCTTCGTCGGCAATCTCGTCGACTTCATGCTGCTTTGCGTCTGCCATTCGGCCGTCGGCAATCGCGTGTTCCTCATCAGCGATGGCGAGGATCTTTCCATCGGCCAGTTGATCGAAAGACTTTCCGTGGCCGCGGGGCGCAAGGCCTGGATGCTGCCGGTGCCGCCGGCGCTGCTGGAGGGGCTTGCAGCCTGTCTCGGCCGCAGGGCCGCCGCGCAGCGGCTGCTTGGTTCGCTGCAGGTCGATATCGGCGAGACGAGAGCGGTCACCGGCTGGTCGCCGCCCCATTCGGTCGAAGAGGGGCTGGCGGCAACGGTCGCCGGCGCCGGAGCGAAGTCTCGCTGAACTGGCCTATCAACCTTACAGGCTCCAGACCGAGTGCCCTTCCAGTAGAGGATTGGTCCGATCGAGCGCCGCCTTCACATCGACGACCACGCCGTTTTCGCTCAAGAGATCGAGGATCGTGGCCGCACCTTCCGCCAGGTATGACTTGTGGGGAACGGCAAGCACGAGGGCATCAAGCTTGCCGAAATCCTTCAGCTCCATCAGGCGTATGCCATATTCCTCTTCGGCTTCCGAATGGCTCGCCATCGGGTCGTGCACCAGCGGCTCCAGGCCGAATTGGTGCAGTTCCCGGATGATGTCCGGCACGCGGCTGTTGCGCAGGTCGGGCACGTTTTCCTTGAAGGTCAGGCCGAAAATGCCGATCCGGGCGCCGTTAATCGGCTTCTTCGCCGAGACCAGCATCTTGATGAGCTTCTGGGCGATGAAGGCGCCCATGCCGTCATTGATGCGGCGGCCCGACAGGATGACCTCCGGATGATAGCCGAGCTCTTCCGCCTTGGCTGTGAGATAATAGGGATCGACGCCGATGCAGTGGCCGCCCACCAGTCCGGGGGTGAAGGGCAGGAAATTCCATTTCGTGCGCGCCGCCTTCAGGACATCGGCCGTGCGGATGTCCATCTTCTCGAAAATGATCGAAAGCTCGTTCATCAGCGCGATGTTGACGTCGCGCTGGGTGTTTTCGATCACCTTGGCGGCCTCGGCCACCTTGATGCTGGGGGCGCGATGGATACCGGCCTCGACCACCGCGCCATAGACGGCGGCGATCCTCTCCAGCGTTTCGGCATCGTCGCCGGCGACGACCTTCACGATGCGTTCGAACGTGTGTTCCTTGTCGCCGGGGTTGATGCGCTCCGGCGAATAGCCGACATGAAAGTCCTTGCCCTGGCGCAGGCCGGAAAGCTCCGTCAGCACCGGGCCGCAGACCTCTTCGGTGACGCCGGGATAAACGGTCGATTCGTAGACGACGACCGAACCTTCACGCAAAATCTTGCCGATCGTGCGCGAGGCCGAGATCATCGGCCTGAGATCCGGCTGACGATTCTGGTCAATCGGCGTCGGCACGGCGACGATGAAGAAATTGCGATCCTGCAGGTCTTCAATGTCGCTGCTGATGCGCAGGCCGCTGGCCTTCAGCCGCTCGGGCGAGACTTCGCGGGTATCGTCCTCGCCTGCCTTCAGCGCGGCGACGCGGGAGGCCTTGATGTCGAAACCGACCACATCATGGAATTTTTCGGCGAGCGCAATCGCGACGGGCAGGCCCACATAACCGAGGCCAATGACGGCAATTTTTTCGTTCAACACAACATACCTCGAACACTCCCCCTGAATTAGCCCAAATCCGAACCGGATGTCAGCGCCTAATATTTGCCTTCAGGATCATTTCAGGTGCGGGTCGCATGAATGTGATGACCGGTCAGACGCTTTGCAATGGCCTGGAAGTGCAGTCTTGTCGCATGCTGCGCCTCGGCTTTGGCGGAGATGCATAGGATGCCTATCGAAACTTTCTGGTTCCAAACCTATTTATTAGGGTGAGACCTATTTTCTCGGAAAGCGTGGTTCGCAATGCGAAACAGCTATCTCAAACATCTACGCACCCAGCGCGAAGAGCTTGAAGCCAAGCTTGAGCTGCATATAGCGCGCTATTGTTTCGGCGAAGGCGAGGTGGACGACGGTACCGAAGTGGAGCTCCGGCAACGTATCGCGGAAATCTCCGACGAGATTGCCGCCCTCGAGGCCGAGCGCGGAGAGTAAGATTTGCACGCGGCTTCGTTTCGAGCCGATCCGGCTTTAACACTTCCAAAATAGCAAACCCGGTGATGCAGCCGCTGGCACCGATGTGGCCGCCGTGGCAGGTATGAACCAATCGACATTTCGAGGCAAAAATATCGTTGTCGCCGCCCGCCCATTGCGATCACGACCGCTGACACAATGTTCTCGGAAGCATTAGGCCCGATCATCACTCTACCGTCATGCGAGATCCTTGCTTTCTGAATTGGTCATGCGTGCGTCGGCTCGGAACGCTTCCATGCCAATCTTATGTAGCTGGCGATATCGCTCAGTATCTGACGGGATCCGGCTTGCCTCGATCAGTGCGCCGAGCAGGAATGCGCGATCGGCTTTTCTCAAACCAGCCTTGAAGATCAATCCGCCGAAGATGATCTTTTCGCGCCTTTCGCGCTTGCGATCGTTCGCCATGTCGCGCTGCCGCTTTCGTTCGAGAAGCATAATCCGCTGATCTAGCCGCCTAAGCGGATTCGCCGGTCGTCCTTTTTCGCTATTGCGAAATCGCGCTGTGATCTCGGCGAGGACGTCATTGAGCTCGGCGGCGGAAATGTCCAGTTCGGCGAGACCGGCCCGCCATGCCGCGCTAGCGAAGTGTTCATTTGCCGCGGCGACCACGCTCTGGCGTTTCTCCCTGAGCAGCTCGATCTGCGTGTCGATGTCGGAAACCGTGGTTCTTGCACGCATGTCTGTCGTTTCTTCGTCAGGGCCGAGCCTGATGGCATCTTTTATACTGATTTAAATACGGTAGTCAAATCGGGTGAAATAATATAGGAAAGTGGAACTCGTCCTTGAAAATTGGTCTCTTTCAAGGCCTTCTTGCCAGATATTCCGATGTCTGTGCGGTATCGACGTGCCAGAAAGGATAGAGTCAAATTTGGCTATTATGTTTTTGAGAGCGAAATTGATCAGCCGCGGAGCGGGACAGAGCATCGTCTCGGCTGCTGCCTATCGCCATCGTACCAAGATGATGGATGAGCAGGTGGGGACTAAGTTCTGCTACTCCGCAGGGGCGGACGAACTCATCCATGAGGAACTCGCTCTGCCTGACGATACGCCGGCATGGTTGCGAACTGTAATCGACGGACGATCGGTTGCCGGCGCCAGCGAAGCGCTTTGGAATGCCGTCGATCGTTTCGAGACCCAGTGTAATGCACAGTTGGCCCGCGAGATCATCCTTGCGCTTCCAAACGAGCTCAGCAGGAAGGAGAATATCGCCCTGGTGCGCGACTTCGTTCGCGAAAACCTGGTGTCGCGCGGAATGGTGGTCGACTGGGTCTATCACGACAAGAAGGGCAATCCGCACGTCCACGTTATGACCACGCTTCGTCCACTGACAGCGGAAGGATTTGGGCTGAAGCACGTCGCTATCGTCGACGACAGCGGTGAGCCGTTGCGCCTCAAAACCCCCGACAGGCCGAAAGGAGCAATCATTTACCGTCCGTGGGCAGGCAACAAGGCAACGATGGAGGAGTGGAGGCTTGCCTGGGCTCAAACAGTAACGCACCATCTAACACTTGCCGGTCACGATATCCGCATAGACGGCCGCTCCTACGAGGAGCAGGGGTTGCGGGGAATGGGGCAGCGCCATCTCGGTCCTATCCGCACGGCGCTTCTACGCAAAGGTGCCGATGTCTACTTCGCCCCTGCAGCATTGGCGCAGCGTTACGAGGCTGCGGATCGCCTCGCTGCCGACCCCGGTCTATTGCTTAGGCAACTCAGCAACGAGCGCTCGACTTTCGATGAGGCCGAGATCGCCCGCGCCCTGCACCGCCATGTTGATGATCCAATCGTCTTTGCCAATATCCGCGCGAAACTGATGGCATCGGATGATTTGGTAATGCTGCGGCCGCAACAGGTGAGTGCGGAAACTGGTGGGGTCGAGCTGCCGGCAGTCTTCACGACGCGCGCGACGATCAGAACCGAATTCCACATGGCGCGGTCGGCATTCAATCTCTCGAACATCGGTGGTTTCGCGGTATCGTCATCCCAAGTTGACGCTGCGATAGTTGAAGTTGAGGCAGCGCCAAACAAGGTCATTCGCCTCGACGCTGAGCAGGTCGATGCGATTCGACATATCACGGCCGATAGCGGCATTGCCGCAGTCGTCGGTATTGCGGGCGCTGGCAAATCGACATTGCTGAGTGTGGCACGTATTGCCTGGGAAAGAGAAGGCAGGCGCGTCTTCGGAGCAGCGCTCGCCGGCAAGGCGGCGGTGGCACTGAATGGTAGTTCCGGGATCCGTTCGCGAACGATTGCCGCCTGGGTGCTAGCCTGGGAAAACGATTATGACCTGTTGCAGAAGGGCGACGTGTTGGTACTAGACGAAGCTGGCATGGTATCGTCGGAACAGATGGCGCGTCTTCTCAAACGCGTCGAGGATGCTGGCGCGAAAGCCGTTCTTGTCGGCGACGCGATGCAACTTCAGCCGATCCAGGCGGGAGCTTCCTTCCGTGCCATCGTCGAGCGCATCGGCTTTGCCGAATTGGTCGGCGTTCGCCGCCAGAGACACGAATGGGCGCGAGAGGCGTCTGGTCTGTTTGCCCGTGGAAATGTTGAGGAAGCCTTGAGTGTCTATAGCGACCATGGCCATCTCCTCGAAAGCGACACGCGCAATGATGCGGTTCAACGCATCGTCTCCGACTGGGCCAACGCTCGCCTTGATGCCGTTGCCAAGGCGGAGGTCGAGGGTCGTAAGTTGCATGGCGACGAGTTGATGGTTCTCGCCCACACCAATAGCGATGTGAGACGCCTCAACGACGCGATCCGTGCGGTTATGTTACACCAGGATGCACTTGGGGAGGGTAGGTCGTTTCGCACCGAGCGCGGCAGACGTGAGTTCTCCGAGGGAGACCGGATCATCTTCCTGGAAAATGCGCGGTTCGTCGAACCCAAGGCCCCTCACCTAGCTGTCCAGCATGTCAAGAACGGCATGTTTGGAACGGTGATATCGACAGCGGATCGAGGTGGGGAACCATTTCTTTTCGTTCGGTTGGACAGTGGTCGGGATGTCATGTTCGCCGAAGACACTTATCGCAATGTTGATCATGGCTACGCCGCAACGATTCACAAGACGCAAGGATCGACCTTCGACCGCGCTTTCGTCCTTGCAACGGGCATGATGGACCGACACCTGACATATGTTGCCATGACGCGTCATCGCGAGCGTGTCGATCTTTATGCGGCAAGGGAAGATTTTCAGCCAAGGTTCGAATGGGGCAAGCCAGTGCGCGTCGAACATGCCGCTGGCATCACCGGCGAGCTTGTTGAAACTGGGCTTGCGAAGTTTCGCAAGCGGCACGACGCCGGTCCTTCCCCTTACGTTGACGTCAAAACGAGTGATGGAACCACGCATCGCCTTTGGGGCGTCAATCTGCCCAAGGCGCTTGAGGAGGCCGGCGCGGGGGTCGGCGATACAGCGACCCTGCGCAAGGATGGAACTGAAAAAGTCACCGTTAAAGTGCCTGTCGTTGATGAGGAAACGGGCGCGAGGCACTTTGAGGATCGCGTTATCGAACGCAATATTTGGACGGCATATTCAATTGATAAGGCCAAGGATCGGATCGAGCAGCTTGCCGCCGAACATCATCGACCGGCGCTCTTTGCGCAACTAGTCGAACGCCTGTCGCGCTCCGGCGAAAAGACGACAACGCTCGATTTCGAAAACGCGGCGTCTTATCGATCCGTGGTTTTCGACTTCGCACGGCGGCGCGGCATCGACACTATCGCGGAGTATGGTCACGCCGTCGAGGCACAGGTTGAGCGTCTATCCAATTGGCTCGCCATACAACGTGATCATGTAGCGCGGCTCCGGCAACGGTCGAACGTGCCCTTCGGAATCGCGATCGAAACTTTGGGGCGAAATACTGCTATTCACGAAACACACGACAAAGACGCGTTGCCCGCTCCGGTCGCGGATGCTTCCGATTTATTACCCGCAGTGAAATCCCTTATCCGATCGATTGCGGAAGATGCGCGTCTCGCCCAACTCGCGTCTCCACAATGGAAGGAACGAGAAGCGCTGCTGCGTCCGCTGCTTGAGCGAATCTATCGTGAGCCAGATAGAGCGCTTTCCCGTCTGAACGAACAATCATCGAACCTCTCGCTGGATCCAGGCATCATGGCGGACCGGTTGTCACGCTCTCCGCAAAGCCTAGGTGCGTTGCGGGGCAGCAACACGCTGATCGACGGTCGCGATGATCAAGCTACGAGGGCTGACGCCTTGGCCAAGGTATCCGAATTGGCAGTTCTTGCACGGGCGCACGCAACTGAGTTTCGCAAGCAGGCGGATCAGTTCGACGGTCGCGAACGAAAGCGTCGGTTGTTCATGGAGGTCACGGTGCCAGGCCTTTCCAACAGAGCAAGAGGGCGACTCGCTGAGGTGGAAGCAATCCGACAGCAGGGTGGGCACGAGGCATACCACACAGCATTTCGCATCACCGCGGAGGATCGTTTCGTTGTTCAGGAGATCAAGGCGGTGAGTGAAGCCTTGAGCCGCCGATTCGGACGAGATGCCTTTACGGAAAAGACTGATCAATTCGCAGAGCGCGATATTGCGATGGGCATGCCGGAAGCGATTGACAAGGGGAAGCGGACCGAGTTGATCGCAATATTTACTGCTGTCAAACGCTTTGCCGCCGAGCAGCAGCTCGCTGAGCAACGGGATAGTTTCAGGATCGTTGCCGCGGCCACCTCCGATGACCTCAACACCACACATGCGATGTTGCCGGCGGTCACGAAATTCAAGGCAAGCCTCGATGAGGAGGCGCGGATGCGCGTGATCGAGACTGAGCATTACAAACAGGTAAGAGCAGCACTCGCTACGACTGGGGCCGTGATCTGGCGCGACCCAGCAGCCGCAGTGGCGATGATCGAAGATCTGGTGCGCAAGCAGATCGACCCTGAGCGTATTTCACGTGCCGTTGCCACAGAGCCAACTGCCTATGGCCCTATGCGCGGTAGTGGCAGGACGATGGATAGGCTGCTCGCTGGTGGCCGCGAACGCAGGAAAGCGCTGCAGGCGGTTAACGCAGTTAGTGCTGA
Organism: Rhizobium sp. NPDC090279; assembly: GCF_044769665.1. Lineage (NCBI taxonomy): Bacteria > Pseudomonadati > Pseudomonadota > Alphaproteobacteria > Hyphomicrobiales > Rhizobiaceae > Rhizobium > Rhizobium sp. NPDC090279. The sequence goes on along the minus strand of NZ_JBIVYI010000007.1, from coordinate 424,114 downwards.
TATTCACTTTCTTGGTCGATATTACTTGAGCGCTTTTGAGACCGAAAAATCGGCGGTCATGATCGAGCGGGAACGGATGGCAATACCTATTCCACCGTTGACGAGAATTGCCCGGGCCGAGCTGCGGCGCATCACGTCCGAGACGGAGAAGAACCCGCGTGAGTTGGCACAACTCGTTCGGTCGTTGTCACAGGACGTCCGGCAAGAATTTGCTCTTGTCAGCAAGGCACTTGATGCCCGCTTCGGGCCGGGTGCTATTGCGCGCAACGAGACTGGTGTTGCCAACATGGTCTCAAAGTCTCAGCAATCGGCCTTCAAAGCCATCCTTGGGCAATTGCGCACGGTCCAGCGTGCCGTCGCCACCGACAGGGCAGAAGAGATTATTGCCGAGCGCCAACGTCGGATCGGCCGTGCCCGCGGTGTTAATCGCTGAGAATGTTCGGAGAGGTCAAAGGGAAACGACAGGTTCATATTCGGATCTGGCGATCGAGCTAGGTCAACGGGCGATGAGTTTCATCATCGGTCGCCAGCGTTATCTTGATTGCCGGAGGGCCACTGTTCGCGCAATATCATCATTTCCCGCCTGTAAGTCAGTAAAATCAGGGTGAAGACGCGGGAGTTCAGGTAGGGGCAATGACGTGGTTGTCGGTTCGAATCTCCGATGGGATCTCAAGGCGATGATTTGACGGTGTAGGTCAAAATAGATTTGTTAAACAACATGCTAGCGGCAGGAAAGTATGTGGACACGCCTTTGCCGCCAATGAGATTAACTGAGTCTAGTGCTGATCATCATCAGCGACAGCGCGTAGTCTTACACCAAGTCCACCTTGAATCATTTCACCTTCATTTTGAAAAATGACCCCTGCGGCCTCGAAGGTCAGCTTCAGGAGCCGAAGATTGCTTTCGCGCATCTCGCCACCTTTCTCAAATGCACGTATCGAAACCGCGCTTATAGCGGTTTGCTTAGCGAGGTCGTTCTGAGTCCAGTTCAACAGCGCTCTGGCAGCGCGGCATTGAGGTGGTTTGAGCATAAACTTTCTTTTTTCGAAAGTTGGATATTGAAAACAAAAGTTAACTATGGTATTGATCTATAACTTATCTTTCGCGAGGCACGGTGGCAACAAACGGCACGTGCATCGACGGCAGTCTATGGAACTACGCCCGCTCTCCGACTTTGCGGCCACCCCCCCAAATGCCGGCCTTCGGTAGTCCAACGGCAACGAAGATATGGGTTGTCCGGTCGGCAATGAGTAATACGGAGAAATCCATCGATGCATGATCGAGTGACGAAAGCATTGGCCGGACATCCGCAACGACAATCCGTCCGGGGTATGGGTGTTATTCCAGACACCCCCTCGATCCACCCAATCGACCGTCATGTCGGCCAGCAGCTTCGGATCATCCGGATCCATTCCAACCTGTCGCAGACCGAACTCGGCCATAAGGTGGACCTGAGCTATCAGCAGATCCAGAAATACGAGAGCGGCAAGAACCGCATGAGCGCCTCGGTGCTCTACGAGATCGCCAACTGCCTGAACGTTCCAATCTCCCGCTTCTATGACGGCCTGCCCCAAGTTGGATCAGAACTAGTGAATGGTGGCTTGCCTGAGATCGACGAGCGGATCGCTTACCTGGCAACAAGCGAAGGCCGCCGCTTCGTCGAGGAGATCCTGCGGCTTCCACCGAAACTCAGAACCCGAACCTTTGCCCTGATCCAGGTCCTGACCGGCGATGACGACGATATGGCGGGGCAGGGGGCATCTGAGGATGCGGAAGCAACCGATCAAACCGAAGGAGAAGAGCATGAGCACTGACTATACCATTGTCGACGGCTGGGAATCCCTGAGCGATGCCGAAGCAATCAAGGCAGCAATCGACCGGCATGGCAAGGACGGCACCACGTCGGTTGCCTGGTGCACGCTTGAGGCCTGGTTCGATCGCGGGCCTGAGTACCGGTTCTGGATGGATCTGTTTCTCAAGCGGATAAAGCAAGAGCATGTCGGTTGGGCTTAGGCCCGGAGCTTTTTTGGCAAACGAGGATGGGCTACCCATGGCGTGCTTCTGGCGTTGGTTCAACGGTCTTCTGGATCGAAAACGAATACGAAAGCAGATGACCGACGACAAGATCACTCGAACCATTCAACCCGCAGAATATGCGATCAGTATGAATTAGCGTCGACGTGTGACCTAGGTCAGTTTTTGGATAAGGAACTGACAACATTAAATGCATCAACATTTTTTGCAGGATACCAATCAGCGCCGACCAGGAACCATCCAAAATTATCATTCGCGAGAGATTGAAAGGGATGACAGTTTGGTGCTGCATTGCACCCTAAGTCATTTTCCAACCTTGCAACTCGTCTAGAGATCTCTAACTCTACGCCTCGGATCAAGCACGATCCTGTGTGCTTGGGCAGTACATCGTTGAGAAGGGATGGCTATGGCAGGGGAAACGGTTCTTGTGGTCGGAGGCGCCGGCTATATCGGTTCGCACACATGTCTGGATCTGGCGAACAAGGGTTTTCAGCCCGTCGTCTACGACAATTTCTCCAATGGTCATCGCGAATTCGTCAAATGGGGTCCGGCCGAGGAAGGCGATATTCGCGACCGGGCGCGCCTCGATGAAGTCCTCGCCAAGCACAAGCCTGCCGCCATCCTGCATTTCGCCGCGCTGATTGAAGTCGGCGAGTCCGTCAAGGACCCCGTCTCTTTCTATGAGAACAATGTCATTGGCACGCTGACGCTGCTTTCGGCGGCACAGGCGGCGGGCGTGAAAGCCTTCGTCTTTTCGTCGACCTGCGCGACCTATGGCCTGCCGCAGAGCGTGCCGCTCGACGAGAGCCACCAGCAGGTGCCGATCAACCCCTACGGCCGCACGAAATACATCGTCGAGCAGGCGCTTGCCGATTACGACCAGTACAAGGGGCTGCGCTCCGTGGTGCTGCGCTATTTCAACGCTGCCGGCGCCGATTTCGAGGGACGCATCGGCGAGTGGCATACGCCGGAAACCCATGCGATCCCGCTCGCCATCGATGCCGCCCTCGGTCGTCGTCAGGGCTTCAAGGTCTTCGGCAGCGACTACGACACGCGCGACGGTACCTGTGTGCGCGATTACATCCATGTGCTCGACCTCGCCGACGCCCATGTGCGTGCCGTGGAATATCTTCTGCGTGGCGGCGATTCCGTCGCGCTCAATCTCGGCACCGGCACAGGGACGACGGTGAAGGAGCTGCTCGGCACGATCGAGACCGTCTCCAACCGGCCGTTCCCGGTCGAATATGTCGGCCGTCGCGAGGGCGATTCGACGACGCTTGTCGCCAACAACGACAAGGCGCGCGATATTCTTGGCTGGTCGCCGCAATACGACCTGACCGAGATCATTCAATCCGCATGGAACTGGCATGCCAAATCCAACCAGCACTGAGCCCTCTTACGCGGCCGGCGTTGGGGGCAAGCGCCCGAACGTCCTGCTGATTTCGGCCGACCAGTGGCGGGGGGACTGCCTCTCCGCCGTCGGACACGAGTGTGTGAAGACGCCGAATGTCGATGCGCTGGCAAGAGAAGGCGTGCTCTTCCGCCGGCATTATGCCGGTGCCGCACCCTGTTCGCCGGCGCGGGCGACGCTCTATACCGGCCTGTACCAGATGAACCACCGCGTTTGCCGCAATGGTTCGCCGCTCGATGCCCGTTTCGACAATGTCGCGCTCGCGGCGCGGCGGGCCGGTTACGATCCGACGCTGTTCGGCTATACGGACACGGCTCCCGATCCGCGCAGCAGAGACCCGCACGATCCGCATCTGACGACCTATGAGGGCGTGTTGCCGGGCTTTACGCCGCGGCAGCTCCTGCCCGAACACGAGAAGCAGTGGCTCTCCTGGCTGCGCTCGCGCGGTCATGCCGGTGCCGTCAGCCGCGACATCCATATTCCCGTCGGTGCCGAGCCCGGCGAGATCTCCAACAATGCGCCCGCCTATTCCAAGGACGAGACGCAGACGGCCTTTCTGGCGGGCGAATTCATCCGCTGGCTCGGAGAGCAGGACGCGCCCTGGTTCGCGCATGTTTCCTTCCTGCGGCCGCATCCGCCTTTCTCGGTGCCGGAACCCTATAACCGCATGTTCTCGGCCGCCGACGGCCCGGCCTTTGCGCGCGCTGCCGATCGCGAGACGGAAATGGCATCGCATCCGCTGATCGCCTTCGGCCTGCCGCTGATCGGCAAGGGCGGCTTCATGTATGGCGGCAAAGGCTCCATCAACGAGTGGACCTCGGAGGATTTTTCGGCGATCCGCGCCATCTACTACGGCATGATTGCCGAAGTCGACGTGCAGCTCGGTCGAATCTGGCAGGCATTGAAGGATGCAGGCGCCTGGGACGATACGGTCATCGTCTTCACGTCGGATCATGCCGAGATGATGGGCGATCACTGGATGCTCGGCAAGGGCGGCTTCTTCGACGGCAGCTATCATGTCCCGCTCGTTGTTCGCGATCCTCGCCAGCCTGCCACGTATGGCCGGCAGGTGGAGCATTTCACCAGCGCGGCGGATATTTTCCCGAGCCTGTGCCACCGGCTGGGTGTCGCGCCGGCAAACCATGTCGACGGCGAAAGCCTGCTGCCGTTCCTCTCCGGCTTCGAACCGGCGAACTGGCGCGATGCCGCCTTCTGGGAGTTCGATTTCCGCGATATCGCCGAGGCCATTCCCGAACGGCATTTCGGCTTGCGCTCCAATGCCTGCAATCTGGCCGTCGTACGCGACCAGCGCTTCAAATATGTCCATTGCGCCGGTCTTCCGCCGCTGCTCTTTGATCTCGCCAAGGACCCGGCGGAGCTTTCGAACGTTGCCGAGGACGGTGCCTATATGGCGACCAGGCTGGCCTATGCCGAAAAGCTTCTCTCGCTTCGGGCAGAGCATCTGGACCAGACGCTTGCCTATACGGAGCTGACGGAAAAAGGGCCGGTTTCGCGCCGGCCCTGAGTGACTTCTGTCATTTGTTTTTACGCAATTCCGGACGGAAAACCGCTGCGCACTTTTCCTGATATTGCTCCTTAGCTGAACGATCCGAGATAGGTCAGCTTGCCGACTGCCAGCCCGCGGCTGCGCAGGATGTCGTGCGCCGTGGTGACGTGGAAGAAGAAGTTCGGCAGCGCGAATTTCGCCAGATAGTCCTCGCCCAAGAAGACGATCTTGTTGCCGCCCGGCGAGACAGTCACCTCCCGCGTGTCGCTGCCCTCCATCGCGGCCGGTGTGATCGTCGCCAGGAAATCCTGTGTCTTCGTCAGGCGGTCGCGTAGATCCGCGACCGTCGTCTCGTTGTCATCGAAGCGCGGCGCATCGATGCCGGCCAGCCGGGCGATGGTCAGCTTCGCCGTATCGGAGGCGCGCTGATACTGACCGGAAAGCGGCAGCATGTCATCGATCAGGCGGGCGGAAACGAGCTCGTCCGGCGCCGTGCCGGTCTCGGCGGCATGGGCTTCGATCTTGTCGAGATAGGCCGACAGGTTTTGCAGGCCGCGTTGAAAGATGGGGACCGAGAAACTGTACATCGAGGGCATGGTGTTCTCCGTTGCTGGCCGCGGCGCGGCCGGTTGGTCGTCTGTATTCTATTCCGTTCCAGTGCCGATGGAATGACCGTTCCATCGCATCGGGTGCCCGTATGTAGGTTCGACCGTCGATTCTTGCAGCGGCAGAGACGAGAAAACTCGTCTTTGCCGGTTCCGGGGCGTGGCCAGAATTTGGTGTTGACCTTTGCATTGAAAAATGGAATGAATATTCCGCATAATGAATTTTACGGTTTGTTTGTTCCGTTTTCAAAATAACCGTCATGGGAGTGACGGTCGAATTGAATAAAGGCCCCGCGGTCGAGACTGGGGGTTCCGGTATTTAGGAGGGGTGCGGCCGGGCACCATATCTGGGAGGAAAACATGAAGAAATTTATCCTTGGCTCTGCGATGGCCCTTTTGCTGTCGACCGCTGCCCACGCCCAAACCATCGGCGTTTCGATGGCTCTCTTCGACGATAACTTTCTGACCGTTCTGCGCAACGGCATGCAGGACTACGCCAAGGACAAGGGCGTGACGCTGCAGGTCGAGGACGCCCAGAACGATATTGCCAAGCAGCAGAGCCAGATCCAGAACTTCATCGCCAGCAAGGTCGATGCCATCATCGTGAATCCGGTCGATACCGACGCGACGGCTGCCATTTCCAAGCTCGCCGCCGATGCCAAGATCCCGCTCGTCTACGTCAACCGCGAGCCGGCAAACGTCGACAGCCTCCCGGACAATCAGGCCTTCGTCGCCTCCAACGAGCAGGAATCCGGCACGCTGGAAGCCAAGGAAGTGTGCCGGCTGCTGGGTGGCAAGGGCAAGGCCGTCATCATGATGGGCGAACTCTCCAACCAGGCTGCCCGCATGCGCACCAAGGACGTCCATGACGTCGTGGCGACCGACGAGTGCAAGGGCATCCAGATCGTTCAGGAACAGACCGCCAACTGGCAGCGTACACAGGGCGCCGACCTGATGAGCAACTGGCTCTCCAGCGGTGTCGAATTCGATGCCGTCATCTCCAACAACGACGAAATGGCGATCGGCGCCATCCAGGCACTGAAGGCTTCCGGCAAGTCGCTGGACAAGATCGTCGTTGCCGGTGTTGACGCGACGCAGGATGCGCTTGCCGCCATGCAGGCCGGCGACCTGAAGGTCACCGTGTTCCAGGATGCCGCCGGCCAGGGCAAGGGCGCAGTCGACGCAGCGCTCAAGCTCGCCAAGGGCGATAAGATCGAGAAGAAGGTCTATATTCCCTTCCAGCTCGTCACGCCGGCCAACGTCAAGGACTTCGTCAAGAAGAACTGATGACGAGAGTGATCGACGGGTGCGGGCTCTGCCCGCATCCTTTGAAATCCGATCTGCCCGGGAGGGAAAAATGGTTGTGAGCCCATCCACCATGGCGGCGGTGCGCGCCAGCGGCGCTGTCCCCAACGCCGCCTATCTGCTGAGCGCGGAAGGCATCCGCAAGGAATTTCCCGGCGTGCTGGCGCTTGACGATGTTTCCTTTCATCTGAAGCGGGGCACCGTGCATGCGCTGATGGGCGAAAACGGCGCGGGCAAGTCGACCCTGATGAAGATCCTTGCCGGCATCTACATTCCCGATCAGGGCGAAGTGCGCCTCAAGGGCGTCGAAATCAGGCTGAAATCGCCTCTCGACGCGCTGGAAAACGGTATCGCGATGATCCATCAGGAACTGAACCTGATGCCCTTCATGACGGTTTCGGAGAATATCTGGATACGGCGCGAGCCGAAGAACCGCTTCGGCTTCGTCGACCACGCCGAGATGAGCCGCAAGACCGAAGAACTCTTTCAGCGCCTGAACATTTCCATCGATCCCGAAATCCAGGTGCGCGAGCTTTCCGTCGCGAACCGGCAGATGGTCGAAATCGCCAAGGCGGTCTCCTATAATTCCGACGTGCTGATCATGGACGAGCCGACTTCGGCTTTGACCGAGCGCGAGGTGACGCATCTGTTCGAGATCATCCGAGGGCTGCGCGCCGAGGGCATCGGTATCGTCTACATCACCCATAAGATGAACGAGCTGTTCGAGATCGCCGACGAGTTCTCGGTGTTCCGCGACGGCAAGTATATCGGCACGCATGCGTCGACCGACGTTACCCGCGACGACATCATCCGCATGATGGTCGGCCGCGAGATCACGCAGATGTTTCCGAAGGAGGAGGTGCCGATCGGCGAGACCGTCCTTTCGGTCAAGGATCTCAGCCTGGATGGCGTCTTCTCCAATGTTTCCTTTGAGGTACGGGCCGGCGAAATTCTCGGTGTTGCCGGGCTGGTCGGTTCCGGTCGGTCCAATGTCGCCGAGACCATCTTCGGCGTCACGCCACCCTCTTCCGGCACGATCGAGCTTTTCGGCAAGAAGACGGAGATCGCCTCGCCGGCGGCCGCGATCCGCCACGGCATGGCTTTCCTGACGGAAGACCGCAAGGACACGGGCTGTCTTCTCATCCTCAGCGTGCTTGAAAACATGCAGGTGGCCGTGCTGCACGACAAGTTCGTGCGCGGCGGCTTCGTCCAGGAAGGCTCGATCGAACAGGCCTGCGAGGAAATGGCGAGGAAATTGCGCGTCAAGACGCCCAACCTCGACGAACGCATCGAAAATCTCTCCGGCGGCAATCAGCAGAAGGCGCTGATCGGCCGGTGGATGCTCACCAATCCCCGCATCCTGATCCTGGACGAGCCGACGCGCGGCATCGATGTCGGCGCCAAGGCGGAAATCCATCGTCTCGTCACCGAAATGGCGCGCAACGGTGTCGCCGTCATCATGATCTCGTCGGAAATGCCCGAGGTGCTCGGCATGAGCGACCGGATCATGGTGATGCATGAGGGACGGGTGACCGGGTTCCTGGATCGCGCGGACGCAACTCAAGTGAAGGTGATGGAGCTGGCCGCGCAGTGACGCCGCCAACCATCGCAAGGGAGGATTGAACCATGGTTAGCAAAGTTGCAGAGACGGCAGTGCAGCCGCTGACGCGTCCGAGACGCCGGCGCGTGCCGCCCGAACTCGGCATCTTCCTGGTGCTGATCGGCATCGCGCTCCTCTGCGAGATCCTCGGCTGGATCTTCGTCGGCCAGAGCTTCCTGCTCAATCTGCAGCGCCTGAAGATCATGATCCTGCAGGTTTCCGTCATCGGCATCATCTCGGTCGGCGTGACGCAGGTCATCATAACAGGCGGCATCGACCTGTCGTCCGGCTCCGTCGTCGGTCTGACGGCGATGGTGGCCGCGAGCTTCGCCCAGTCGTCGACATGGGCGCGAGCCGTCTATCCGGCGCTGACCGACATGCCCTTCTTCATTCCGATCGGTATTGGTCTGTTGATCGGCCTCGCCGCCGGTTATATCAACGGCCAGCTGATTACCAAGACGAAGATCCCGCCTTTCATCGCGACGCTCGGGATGATGGTCTCGGCCCGTGGCCTGTCGAAGCTCTACACCAAGGGCCAGCCGATCTCCGGCCTCACCGACCAGTTCAATTTCATCGGCTCGGGGATCTGGCCCGTCGTCGTCTTCCTCATCATCGCGATCGCCTTTCATATCGTGCTGCGCTACACGCGCTACGGCAAGTTCACCTATGCGATCGGCGCCAATGTGCAGGCGGCCCGCGTGTCGGGCATCAATGTCGAGGCGCATCTGGTCAAGGTCTATGCAATCGCGGGGCTTCTGGCCGGTCTTGCCGGCATCATCACCGCCGCCCGCGTCCAGACGGCACAGGCCGGCATGGGCGTGACTTATGAACTGGACGCCATCGCAGCCGCTGTTATCGGCGGCACTTCGCTCACCGGCGGCGTCGGGCGCATTGCCGGGACGGTCATCGGCACGATCATCCTCGGCGTGATGATTTCCGGCTTCACCTTCCTCAACGTCGATGCCTATTACCAGGAAATCGCCAAGGGCGTCATCATCGTCGCCGCCGTCGCCATCGACGTCTACCGCCAGAAGAAGCGGGCCAAGCGCTGAAACGCCTGAACATCGTCAGCGGTCCTGAGGCGGGGTTTTTACCCCGCCTTTTCCATTCGACGATGCCATTCCATGCAAATGCAAATTTTTTTCATTTGGGTATGGCGAATCCTGTCAGCTTTTCTATTCTGGCCGCTTTCCATTCGCTCCCCCCTGAGCGCTTCATCCAGGATAGACGATGCAATCCGTATTCGATGGTCACAATGACGTTCTCTTGAGGCTCTGGCATCACGCCCGTGACGGCGCCGATCCGATCGCCGAATTCAAGGACGGGACATCGAGCGGCCATATCGATGCACCGCGTGCCCGGGCGGGCGGCCTCGCCGGCGGTCTCTGCGCCATCTACATCCCCTCCGGGGATCTCGTCTTTGCCGAGCCCGACGGCAACGGCCATTATGCCACGCCGCTGGCCGTTCCGCTGGAGCGCGCGCCTTCCCTCGATATCGCGCTGGACATGGCGGCGATTGCGCTGCGGCTCGACCGCGCCGGCGCCTGGAAGCTCTGCCGCTCCACCGCTGATATCCGCGATTGCATGGAGAAGGGCATTTTCGCCGCCGTCATGCATATGGAAGGCTGCGAAGCGATCGACGCCGACCTCGTCGCACTCGAAACCTTTTACGCCGCGGGCCTGCGCTCGCTCGGCCCCGTATGGAGCCGCAACAATGTCTTCGCCCATGGCGTGCCTTTCGCCTATCCGAGCTCTCCCGATACCGGACCGGGCCTCACGGATGCGGGCTTCGTGCTGGTACGCGAATGCAATCGGCTCGGCATCCTCGTCGATCTCGCTCACATCACCGAGAAGGGGTTCTGGGATGTGGCCAAGATCTCGGATCAGCCGCTGGTCGCCAGCCACTCCAATGCGCATGCGCTGACACCGGTCGCGCGCAACCTCACGGACAAGCAGCTCGACGCCATCAAGGAAAGCCGCGGCATCGTCGGCCTCAATTATGCGACGGCCATGCTGCGTGACGATGCGCGTTCGGACGCCAATACGCCGATCGAGGCCATGCTGCGCCATGTCGATTATCTTGTGGGACGTGTCGGTATCGATTGCGTCGGTCTCGGATCGGACTTCGACGGCGCCACGATTCCGGCTGAGATCAGCGACGCGGCAGGCAATCAAAACCTGATTGCCGCTCTTCGGAACGTTGGCTATGCTGACGCAGATCTAGCAAAGCTGTGCAGGGAGAACTGGCTTCGCGTCCTGGCGTCCGCTTGGAAGGAAGGCAGCCGGTAGAGTGCGTCCTGATATTGCGTAGAGTTTAAAAAGGGGAATGAAAACAATGATGCTTACCAAGATAAACCGCAGTTTTCGCCTATTGTCCGCCGGCGCAGCTCTCTCGCTTCTGCTGACGGCGGCGCCGAGCGCGTATGCCGCGACGCCCAGGGACACGCTGGTCGAGGGCTTTGCCTTCGACGATATTCTGAGCATGGACCCGGCAGAAGCCTATGAGCTGTCGGCAGCCGAAATCACCGGCAACACGTACAGCTTGCTCGTTCGCCTCGACATCAACGACACGTCCAAGATCAAAAACGATATTGCCGAGAGCTGGTCCGTCTCCGACGATCACCTCACCTATACGTTCAAGCTGAAGCCCGGCCTGAAATTCGCCTCCGGCAATCCGATCACCGCCGAAGACGTTGCCTGGTCATTCGAGCGCGTCGTCAAGCTCGACAAGAGCCCGGCCTTCATCCTCACCCAGTTCGGCCTCAACGGCGACAACGTGACGGAAAAGGCCAAGGCGACAGATCCGAACACGTTCGTCTTTACCGTCGACAAGCCCTATGCGCCGAGCTTCGTTTTGAACTGCCTGACGGCGACCGTCGCCGAAGTGGTCGACAAGAAGTTGGTCCTGCAGCATGTGAAGCCGGCGACGCCGACCGCCGACTACAAGTATGACAACGACTTCGGCAATAGCTGGCTGAAGACCGGCTTTGCCGGTTCCGGCCCGTTCAAGCTGCGCGAATGGCGCGCCAACGAAGCCGTCGTGCTGGAGCGCAACGACAATTACTATGGCGAAAAAGCCAAGCTGAACCGCGTCATCTATCGCTTCATGAAGGAAAGCTCGGCACAGCGCCTGGCGCTTGAGAACGGCGACATCGACATCGCGCGCAACCTTTCGCCGACCGACCTTGAGGCCATCGAGAAGAACCCCCAGCTCGCTTCGACAAACGCGCCGAAGGGCACGATCTACTATATGAGCCTCAACCAGAAGAATCCCAATCTGGCGAAGCCGGAAGTGCAGCAGGCGTTCAAGTATCTGGTCGACTACGACGCCATCGGCAAGACGCTGATCAAGGGCATCGGCGAGATACACCAGACCTTCGAACCGAAGGGCATGCTCGGCTCGCTGGATGAAAATCCGTTCAAGCTCGATGTCGCCAAGGCCAAGGAGCTGCTCGCCAAGGCAGGGCTGCCTGATGGCTTCTCCGTCACGATGGACGTGCGCAGCGTCGAGCCCGATACGGGCGTTGCGACCGCGATCCAGCAGACGCTCGGCCAGGCCGGCATCAAGGTGGAGCTCATCCCAGGCGACGGCAAGCAGAAGCTGACCAAGTATCGCGCCCGCGGTCACGATATCTATTACGGCAACTGGGGCCCGGATTATTGGGACCCCCATTCCAACGCCGATACCTTCACGACGAACGACGACAATTCCGATACCAGCACCAACAAGACGCTCGTCTGGCGCAACACCTGGACCTCTCCCGAGCTGGAGAAGCAAGCCAAGGCTGCCCTCTTCGAGGGCGACGCGACCAAGCGTGGGGCGATGTATCAGGATATCCAGAAGAAGTTCCTTGAAGCCAGCCCCTTCGTCATCCTCTATCAGCAGACGGAAGTTGCCGGCTATCGCAAGGACGTTGTGGATTTCAAGCTCGGTCCCAGCTTCGACAACAACTTCGTCTGGCCGGTCTCGAAGCGATAGTCCGGCAGGATTGGTCCTTTGAGCACTGTCGAACGGAAAATGCAGGCGCGGCCCAAAAAGGGCCGTGCCGCTCCCTTTTTCATGGGGCTGCTGCGATTCCTCGTCGTGGCGGTCACGACCTATCTTGGCCTTCTCGCCGTCACCTTCTTCATCGGGCGCGTCATACCGATCGATCCAGCACTCGCGATCGCTGGCGATCACGCGCCCCAGCAGGTGCTGGAGCGTCTGCGGCGCGAGATGCATCTCGATCAGCCGCTCTATCTGCAGTTCTACTATTATCTGCTGAGCGCACTCAGCGGCGATTTCGGCATCTCGGTACTGACGACCAATCCGGTCATGGACGACATCAAGCGCGTTTTTCCCGCGACGATGGAGCTTGCGACCGTCGGTACGATCATCGGCGCGCTGTTCGGGGTTCCCTTCGGCGTCCTTGCGGCCGTCCGCCGCAACAGCATCGTCGACCAGATCGTCCGCGTCATCGGTCTGGTCGGCTATTCCGTGCCGGTCTTCTGGCTGGCCATGGTCTCGCTCGTCATCTTCTACGCGAAACTGAACTGGGTCGCCTATCCAGGCCGCATCGACATCGCCTACGAATATACGTTCACGCCGATTACCGGCTTCTTCCTGCTCGATAGCGCGCTGCAGGGGCAATGGGACGTCTTCTGGGACGTTTTCCGCCACATCATCCTGCCGGCGTCGCTGCTCGGTTATTTCTCGCTCGCCTATATCAGCCGCATGACGCGCAGCTTCATGCTGAACGAGCTGGGGCAGGAATATATCGTCGCGGCCCGCGCCAAGGGGCTTTCGGAGACGCGGGTGATCTGGGGCCATGCCCTGCGCAGCGCCGCCGTGCCGCTGATCACGGTGATCGCGCTCTCCTATGCCGGGCTGCTCGAGGGTTCCGTGCTGACGGAGATCGTCTTCTCCTGGCCGGGCATCGGCTTCTACATCACCAGCTCGCTGCGCAATGCCGACATGAATGCCGTCCTCGGCGGCACCATCGTCGTCGGCACGGTTTTCATCGGCATCAATCTGATTTCCGATCTTCTGTATCGGACCCTCGACCCAAGGACCCGACGTAAATGACTGTCGAGACCACCCAACCCAGCTTGAGGGACTGGCTGCTCTCTGACCGGCCGCAGTCGCGCCGGCAGGCAAGACTCGGGCGAGCCTACGTCACATGGCGGCAATTCTCCGCCAATCGCCTCGCCGTCATCGGGCTGCTCATCATCATCGCGCTCGTGCTCGTGGCGGCGCTCGCCGATGTCATCGCCCCGCATTCGCCCGTCATCGGCGATCTGACGAATGCCTATCTGAAACCACCAGGCACGCCGGGCTATCTTCTCGGCACCGACGATCTCGGCCGCGATATCCTGTCGCGCCTGATCTACGGCTCGCGCTGGACGCTCTATATCGTCGTGCTCGTCGCGATCATTTCAGCGCCGATCGGGCTGATCATCGGCATGATGTCGGGCTATATGGGCGGCTGGGTCGACGTGATCCTGATGCGTGTCACGGATATCTTCCTCGCCTTTCCGAAGCTGGTGCTGGCGCTTGCATTCGCCGGCGCACTCGGAGCCGGCATCGAGAATGCCATCATCGCCATCGCCATCACGTCCTGGCCGCCCTATGCGCGCCTTGCGCGGGCCGAGACGATGACGGTCCGGCGCTCGGACTTTATCGCGGCGGTGCAGCTCATGGGCGCCTCGCCCTTGCGCATCATCTTCCGCCACGTCATGCCGCTCTGCATCTCCTCGGTGATCGTGCGCGTCACGCTCGACATGGCAGGCGTGATCCTGACGGCCGCCGGTCTCGGCTTCCTGGGGCTTGGCGCGCAGCCGCCATTGCCAGAATGGGGCGTGATGATCGCCACGGGCTTCAAATACTATCTCGATCAATGGTGGGTGGCGGCGATGCCCGGCATTGCGATCCTCGTCGTCAGCCTCGGCTTCAACCTGCTCGGCGATGGCCTGCGCGATGCGCTCGATCCGAAGGAGAGCGGGCAATGACGACACTTTTGACCGTGGACAACCTTAGGGTTCGCTATCCGACCCGCACGGGCGTCATCGACGCGGTGCGCGGCGTGTCGTTCACGCTCGGCCGCGAGCGGCTGGGCATCGTCGGCGAGAGCGGTTCCGGCAAATCGCAGACCGGCCGCGCCATCATGGGTCTGACGGCACCGCACGCGCTCGTCAGCGCCGATACGCTGAATTTCAATGGCATGGACCTGCTGTCGATTTCGGCGAGAGAGCGCCGGTCGCTGCGCGGCAAGCGCATCGCCATGGTGCTGCAGGACCCGAAATACTCGCTCGATCCCGTCATGACCATCGGCCGGCAGATCACCGAAACCTTGCGCACGCATGAAAAGGTAAGCAGGGCGGAGGCGCGAGACCGTGCTCTCGCCATGCTGGAGGCCGTGCAGATCCGCGATCCCGGCCGCGTCTACAACCTGCATCCGCACGAGGTCTCGGGCGGCATGGGCCAGCGCGTCATGATCGCCATGATGCTGATCGCCGGGCCGGAGCTTTTGATTGCCGACGAACCGACCTCCGCGCTCGACGTCACCGTGCAGCTCGATGTGCTTGAGATCATGGACAAGCTCGTTTCCGAGCGCGGCATGGGGCTGATTTTCGTCTCGCACGACCTGCGGCTGGTTTCGTCCTTCTGCGATCGTGTGATCGTCATGTATGCGGGCAAGGTGGTGGAAGAGATCAAGGCTTCCGAATTGAACAACGCCCAGCATCCCTATACGCGCGGCCTGCTGAACTGCATGCCTGTCATCGGCGAGAACCGGCATCCGCTGCCGGTGCTCGATCGCAAGCCGGAGTGGGCGGCATGACGGTAGCACTTGCAGTCGATGGCCTCAGCGTCGTCTATGATGGCTATTATGCCCTCGATGCCGTCGGCATAGAGGTGAACAGAGGCGAATCCTTCGGTCTGGTCGGCGAGTCCGGCTCCGGCAAGTCGACGCTGCTGCGCGCCGTCGCGGGCCTTGCACCCGTTACCGATGGTACCATCCGCGTCGGCGGCGAGCAGCTGAAGGGGGCGAAGCGCAGCAAGACGTTCTATCGTCAGGTGCAGATGGTGTTTCAGGACCCCTACGGTTCCCTGCACCCACGTCAGACGATCGACCGGCTGTTGCTGGAGCCTCTTGCGATCCACGGTATCGGCGACGCAGAGACGCGAATTGCCAGGGCACTCGATGAAGTGGGCCTGGGGAACGGTTTTCGTTTTCGCTATCCGCATCAGCTCTCCGGTGGCCAGCGCCAGCGTGTCGCCATCGCCCGTGCGCTGATCGTCGAACCGTCCGTCCTGCTGCTCGACGAGCCGACCTCGGCACTCGACGCCTCGGTGCAGGCCGAAGTGCTCAATCTGCTCGAGCAGGTGCGCAAGGACCGCAATCTGACCTTCGTCATGGTGAGCCACGATCTCGGCGTCATCACCCATATGTGCGAGCGCCTGGCCGTCATGCGCAACGGAGCGGTCGTCGAGAGACTGACGGCGAAGGAGCTCGCGGCCGGCGACGTGAAGGAAGATTACACGCGCAATCTGATGGTCGCCAGCAAGGGCTTCGTCCGTGCCTGAGCGGACGGGCGGCTCGCGCCCTCAACAGATTAACGAATGGCCCGCCTAAACACGACCAATCGTATAGACTATTGACACCTGCCGCAATTCTGTCATGATCTCGTTAATGGCAGTTAACTTTCGTGATCCCGATAAAGGATCAGACGTTAAGTGGAGGCAGGCATGTTTTTCATGGGTGGCATGACCATGGGCTATCTTCATCCGCCGGTTCCGGCGAAGCGGGAAGGTGCACGGTCCGCCCCTCTTTCTGACGAAAACAGCCGCCGCCAGACCGGACCTGCCGAAGAGCAGACGGCCGATACCAGCGCCATCGAGCGCAGCTTGATTTGGGCCCGCCGCATTCTTTGCTGATTGCGCATCGCCAATCTTTCGGGTCCTCGAAATCCAATGGTTTAATTTTTCTCAGGCCGCATGCTGGACGGAAATTCATCTCTACCTAATTGATAGGAAATGTATGAATGTCTGTCCCGGGCTTGTCCCGCGAGACATATAAAAAACGAACGGAGGCAAACATGGCGAATTTGGGTATGTCGAATACGCATGTGAATCAGTTCGATGGTTCCAAGCGCGCCGCCAAGACGCGGCAGAAGATTCAGATGGCGATCCACGTCGCCCTGTTTTCAGCCGCATTCCTGTTCGTTGCGGCCATCGTTTGCGGCATCGTCGTCTAAGGGCGACGCCTTTGGAAGTGGCAGTCGATGCTGCCACTGATTGTTAGGCCGATATCTCGGCGCCATCACATAAATTCCACTTTCATTTCGCTGGCATCATTTCGCCGGGCAAAGAAAATTTGCCCGGCCGATAGAATATGCCGCGTGAAAACAGTAAGCTTCACCCCAACATAAAGACGCCTGCGAAAGCGACTGGCGCGTCGTCATGCGGCGGCCTGGAGGGACCTCATATTATTCTGCATTGCTCCTCTTCCAGGAGCGGAGGCTGATCGCCGCTTTGGAATGGTATGAAGGAGTGGGTCCTGGCCTGGCGGGTTCTCGATCAGCAAGCAGCGCGCCGTTTGGCTCCGGGCGGCTTGCGAAAATGACGCGCGCCCGGAAGGAATTTGCGAATCTTTTGAGGGGGTTCAGTTTAAGTTCATCTTCTGCGGGATATTGAGGGTTCAATATGCCGAACCATGCTGAATTTCCGAAATTGGATGGATCAGCCCAAGGAGAATGCCTCATGACCTTGATCGATTGTCGTTGACGTGTGCGGATCGCTGCCGGAACCATTTGGCCGCGTATCCAGTTTCACGGACACCCAACCGGGATAATGGCAAAGCGCCACGATCCTTAAGAACGGCCCCGTGAAAATCTTCGCCTCTGTTTGTTTGTTCTAAGCCTTCATTTCGAATTCACCCCCTTCGCGCGCCGGGAAGCGAAGCAAAAGGGTCCAAATGCGTGAATTCTTGTGTCGGGCAGGGCAAAGACGATAAAGGCGATAATGCCACTCACTCTGTTTGGACCCAGAACCCGAATCCATGACATCTCAAAATCTCTCCACCGTTACGCCGCGCGATTCTGAAGCCAAGCAGATCGATCACAATGATGCGATCCGCGCCGCCTATTTCTCCAACGAACAGATAAGGGAATGCGGCGCGACCTTCGCCCGCAACGGCGCGAAAACCAAGCTGCCGGGCTTTGCGCCCTTCGATTTCTTCGCACGGCACAAGGAAAACGAAAAAGAGATCCTGCGCGTCTATCGCTCGGCCAATGCCGATGTCGATGCCGGCGAATCGATCACGCCAGCGGCGGAATGGCTGCTCGACAATCACTACATCATCGAAGAGGCCATTCAGGAGGTCCGCCGCGATTTTCCGAAGAAGTTTTACGATCAGCTGCAGACGCTGAGCATCGACGGCATGGTGATGCCGCGCACGATGGCGCTGGCCTGGCTCTATGTCGCCCATACGCATAGCACGGTATCCAATCAGGGCCTCTTGGCGCTCGTCGAAGGCTTCCAGTCGGTGGAGATGCTGAAGATCGGCGAGCTTTGGGCGGTCCCCTCGCTGGTGCGCTACATCCTCGTCGAAAACCTGCGCCGCATTTCGAGCCGCGTCGAGCAGAGCCGCATCACCCGCAAGAAGGCCAATGCCGCCGTCGACGAGCTGATCCGGCTGAACGACGACGCCAAGGTCGAGGAATTCCTGAAGACGCTCGAGCCCCTTACCTCGGACAACACCTTCGCCACGCAGTTCCTCTATCGCCTGCGCGATGGCTCGCATACGTCGGGCCTCGCGGTCACCTGGCTCGAGAAGCGGCTCACCGAGGCCGGCACAGACGCCGAAAGCGTGATGATGGCCGAGCACAATCGCCTGTCGTCGGGCAATGTGACGATGGGCAACATCATCAAGAGCTTGCGCCTGATCGACGATACCGACTGGTCCGTCTGGGTCGAAGAGGTCAGCGCCGTCGACAAGCTGCTCTGGGACGAGACCGATTACGCCAAGCTCGATCCGGGCTCGCGCAACAGCTATCGCCGCCGCATCGAAAAGCTCGCCCGCCGCTCCGACAAGACCGAAATGGAAATCGCCCAGGTCGCCATGGCGATGACCGAGGCCGCCAAGGCATCTGGCGAAGCCCAGCCGCGTGAGCCGAATATCGGCGATTTCATCATGGGTCAGCAGACGCAGCAGCTGGAAAAGGCGATCGGTTATCGCGCGCCTATTTCGGTGAGCTTCGTGCGCCAATGGCGCAAGCTCAACTGGCTGTCGATCGCAGCCCCCGTGCTATTTCTCACCGTCGTGGCGCTCGTCGTCGTCGGCTATTTCATGCGGCATGCCGGCATGGGCTGGGCCGAGACCATCCTGCTGCTGCTGATGTTCTCGCTGCCGGCGTCGGAAGGCGCCACCGGCCTCTTCAATTTCTTCGTCACCATGTATCTGACGCCGGCGCGTCTGGTCGGTTACGAATTCAAGGAAGGCATTCCGGAAGAGGCACGCACGCTGGTCGTCGTGCCGACACTGATCGGCAATCGCGATAGCGTCGACGAGCTCGTGCGCAATCTCGAAGTCCATTATCTCGCCAATCCGGGTGGCGAAATCTACTACGCGCTGCTCAGCGACTGGCCCGACAGCCAGGAGGAAGAGAGCGAGCGCGATCTGGAAATCCTCGACTATGCCCGCCGCGAAGTGGCCAATCTGGCTGCGCGCTACGACGAAGATGGCATTCAGCGCTTCTATCTGCTGCATCGCCGCCGTCTCTACAATCCGGCCGAAGGTGCCTGGATGGGCTGGGAGCGCAAGCGCGGCAAGCTGCACGAGCTGAACCTGCTCCTGCGCGGCGACCGCGACACCACCTTCCTGCCCGGCGCCAATATCGTGCCGAAGGACGTGCAGTATGTCATGACGCTCGATTCCGACACGCGCCTGGTGCGCGATACGGTGACGAAGCTCGTCGGCAAGCTGCATCACCCGATCAACCGCCCGGTCTTCGATGCCGAGAGCAAGCGCGTCGTGCGCGGCTACGGCGTGCTGCAGCCGCGCGTCACTCCGTCGTTGACGACGGGCAAGGATGCGTCGGTGTTCCAGCGCGTTTTCTCGGTCAATCGCGGTCTCGACCCCTATGTCTTCGCCGTTTCCGACGTCTATCAGGATCTGGTCGAGGAAGGCACGTTTACCGGCAAGGGCCTCTATCATGTCGATGCCTTCGAGGCGTCGCTGAAGGGCAAGATCGACGAAAATGCCGTTCTCAGCCACGATTTGCTCGAAGGCTCGATGGCGCGCTGCGCCCTCGTCACCGACTGCGAGCTCGTGGAAGACTTCCCGATCCGCTACGAAGTGGAAGTCTCGCGCCAGCATCGCTGGGCACGCGGCGACTGGCAGCTCCTTCCTTACCTCTTCAATCCGAAGCGCGGCGTCACTGGCCTCGGTCGCTGGAAGATGATGGACAATCTGCGTCGTTCGCTGACGCCGATCGCCTGGTTCTTCGCTTCCGTGCTCGGCTGGTACTTCATGGAGCCGCTGGCGGCGCTCATCTGGCAGATCCTGCTGATCTTCTGCCTGTTCGTCGCGCCGACGCTGTCGCTCATCAACGGCATCATTCCGCGCAGCAGCGATATCGTCGCTCGCGCCCATCTCTACACTGTATGGTCGGATATCCGCGCCGCCAATGCGCAGGTCGCATTGCGCATCGTCTTCATCGCCGACGGCGCCTGCATCATGGCCGATGCCATCGGCCGTTCGCTCTACCGCGCCTTCGTCAGCCGCAAGCTGATGCTGCAATGGCGAACCGCGGCAAGTGCCCAGGCCGCCGCGCAGACGACCATCCTCGGCCACTATCGCGTCATGTGGCATGCGCCCGTGTTGGCGCTGCTGGCTTTGGCATTCGCCTCGCTCTCCGGCGACAACGCCTTCTTTGTCGGCATTCCCTTTGCGCTGCTCTGGGTCCTGTCGCCGGCGATCGCCTGGTATGTCAGCCAGTCGGCCGAGACCGAAGACCGCCTTGAAGTGCCGGAAAGCGTTTCGTTCGAGCTGCGCAAGATCGCGCGGCGCACCTGGCGCTATTTCGAAACCTTCGTCGTCGAGCAGCAGAACCATCTGCCGCCCGACAACGTGCAGCAGACCCCGAATGCCGTCGTCGCCTCGCGGACGTCGCCGACCAATATCGGCGTCTACCTGCTGTCGGTCATCTCGGCGCGTCATTTCGGCTGGACGTCCTTCGAGGAAACCATCGATCGCATGGAAAAGACCATGGCGACCGTGGCGAAGCTCGAAAAGTTCCGCGGGCACCTGTGTAACTGGTATCACACCGACACGTTGAAGCCGATGGGCGCGCGCTATATCTCGGCTGTCGACAGCGGCAACTTCGCCGGCCATCTGATTGCCGTCTCGTCTGCCTGCCGCATCTGGGCGGAAGCGCCGTCGGCGCACATGCAGGGCAATCTGGACGGTATCGGCGACGTTGCCGGCATTCTCGCCGAAATGCTTGCCGAACTCCCCGACGACCGCAAGACGGTGCGGCCGCTGCGCCGCCGCCTGGAAGAGCGCATCGCCGGCTTCCAGAGCGCACTTGCCGCCGTCAAGCGCGAGCATGAATTCGCCTCCATCCGTGTCATCAACCTTTCGGTTCTGGCGCAGGACATCCAGAAGCTCGCGGCAAACCTCGACCACGAAGTGAAGTCGACGCAGAGCGGCGAAGTGCTCACCTGGTCGCAATCGCTGGTCAAGGTCTGCGAAGGCCATATTGCCGACAGCATCTTCGATCTCGCCAATGTGGATTCGCTGCGCCAGCGTCTGGCGAAATTGCGCGACCAGATGCGCAATCTCGCCTTCGGCATGGAATACGAATTCCTCTATCGTCCGGAACGGCGCCTGCTTTCCATCGGTTTCCGCGTCGAAACCAACGAGCTCGATGCCGCCTGCTACGACCTGCTGGCCTCCGAAGCCCGCCTCACCAGCCTTTTCGCCATCGCCAAGGGCGATCTGCCGACCGAGCACTGGTATCGCCTCGGCCGTCAGGTCGTGCCTGTCGGCTCGCGCGGGGCGCTGGTCTCCTGGTCCGGCTCGATGTTCGAATATCTGATGCCGCCGCTCGTCATGCAGGAGCGTCAGGGTGGTATCCTCAACCAGACAAACAATCTGGTCGTGCAGGAGCAGATGAACTACGCCAAGCGTCTCGGCTCCGATATCCCCTGGGGCATTTCGGAAGCGGCCTTCAATGCCCGCGACCACTATATGCACTACCAATACACCAATTTCGGCGTGCCTTCGCTCGGCCTCAAGCGCGGTCTCGGCCAGAATGCCGTCATCGCGCCCTATGCCTCGATCCTCGCCAGCCAGTACCGTCCGGCTGCGGCGCTGGAAAACCTGCAGAAATTGCGCAAGGTCGGCGCGCTCGGCATCTACGGCTTCCATGATGCCGTCGATTTCACGCCGACGCGTGTTCCCGAAGGCAAGAAGTGCGCGGTGGTCTATAACTACTATGCCCACCATCACGGCATGTCGATCGCCGCGATCGCCAACGTCGCCTTCAATGGCCGCCTGCGCGAACTCTTCCATTCCGATCCGGTGATCGAAGCGGCCGAACTGCTGCTGCAGGAAAAGGCGCCGCGCGATATTCCGGTCATGGCCGCCAAGCACGAGAGCGACCAGCCGGCCAATATCCAAGAAGACATGCTGCGCCCGGAAATCCGCAAGATCGCCGATCCGGCCACGCAGGATCGCGAGCTCGCCTTCCTCTCCAACGGCCATTATTCGGTCATGCTGACGGCGACCGGTGCCGGCTACTCGCGCTGGAACGGCCTGACCGTGTCGCGCTGGCGCGCCGATCCGACCGAAGACCGCTGGGGCACCTTCATCTTCCTGCGCGACATGGCCTCCGGCCAGTGGTGGTCGGCGACCGCCGAGCCGCGCAGCATCGAAGGAGAGAAGACCAAGGTCTCGTTCAGCGATGAAAAGGCCGAGTACAGCAAGACGGTCGGCGATTTCACCAGCGAGGTCGAATGTATTGTCGCGACCGAGCACGATGCCGAAGGCCGTCGCGTGACGCTGCTCAACATGGGTACGGAAGACCGCTTCATCGAAGTGACCTCCTATCTCGAGCCGGCACTTGCCAGCGACGACGTCGATTCCGGTCACCCGGTCTTCACGCGCATGTTCGTGCGCACCGAGATCGGCAACAGCGGCGACGTGATCCGCGCCGAGCGCAACAAGCGCGACTATAACGAGCCGGACATGACGGTCGCCCATCTGGTCGTCGACAATGCCGGATCGGAACGTCCGACCGAATTCGAAACGGATCGCCGCAAATTCCTCGGCCGCGGCCGCACCCTTGCGGAAGCTGCAGCCTTCGATCCGGGTGCGACGCTCTCCGGCACCGATGGCTTCACCATGGATGCCTGCCTGTCGTTGCGGCGCGTCGTGCGCGTGCCCGCCGGCAAGAAGGTCAGCGTGATCTTCTGGACGCTTGCCGCGCCGAACCGCGAAGAGGTCGACAAGGCGGTCGAGCGCTACCGCAACCCGGACACCTTCGGTATCGAACTTACGCAGGCCTGGACCCGCACGCAGATGCAGATGCGCCATGTCGGCGTCACCTCGCAGCAGGCCGCCGCCTTCCAGAAGCTTGCGCGCTATCTGGTCTATCCGGACATGCACCTGCGCGCCGACGGCGCCACCGTGCAGGCCGGCCTGCATTCGCAGTCCGCACTCTGGCCGGTGACGATCTCGGGCGATTTTCCGATCTTCACGCTGCGCATCAATGACGATGTCGACCTGGAAATCGCCAGAGAAGCGCTGATGGCGGCCGAGTATCTGCGGTCGCGCGGGATCAACGCCGATCTCGTGATCGTCAACGAGCGCGCCGTCGAGCATGCGCAGGATATGCAGCGCGAGCTGGACAAGTTCGTCGAGCATGTGCGCCACAATCAGGGCGACGGCCTGCGCCAGAACATCTTCTCGGTTCGCAAGGACCAGATCGAGAACGAGACCTATCAGGAGATCCTTGCCGCATCGCGGGTAATCTTCCATGCGCGCAACGGCAAGCTCGTCGATCAGATCGCCCGTGCGGCGACGCTCTTTGCCTCGGCGCCGTCCGATGGGCCGGCGCCGGCCAATCGTCTTACCGTGCCGGCCGCGCTGCAGGAATCGGTCTTTGCGGCCGACGCTCTGGAACCACAGGACGATCTCGATTTCTGGAACGGCTACGGCGGCTTCTCCAAGGACGGCCGCGAATATGTCGTTCGCCTGCCGGGCGGCCAGTCGACGCCGCATCCGTGGATCAACGTCATCTCCAACGAGCGCTTCGGCTTCCATGTGCCCGCCGAAGGCGGCGGTTTCACCTGGAGCCACAATTCGCGCGACTACCAGCTGACGCCCTGGACCAACGACATGGTCATCAACCGTCCGGGCGAGGCGCTCTATGTCGCCGATCTCGACAGCAACAAGGTCATGACGCCCTATGCCGGCCTGTCGCGCAATGCGAAGGTCCGTTTCGAGGCCCGTCACGGTCTCGGCTACTCCGTGTTCTCGAGCGAAGAAGATGGCGTGGCGCTGGAGCTGACGCAGACCGTCGATCGCGAGCGTCCGGTCAAGCTCTTCCGCCTGCGGCTCAGCAACAACGGCGGCAATAGCAGGCGGTTGCGGATCTATAATTATGCGGAATGGGTGCTCGGCACCAATCAGAACAAGACCCGGCCCTTCATCCTGTCGACGCTGGATGAGGAAACGGGCGCTCTGTTTGCTAACAACCCCTACAGCATCGACTACTTCAAGCGGACCGCCTTTATGGCGGCGAGCGAGACGCATTCGAGCTTCTCGGCAAGCCGCCGCGAGTTCATCGGCCGCCATGGCACGATCCAGATGCCGGAAGCCGTCGTTACGGCTGCCGCACTTTCCAACTCGGCGGATCTGGATGGCGATCCTTGCGGCGCGCTTGCCTTCGATGTGACGATCGCGGCCGGCGAGCAGAAGGAAATCTGCTTCTACATGGGCGATACGGCGACGGTCGAAGAGGCCCGTGCGCTGGTTTCGGAGATCCGCAAGGCCGATTTCGAGGCCGTGCTTTCCGAAGGCCGCGAATTCTGGAACGGCTTCACCGGCCATGTGAAGATTTCGACGCCGGACAAGGCGATGAACAACATGATCAACGCCTGGCTGCCCTATCAGAGCCTCGGCTGCCGCATCATGTCGCGTACGGCCTTCTATCAGTCGTCGGGCGCCTTCGGCTTCCGCGACCAGCTGCAGGATACGCTGGCATTCCTGGTGCATAGACCGGAGCTTGCACGCAACCAGATCCTCAATGCCGCCCAGCGCCAGTTCCGCGAGGGCGACGTGCAGCATTGGTGGCTGCCGGGCAGCGGCGCCGGCGTGCGCACGCATATTTCGGACGATGTCGTCTGGCTCGCCTACGCCATCGATCAGTACTGCACGGTAACCGGCGACAAATCGATCCTCGACGAGGAGCTTGCCTTCGTCGAAGGTGCAATGCTGATGCCGGGAACGCATGACGCCTTCTATCAGCCGAAGGTGTCGGAGGATAAAGTCAGCGTCTATGAACATGCGGCCTTGGCCCTTGACCTCGCGATCAAGCGCAAGGGCGGCAACGGCCTGCCGCTGATCCTCGGCGGCGACTGGAACGACGGCATGAACCGCGTCGGCATCCAGGGCCGCGGCGAAAGCGTCTGGCTCGGCTGGTTCCTGGCTGGCATGCTCACTGCCTTCCTGCCCTATGCCGAAGCGCGCGGCGACAAGGAGCGCGCCAAGCGCTGGTCCGACCATTTGCCGGAACTGCGCAAGGCGCTGGAGACGGCCGGCTGGGACGGTGGTCACTATCGCCGCGGCTATTTCGACGACGGCAGCCCGCTCGGCTCCAGCGAGAATTTCGAGTGCCAGATCGATTCGATTGCGCAGTCGTGGAACATTCTCTCCGGCGAAGGCGACAGGGCACGCGGCGAGAAGGCGATGAACGCCGTTCTCGACAAGCTGGTCGACGACGAAAACCGCATCATCCGGCTGTTCACGCCGCCCTTCGCCAAATCGGCGCGCGATCCGGGCTACATCAAGTCGTATCCGCCAGGCGTGCGTGAAAACGGCGGCCAATATACCCATGCTTCGACCTGGGTCGTCATGGCGTTGGCGGAGATGGGCCGTGGCGACGACGCCTGGCGTTGCTTCGATATGCTCAACCCCGTCAACCATGCACGCGATCGTGATCAGGCCGATACCTATCGTGTAGAGCCCTATGTGGTCGCTGCTGATATTTACGGTGAAGGACAATTGACGGGCCGAGGCGGCTGGACCTGGTACACGGGCTCCGCCGGCTGGCTGTATCGCGTCGCTGTCGAAGGCATTCTCGGTATCCGCGTGAAAAACGGACGACTTTTCGTCAAACCGGCCTTGCCTTCGAACTGGGACGGCTTTGCGGCAGATCTCGAACTGCCGAGCGGAAATTACCGTATTTCCGTCTCAAAAGCGCCCGATGCGGCGACATACTCGGTCACCATCAATGATAGGGCGGTCGCCCAACCCGAAGAGGGCTATCCGGTCGGACAGTAGCGTTTCCTACGCTGTTTCGCTTCGACGATCGGGGCCAAAGGGGGAACTCTTTGGCCCCGATTGCATTTGATTGTCGGAACAGGAGAGTTTTATGAACTCAAGGGCGAATATCGGCCCGACGACGGCAGAACGAATCAGTGTGCCGAAGCCGGCGAGCCAGAGGGATACCCGACTGGATGTCCTCAGGGCCTTGGCCCTGATCATGATCTTCATCAACCATGTGCCGGGGCAGCTTTTCGAAGACCTCACTTCGAAGAATTTTGGGTTCTCCGATGGCGCGGAAGCTTTCGTGCTGATCTCCGGCATTTCCGTCGGGCTGGCCTATGGGACGAAGTTTCAGCCTGGCAATCGGCTGAAAATGGCATGGAAGGCGATCAGGCGCGCCTTCACGCTCTATACCGCGCATATGATCACCACCTTCGTGACGTTGGTGCTCTTCATCTCCGGCGCGTGGATTTTCCACCAGAAGGGCCTGCTCTGCGAAGTGAATATTCTTGCCCTCTTGATGGACCCGGCGCGGGGCATTCCTGCACTGCTGACGCTTGGGCATCAGATCGGCTACAACAATATCCTGCCGATGTACGGCGCCCTGTTCCTGATGTTGCCGCTGATCATGCTGCTGGAGGCGAAGAATCCCCTGCTCCTGCTCTTAATTTCGGTCGGCGTCTGGCTGGTGTCGGGCATCTACTATATCGCGCCGCATACGACGCTGCTTGACGGCTTCTGGTTCCTCAATCCGCTATCCTGGCAGCTGCTGTTCGTCATCGGCTTCGTCGCCAGCATGCATGTCAAGCGCGGCGGCCAGATCCCTGTCCATCCGGTTCTGATCGCGCTCGCCGCCGCCTATGTGCTCCTGTCCTTCATCTGGGTGACCGACAAGCTTTGGATACTCGGCGATTATCTGGCCACGCTCGGCCTGCCGACCGTCATCACCGGCTTCGACAAGACTTTCCTGTCGTTGCCGCGGCTGCTGCATGTCATGGCGCTCGCCTATCTGATCATCAGCATACCTTCCATCTCGGCGCTGCTGCGCCGTTCCGGTAGCCACCCGCTGACGATCCTCGGGCGGCATTCGCTGAGCATCTTCGTCGCCGGCACGATCCTCGCCATGGCCGGTCAGGTCCTTCTCTATGTGACCAACAAGAGCCCGGTCGTCGGGGCGATCTATGTCGTCATCGGCATCGCTGCGCAGTTCCTCTATGCCTATCATCTCGAGCACAAGCGCCTTCAGCTCGCCGGCCAGCCGGCGGCGAAGGCGCCGGCGGCGCCAACCGCAACAATGCTTGCTCATTTCGGAAAGCATCGCTAGGCGCTTGCAACGAGCCGCGTGCCGACACGCGGTTCAAGATCTTAATTTTCCAGGTTTTTTTATTTGTGACACTTTCACGAAGGAAGTGTGACGTGATTTTTCTGCAACGCGAAATGATCACGCTGCATCGCAGCAGAAATTAAAGTGCCCAAAATCTTGTTGTGCAAAATTTAATTGCTACATGGTCGATGTGACGGCGCTCGGGGAGCGCCGTCATCGCGTTGCCGGCGTTTCCATGGGGGATGGCCGCGCTTTCGTGGGGATTGTCAAAATCGGAAATGGGTAAGGACGTCGACTTCTCGGCGCGACCACTCATGTCCGATCGCTACTAAATTGGGGTAATCTATGAATATCAGAAGGCTTCTTCTTGGTTCGGCCGCCGCCTTGGCCGCCGCATCGGGAGCGCAGGCGGCTGACGCTATTGTGGCTGCCGAGCCGGAACCACTTCAATATGTTCGCATTTGTGACGCCTATGGGCCTGGCTACTTCTTCATTCCGGGCACCGAAACCTGCCTGAAGGTTGGTGGCCGCGTTCGTACCGAAGGCGAGTGGTACGATGCCTACAACGCTCGCAGCAAGAACGGTACGCTCTGGCATACGCGTGCGGAACTCGCCGTCGACACGGCGACGGACACCGAATACGGCCCGCTGAAGACCAACACGGTCATCCGCTGGGATTGGAACGACGGCAACACCACAAGCACCAAGCTGCTCTGGGCCAATATCAGCCTTGGCGGCTTCCTCGTCGGTAAGGCGGACTCGCAGTACAACTACTACATGGGTTATGCGGGCAACGTCATCAACGACGACGTCATCTATGACGGTCCGAAGGAACTCAATCAGCTGACCTACAAATATGATGCCGGCAATGGTTTCACCGCCGTCATCTCGCTCGAAGATTCCAATTCTTCTAGCGATACGTCGTCCTATGGCGGCGCCTGGCAGACCGGCAAGGGCAATCACTATGCGCCGGACGTCGTTCTCGGCGCCGGCTACAAGACGGGTGCGTGGACGCTCCGCGTCATCGGCGGTTACGACAGCGTCGTTGAGGAAGGTGCGATCAAGGCCCGTATCGACGCCGACTTCGGCGCCTTCAAGGCCTTCCTGATGGGCGGCTGGAACACGAACGGCGACAAGCTGAACAAGTATGCCGGCTCCTACCTCAACAGCAACCGTTCCGCTTGCCCGACCAATGGCGCCGATTGCGGTTGGGGCGACTGGGCCTTCTGGACGGGCGCCAGCTATCAGCTGACCCCGAAGCTGCAGGCAAACGCCCAGGTTGCCTATACCGACTCGAAGATCTTCGCCGCCACCGCCAACGTTGCCTGGCGCCCGGTCAAGGATCTGCTGGTCGAGCCGGAAGTCTCCTACACGAACTGGGATGCTGCCAATCGTGACCAGTGGGCCGGCGTCCTCCGCTTCGAACGCAAATTCTGATCCTCAACTGCGGTCGGGCGCCGATGTTAACTCCTGGTAGCGCCCTGTCGAATTGACCTCCGATCAGAAGACGGAAAGGCTCGGTTTTCCCGCCGGGCCTTTCTTCGTTTCGGGTTGGCTGTGTTTTCCGGAGTCGGGTTTCTTGCAGGCAAAGCCCCTCACCCTAGCCCTCTCCCCGCTTGCGGGGAGAGGGCTAGGGTGAGGGGTATAGGGGCTGAGGTAGGGGCATACATCGAACGCGGTACCGTGCTCGCCTGACAAACCTTGGCAATAAAAGAACCGGGAGAGCGTCGCTCTCCCGGTTTCGATCTTGGGCCCCTTGCGAAGATCAGGCGGCTTCGTGTTCCGTCGTATGTGCCTTGCGGACTTCCTCGTCCGTCAGGATGCCGCTGGCGCGCAGCAGGGCGGCGAAGCGGCCGTTGCTCTGGCTGAGCTCGCTGAAGCTGCCGTTCTCGATCACGCGGCCGTTGTCGAGGAAGAGCACGATATCGGCTTCGCGGACCGTCGATAGGCGGTGCGCGATGATGAAGGTCGTGCGGTTCTGGCGAAGATTGTCGATCGCCGCCTTGACCCTGTTCTCGGTTTCGACGTCGAGCGCGCTTGTGGCTTCGTCGAGCACGAGGATCGGCGCGTCCTTCAGAATGGCGCGAGCGATCGCGATACGCTGGCGTTCGCCACCGGAAAGCTTGTTGCCACGCTCGCCGACGCGGGTCTCGTAGCCGCTTTCGCGGGTTTCGATGAAGTCGTTGGCGGCAGCCGCCTGAGCAGCGCGGATCATCTCTTCCTGGGTCGCACCTTCGCGGCCGAGGCGGATGTTGTCGCTGATCGAGCGATTCAGCAGGCCGGCGTCCTGGAAGACGGTGGCGATGTAGCGGCGCAGCGAGCGGCGCGTCACCTTGGTGATGTCGTTACCGTCGACGAGGATCTGACCGGACTGCGGGTCGAAGACACGCTGCAGCAGGTTGACGAGCGTCGTCTTGCCGGCACCGGTCGGGCCAACGATGGCAACGGTCTGGCCAGCCTTCACCTTGAAGGAGATGTCGTGCAGACCCTGCGAGGTGCTGGCAAAGCCGAAGGAAACGTTGCGGAATTCCACTTCGCCCTTGACGTCCTTGATCTCGGCCAGGCCTGCCGGCTCTTCGCGTTCACGGACCGAATCTTCCAGCGTGTAGAAGTCCACCAGCTTGGCGCGGGCTTCGAAAATCTGGTTGGCGAAGTTGCGCAACTGTTCCAGGCGGCCGATCAGCACGTTCGCAAAGGCGATGAAGGTGATCAGCGCACCAAGGCTGAGGCTGCCGTCCTGGACGAGCACGGTGCCGATCATCAGGATCGCCATCATGGCAACGGTCGAGGCGGTGCGGTTCAGCGCGCCGGCAAGTGCCCACCAGTCGAGAACCGGGTACTGGGCAGCCAGCAGCCGCTCAGTGAAGGACTTCAGCGCCTTGGTTTCGGCTTCGATGCGGTTGTAGCTGTGCAGCACGGAAACGTTGCTGATCGAGTCGCTGACATGCGAAAAGACGGTGTTGTAGTGGCTTTCGACCGAGGTCTGGCCATCCTTCGTACGGTTCATGACCAGCTGGCCGATGATCCAATAGAAGATGCCGAGCAGGATGAGCACGGCCGAGAGACGCAGGTCCATGGCCATGGCGGTCGGGATCATCACGACGAGCGCTACGGCCGTCGTCAGGTGATTGCGCATGAATTCCAGCCACAGGCCGAACAGGGCTTCGCAGGCGCGCAGCAGCGTGTTCAGCGCGCTCGCCGTGCCGCGCTGGCTATGCCAGGACAGCGGCATGGAGATGATGCGGCCGAATGCTTCGGTGAGCAGGGATGCGCGGCGGCCGTGCGCGAGACGATCCGCCTCGCGGGACACCACGATGAAGGCGACAGCACTGAAGACGGCAAAACCGGCCCACAGCATCATGGTCGGCGTAACGACCTCTTTCTTGGCAATGGCATCGAAGATGCGGCCGAACAGAACCGGCTCGTAGATCGTCGTCATCGCCAATGCGATATTCGCGAATACGACCATCCAGACGCGGTAGCGATACGCGCCAAGATACTTCAGGGCTCTTGCATAGACTTTGAACAGCGACACGTCTGGCACCCTCTTGCACAAGCAAAACTAGGAATGCTCGGACACTACAGATCGCTACCTGAACCGGCGATTAACGGAATCTGCAGCTGTTTTTTCAAAGGAATTTTTCGCGCAGGACGGGCGCTGGCGCAGCGGGGCGCTATCCGTCGCCGCAGAAATGTGACACTTTGAGGACGATCCTGCCGCGGCGATATCAGTTACTATTTAGTCACGCAGAGGCGGCCATTCAGGGTTGAATGGTGAAAAAATCGCCAAGGGCGTTCAATTTTGCGCCGGCCCGAGTATGTTGCCGGCGATTGAGCGCGCTGTGGGGCCCGGCGGGCATGGTTGGCAATGCTCGGCCGTTAATAATTCAGGCTGTAAAGCCGAGGGGTAAATGTGAATATCCATTCGCTAATACAATTGCTTGTGGTCATCGAGGAGTGCAAGCTTGCCAAGGATGTCGTGACCGAGCTCGAGCTTGTGCTGCGTTCGTATAAGTTCGAGTTCTATGGGGTTCTGAAACAGACGCGACCGAATGTCGACGTTGCGAATTTCATCTTGGCGGGCCGCTGGCCCGATCAATGGCCGCTGACCTATGTCCGCAAGCGATACATGCTCGTCGACCCTGTCGCGCGTTATGCCACGCAGGCACAGCGCCCCTTTCGCTGGAGCGATGCCGTGGCGGCGCTGAAGACGAACCCGCTACGGCGGCGTATGGAGCAGATGATGGCCGATGCCCGTGCCAACGGGCTTATCGACGGCTATCTCTTCCCTATTCACGGACGCAACGGTCTGCTTGGAAGCATGACGATCGGCGGTGCGGCGGTCGATCTTTCTCCGACGGAGATTTCCGTTTTCGACGCAGTCGCCAGAAAGGTTTTCTGGCGGCTTCTGGAGCTGCGTGACGAGGCGCAATCGTTCGAGGGGGCGGGAGCGGCCGAGCTGAAGCTGACCAAGCGCGAGATGGAGGTGCTCAACCATCTGGCCGACGGCATGACGTCGATCGAGATCAGCCGGCTGCTGGCCATCTCCAATCACACGGTCGATTGGTACATGAACAGCATCCAGGACAAGCTGAAAGCCCGAAATCGGCAACACATTGTCGCAATCGCGTTCAGAAATGGACTTATTCCGTAGCGGCAACAATTTTGCTTTCTGGCAGCATGAGGAAATTGACACTTCTTGTGACAAGAAGTTAAGAATTTTCTTCGCGGGTGCAGCATTGCCCGTTTCGATGCCTGAGGAGAGCGCATTGTCCATTTCCAAGATCCTGGTCGCCAACCGTTCCGAAATCGCTATCCGCGTCTTCCGCGCCGCTAACGAGCTTGGCATAAAAACGGTCGCCATCTGGGCCGAAGAAGACAAACTGGCGCTGCACCGCTTCAAGGCGGATGAGAGTTACCAGGTTGGCCGCGGCCCGCATCTTGCCCGCGATCTCGGGCCGATCGAAAGCTATCTGTCGATCGACGAGATCATCCGCGTCGCCAAGCTTTCGGGTGCCGACGCCATCCATCCGGGCTACGGCCTGCTGTCGGAAAGCCCGGAATTCGTCGACGCCTGCGATGCCGCCGGCATCATTTTCATCGGCCCGCGTGCCGACACCATGCGCCAGCTCGGCAACAAGGTTGCGGCGCGCAATCTCGCTGTCTCGGTCGGCGTGCCCGTCGTGCCGGCAACCGAGCCGCTGCCGGATGATATGGCCGAGGTCGCCAAGATGGCGGCTGAGATCGGTTATCCGGTCATGCTCAAGGCCTCCTGGGGCGGCGGCGGCCGTGGCATGCGCGTCATCCGCTCCGAAGCCGATCTCGCCAAGGAAGTGACGGAAGCCAAGCGCGAGGCGAAGGCCGCCTTCGGCAAGGACGAGGTCTATCTCGAAAAGCTGGTCGAGCGCGCCCGTCACGTCGAAAGCCAGATCCTCGGCGACACCCATGGCAATGTCGTGCATCTGTTCGAGCGCGACTGTTCGGTCCAGCGCCGCAACCAGAAGGTCGTCGAGCGGGCGCCGGCGCCCTATCTCAGCGATGCACAACGTCAGGAGCTGGCGGCCCATTCGCTGAAGATCGCCAAGGCGACGAATTACGTCGGCGCAGGCACCGTTGAATATCTGATGGATGCCGACACCGGCAAATTCTACTTCATCGAAGTCAATCCGCGTATCCAGGTCGAACATACGGTGACCGAAGTCGTTACCGGCATCGATATCGTCAAGGCGCAGATCCATATTCTCGATGGTTTCGCCATCGGCACGCCGGAATCGGGCGTTCCGAAGCAGGCGGATATCCGCCTCAACGGCCATGCGCTGCAATGCCGCGTGACGACGGAGGACCCAGAGCACAATTTCATCCCGGATTACGGCCGCATCACCGCCTATCGCTCGGCGTCGGGTTTCGGTATCCGCCTCGACGGCGGCACCTCCTATTCCGGCGCGATCATCACTCGCTACTACGACCCGCTGCTGGTGAAGGTGACGGCCTGGGCGCCGAACCCGCAGGAAGCGATCGCCCGTATGCACCGCGCGCTTCGCGAATTCCGCATCCGTGGCGTCGCGACGAACCTCACCTTCCTCGAAGCGATCATCACGCACGAGAAATTCCGCGACAACAGCTATACGACGCGCTTCATCGACACGACGCCGGAGCTGTTCCAGCAGGTCAAGCGCCAGGACCGCGCCACCAAGCTTCTGACCTATCTCGCCGACGTCACCGTCAACGGCCATCCCGAAACACGCGGCCGCCCGGCGCCCTCGCCGAAAGTTGCCCATCCTGTGCTGCCCTACATCGACAGCGCTGTTCCCGATGGTACCAAGCAGCTGCTCGACAGGCTCGGTCCGCAGAAATTCGCCGAATGGATGCGCAACGAAAAGCGCGTGCTGATGACCGATACGACCATGCGCGACGGGCATCAATCGCTGCTTGCCACGCGGATGCGCACCTATGACATCGCCGGCGTCGCCGGCACCTATGCGCGCGCCCTGCCGCAGCTCCTGTCGCTGGAATGCTGGGGCGGCGCCACCTTCGACGTCTCCATGCGTTTCCTGACGGAAGATCCGTGGGAACGCCTGTCGCTGATCCGCGAGGGTGCGCCGAACCTGCTGCTGCAGATGCTGCTGCGCGGCGCCAATGGCGTCGGCTACACCAATTATCCCGACAATGTCGTGAAATATTTCGTCCGTCAGGCGGCCAAGGGCGGCGTCGATCTGTTCCGCGTCTTCGACTGCCTGAACTGGGTCGAGAACATGCGCGTGTCGATGGATGCCGTCATCGAGGAGAACAAGCTCTGCGAGGCGGCGATCTGCTATACGGGCGATATCCTCAGCTCCGCCCGCCCGAAATACGATCTGAAATATTACACGGATCTCGCCGTCGAGCTGGAAAAGGCCGGCGCCCATATCATCGCGCTGAAGGACATGGCCGGCCTGTTGAAGCCGGCGGCCGCCAAGGTGCTGTTCAAGGCGCTGCGCGAGGCGACCGGACTGCCGATCCACTTCCATACGCATGATACGTCGGGCATTTCAGCCGCTACCGTGCTCGCGGCGGTCGATGCCGGCGTCGATGCCGTGGATGCGGCGATGGATGCGCTGTCAGGCAACACGTCCCAGCCTTGCCTCGGATCGATCGTTGAAGCCCTCAAAGGGTCGGAGCGCGATCCGGGCCTCGATCCGGAATGGATTCGCCGTATCTCCTTCTATTGGGAGGCCGTTCGTCACCAGTACGCCGCCTTCGAAAGCGATCTCAAGGGTCCGGCTTCGGAAGTCTATCTGCATGAAATGCCCGGCGGCCAGTTCACCAACCTCAAGGAACAGGCCCGTTCGCTCGGCCTCGAAACCTGCTGGCACCTGGTGGCCCAGGCCTATGCCGACGCCAACCAGATGTTCGGCGATATCGTCAAGGTGACGCCGTCTTCCAAGGTCGTGGGCGACATGGCGCTGATGATGGTGAGCCAGGATCTGACGGTTGCCGATGTCGAAAATCCGGCCAAGGATATTGCTTTCCCGGACTCGGTCGTCTCGATGCTGAGGGGCGATCTCGGCCAGCCGCCCGCCGGATGGCCGGAGGCGCTGCAGAAGAAGGCGCTGAAGGGCGATAAGCCTTACACCGTCCGCCCCGGCTCGCTCTTGGCCGAAGCCGATCTCGATGCCGAGCGCAAGGCGATCGAGACCAAGATCGAGCGCAAGGTCGACGATTTCGAGTTCGCTTCCTACCTGATGTATCCGAAGGTCTTCACAGACTACGCGCTGGCCGCCGACACCTATGGTCCGGTCTCCGTGCTGCCGACGCCGGCCTATTTCTATGGCCTGAAGGAAGGCGACGAGCTGTTTGCCGAAATCGAGAAGGGCAAGACGCTTGTGATCGTCAACCAGGCGATGACGACGACCGATGAGAAGGGCATGGTGACCGTGTTCTTCGAGCTCAACGGTCAGCCGCGCCGCATCAAGGTGCCGGATCGTGCCCACGGCGCTTCCGGCAGCGCGATCCGCCGCAAGGTGGAAACCGGCAATGCCGCCCATGTCGGCGCGCCGATGCCGGGTGTCATCTCCACCGTCTTCGTTTCGCCCGGCCAGGCGATCAAGGCCGGCGACGTCCTCGTGTCCATCGAGGCCATGAAGATGGAAACGGCGCTGCACGCCGAAAAGGACGGCACGATTTCCGAGGTGCTGGTCCGTGCCGGCGACCAGATCGACGCCAAGGATCTGCTCATCGTCTATGGCGCGTAATTTCACGCTTGCTTGAGATGCAAAGGCGGCCCGAATGGGCCGCCGGTCAAGATGTGGGAGTTTTCCGGCGGTCGCGGCGGAAGTATCTAGCGTTTCATGTCGAATCTCGGGAGGCCATGGAGGCGGAGGAATGACGGGAGCGATTTCCTTGCGCGCGGCCACCGATGCCGATGTCGGTGCCATTCGCGCTTTGACGCGCGAGGCCTACAGCAAATGGGTGCCCCTCATCGGCCGCGAACCTTTGCCGATGACGGCAGACTATGCCGAGGCCGTGCGCAAGCATCGCATCGACTTGCTGGAGGCCGAGGGCGAGCTTGCGGCCTTGATCGAGATGGTGCCGGACGCCGATCATCTGTTGATCGAGAATATCGCCGTATTGCCCCGCCATCAGGGACGGGGTATCGGCAAGGCGTTGCTTGCTCATGCCGAGCAGGTCGCCGCATCGCTCGGCGTGACCGATATTCGGCTCTATACGAACAGGCGCTTTGTCGAGAATGTGCAGCTCTATCTCCGAAACGGCTATGCGATTGATCGCGAAGAGCCGCTCAAGGATGGTTTTCTCGTCCATATGAGCAAACGCATCGGGTAGGTTGCTACCTTGGTTTCTCAACTACGGCGGCCCAGAGTGCCGCCAGCAGCGCGAGCAAGGCGGATATCAGCATCAGCGTGAAGAGGGTATGGATTGTCGCTGACCGCGCGAGAAACAGCCCGGCAATAGAGCCTATCAGCGCGCCGCCCGCGATCCGCATGGCGGCAGCGAGCCCCGCGGCTGTTCCAACCATATCCGATCGGACCGACATTGCGCCGCTGTTGGCAGCCGGCATGGTCAGGCCGTTGCCGAGGCCGATGAAGATGCAGGGGCCGAAGAGCGCCCAAATCTGCGTCATGCCCGTAAGCGACAAAGCGAGGCCGAACGCCAGGCCGATGCAGGTCAGAAGCCGCGCAATGACAAGCACGGCGCCGAGCGGAAATTTCGAGGCGTAGCGACCGGCGAGATAGCTGCCGAGAATGAAGCCGGCGGGAACCAGGCCCATGTAGAAACCGAGCATGGCGCTCGACCCGCCAAAGGTATCGCCCACGGTCAGCGGCGCACCTCCGAGGAAGATGTAGAGCACGCCCATCGAGCAGGCCATGCAGAGAGTGTAGGCCCAAAACCTTGTCGAACGCAGCAGCAGGCCGTAGGAGGCGAGGTAGTTCCTGCTCATTCCCGATGAGGGCGCTCGCGATCCCTTCAATTCCCGTGTCGAAAGAACGAAAGCAGCCATGCCGAGGACGGCAAGGACGACGAAGATCGATTGCCAGCCGAAAAGCTCGTCCAGTGTCCCACCGAACAGAGGGCCGACCATGGGAGCAAGCGCCCATCCCATGGCGAGATAGCCGAATTTGCTGGCGGCTTCGCGCTCGTCCGATGTTTCCTTGATGACGACGAGGGCGACGGAATAGCAGGGTCCGATGCACGCCTGCATCATGCGGAACAGCAGGAAGATGCCGATATTGGGCGCCAGAACGCAGCCGATGGAGGCGACGATGAAGATGGAGAGAGATGCCAGGACAACCGGCCGGCGGCCGAACCGATCCGATAGTGCGCCGCCGATCGCCTCCAGAAAGGCTGTCACAAACGAGAAGCCGGCAACCGAGAGATTCACGAGGGCGAAATCGGCGTGGAATGCCGCAGCGATTTTCGGCAGCGACGGCAGGATGATGTTAACGGGCAGCACGGCAAGCGCCGAAAGCAGGATAAGGGTCGTCAGTCGCGGCCGCGCCCTTTCGGGATCTGGATTTTCAATTGTTTGCGTGGCTGAACTTTTGATGCGGCTCTCGTTGCGCGTCATGGTCTTGTCCATCTTGCGAGTGGGGAAACGGAGGAAGATCTGACGAGGCGCCGCCCGGATTCCGGGCAATAAAAAAGGCCCCGTCAGGAGCCTGCTTACCGCGCATGGGAGCTTTCGCCGGATGGTTACACCATCCTGCCCATGCGCCTTCCTACCACTACGATGACCAATGCCATGTTCATGGCACTAAAGCTAAGGGGAAAGCCGCGCGGCGTCAATGCGCCTCTTCACGCGCGAGGGGTGTTGTCGCTCATATGTCGTAGCTATGGCCGGCGTTCAGCGTCGAGATGAACTGCTTGGTCCGCTCCTGCGCCGGCGCGCCGAAGATGCTGCGGGAGGAGCCGGTCTCGACGATGTTGCCCGCCTCCAGGAAGACCACATTGTTGGCGATCTTCGAGGCGAGACGCAGGTCGTGCGTCGCCATCACCATGGTCGTGCCCTCATTGGCAAGCTTGCCGAGGACATCGACAACTTCGGCCGCCAATTCCGGATCGAGCGCCGAGGTCGGCTCGTCGCAGAGGAGCACGCGCGGCGAGGGGGCAAGTGCGCGGGCAATCGCCACGCGCTGCTGCTGGCCGCCCGAGAGCGTCGAGGGCCAGGCATCCATTTTGTGCGCCATGCCGACCTTGGTCAAAAGCTCGACGGCGCGCGCGCGTGCCTTGTCGGCCGGCCAGCGCAGCACGGTCGTAAGCCCTTCCATGACGTTGCCGATGGCGGTCTGATGCGGAAAGAGCTGGAAATTCTGGAAGACCATGCCGGTCTGGCGGCGGATTTTCTGGATCTCCTGCCAGGCGCGCTTCTTGCCCGGCTGGAAGGTGGCCGTTTCGTCGCCGATGCGGATGGTGCCCGCAGTCGGGATTTCAAGCAGGTTGATGCAGCGCAGAAGCGTGCTCTTGCCGCCGCCCGAGGGGCCGACAAGCGCCGTCACCGTGCCTTCCGGGAAGACGAGGCTGATATCCTTGAGGATGACATTGTCGCCGAAGCGTTTTTCGATATGCTGGAGCTCGATCATGCCTGTGCCTCCAGCGTGCCGCCGGAACGGGCGAAACGGCGTTCGAGGTAGCCCTGCAGCGTCGAGAGGAAGGTGCTGAGGACGAGATAGATGATGGCGGCCTCGATATAGAGGATCAACGGCTCATAGGTGGTCGCGACGATGCGCTGCGCGGCCTGGAACAGCTCCGGCACGGTGATGGCGGCGGCAAGCGACGTATCCTTGACCAGCGAAATGAAGGTGTTCGACAGCGGCGGCACGGCAACACGGGCCGCCTGCGGAAGGATGGTGCGGCTCATCGCCTGGCGCCAGTTCATGCCGATGGAATAGGCGGCTTCCCACTGGCCCTTGGGCACGGAGGAGATGACGGCGCGGATGATCTCGGACGTATAGGCGCCGACGCTCAGCGTAAAACCGATGACGGCGGCCGGAAAGGCGTCGAGCAGGATGCCGAGGCTCGGCAGGCCGTAGAAGATAACGAAGAGCTGCACCAGAAGCGGCGTGCCGCGGATCACCCAGACATAGAAGCGCGCAACGGCCACCAGCGGCCGCGGGCCGAACAGCCTGACGACGGCGGTGATAAGGCCGAGCAGCAGGCCGAGAACGAAGGTGATGAGGGTGAGGGGGATGGTGAAGACGAGCCCTGCCCAAAGCAGCGAGCCCAGTGAATCCCACATCAGTTGCAACCAGTGCTCCAAGGAGAAGCGCCTTTCGATAATAGAATGCGTCCGGAGATGACCCCGGACGCATCTTTTTCACAGTTTTATGTCGCTGCCTATTCCCCTTACTTCGAAACGTCCTGTCCGAAGTACTTGGCGGAGATCTTGGCATAGGTGCCGTCTGCCTTGATATCGGCCAGCGCCTTGTTGATGGCGGCCTGCAGTTCCGGCTCGCCCTTGCGGATGATGGCGCCGGAGTAATCGGCATTGGCCTGCTGGGCGACGATCTTCACAGGCGCATCTGGCTTGTGCTTCTTGAAGTCGAGGAAGGAGAGGCTGTCGTTGATGGTCGCATCGGCGCGGCCGGTCAGCACGAGCTGGATCGACTGGTCGAAGCCGTCGGTGCCGACGAGCTCGGCGCCAGACTGCGTAGCGAGCTTGCCGAAGTTGCTGGTCAGCGACTGCGCTGCCTTCTTGCCCTTGAGATCGGGGAAATCCTTGATGTCGGTGTTGCTGTCCTTGACGATCAGCACGGCCTTGGAGGCGATGTAGGGATCGGAGAAGTCATATTTCTGCTTGCGGGCATCGGTGATGCCGACTTCGTTGATGACGGTGTCGTAGCGGTTGGCGTCGAGACCGGCGATCAGGCCGTCCCACTTGCCTTCGAGGAACTGCGCCTTGATGCCGAGCTTGGCGGCGATGGCCTCGGCGATCTCGATATCGAAGCCGGTGAGCTTGCCGCTCTCGTCATGGTAGGTGAAGGGCGCATAGGTGCCTTCCGTGCCGACCTTCAGCACGCCGGCGGCCTGGATCGCCTTGAGGTTGTCGCCGGCATGGGCAGGCAGGAGAAACGCGGCCTGCACGAGGGCGGCGGCGGCAACAGTCTTCAACCAGTTCATCGTTTTCTTCCGTTTCTGGAGCGGTTTCATTCAATGTCGCATACATCGCAGAAAAATTGCATCGCGGAAGCGTAGAAAACTGCGAGATAAATGGGCAATTGCGAATATTTTTCTCAAGAGGGGGAGGGGTGGTGGTTTCCCCGCGGGAGTAGAAGAGGGTCTTGCTCATTGTGTCTAGCTGTGCCTCTGAGCCGCTGACGCATCAGTCTGCGACCGCACTAGTCTCTTTGGTGGTTGTTGCGAGGCGGGATTAGCTTAACCAGCATAGCAAAAAAGTCGGCCGCCTTAGGTGACCGACTTCAGTTTGTGTTCAAATTGGCATTTCGGTCATTCGGCACCGGCTGCGAATTTCACGCCGCTCGGCATCCGGAGACATCAAAGCGAGGCCTTGATCTTTGAGGCTACCTCGGGGGAGACCCATTTGGTCCACATGTCTCCGTAGTTCTGCAGGAAGTATTTCGCGCCGTCCTCGTTGGTTCCCTGGTTGGCGTCCATCCAGGCAAGCACCTTGCCGACGGTATGATTGTCCCACCTGCGCGCCTTCAGATAGTCTAGCGCGACGCCGGCCCTGTCCGCGAACTGCTTGGTGACCGTGGTGATCA
The DNA here is from genome assembly GCF_044769665.1 of Rhizobium sp. NPDC090279. Lineage (NCBI taxonomy): Bacteria > Pseudomonadati > Pseudomonadota > Alphaproteobacteria > Hyphomicrobiales > Rhizobiaceae > Rhizobium > Rhizobium sp. NPDC090279. The sequence goes on along the minus strand of NZ_JBIVYI010000007.1, from coordinate 383,580 downwards.
CTTCCGATACCGGATAGGAGTTGACCTTGGGTTGCGGGCAGTCGGCGACGGCGGTGCATCGGTCCCATTCGGCCTTGTCGTTCGGCACGCCGAAGTCGAGCTTCACCATGTCGTATTTTCCAAGGACCATGGTCGGCGCCCAGTAGTATCCCAGCCAGCCGGTCTTCTTTTCGAACGCATTGGCGATCGAGCCTTCCATTCCGGCGGCGGACCCGGTTTCGACCAGATCGAAGCCCTTTTCCTTCGCGCCGAGCGCCCTGTAGAGATTGCTGGTGACGATTTCACAATTCCACCCCGAAGGGCAGTTCATGATGCCGCCGTGCGAAGGGTTCTCGGGGGCGGGAAACAGTTCGGGATGCTTCAGCGCCTCCTGGACGGTGGTTATCTCTGGATGGGCGTCGGCGATGAACTTGGGAATCCACCAGCCTTCGACGCCGCCGTCGCTCAGGATCGGGGCGAGTTCAATGAGGCGGCCTTCCTTGACCGCTGCGTCCAGCGGAGCACGAACCGCATTGATCCAAAGTTCCGGAGCCACATCCGGCTCGGCCTTCTCGTTCATCGATGTGAAGGTAGGCATCGTATCGCCGGTGACAAGCGACACGTGGCAGCCGTAGCCGTTTTCCAGGATGATCTTGTCCACGTGGGCGGCAACGCCTGCCGATCCCCAGTTCATTTCGGCAATGGAGACATCGCCACATTCCGCGGCCTGGGCGGATCCGGCAAGCGCCCAGACGCCCATGGCAAACATGGCGGTAACGACCAGATTTTTCATCATTAAAGACCTCCTGTCTTTGGGTTGCTGCTTCAATTTCGGTTTGGAAAATGGCTTGCTGGCGATCCGCGACGCGCGTCAGAACAGGAGACGGGAATCGAAGGGATAGCGCGTCAGGTCCTCGTAGCCGGTTTCAGTGATCAGGACCTGATCCTCGAGCTTGATGGAGAAATCGCCATTCTCCGGGCTCACCAGCGCCTCGACGCAAATCGTCATTCCCGGTTCAAGCGCGATATCGAAAGCGCCTTCGACCCAGGCATCCGGGTAGGGCACGAACGGCCATTCATCGCACAGCCCAACGCCATGCATCTTGCAGGAGTATTTCTGCTTCCAATACTGCTGCGCAAGCTGGTGGCCGCCATGCGTGAGTTCCTTGATGGTGACGCCCGGCTTCAGCATCCTCATATTCTCGCGAATATGATCCACCGCATGGTTCATGGCTGAAATCATGCTATTTTTCGGCCGGGCGTCTCCGACCCACCAGGTGCGCGAGATGTCAACGCACATGCCATAACAGCCGACCAGATCGGTATCGAAGGCGACAATCTCGTTGTTGTTGACGATCCGCGGTCCGCACTCCTGAAACCATGGATTTGTCCGCGGGCCCGAGGTCAGCAATCTCGTTTCGATCCACTCACCGCCGCGCCGGATGTTGCCCTTGTGCAGCTCGGCCCAGATGTCGTCCTCGCTCACCGTTCCAAGCGGCACATTTTCGCGCGTGAAGGCTTCCATCTCGGCCAAGGCATTCTCGCAGGCGAGATGCGCGCAGCGGATGGCGAGGATTTCGTCCGGGCCCTTGATGGCGCGGGCGCGCTCCGTGACGACTTCGCCCTCCAGCACTTCAAAGGCAAGGCGTTCCAGGGAGCGAAGGCCGTGCACCATGATCTTGTCGACCGCGATCCGGCGATTGGTTCCGGCATGGGCGCGCATCACTTCATCGACCTGCGCCGCAAAACTGCCTGCATCCGCCTCTGTCGCGTCGCCGCAGACGTTGTAGAAAAACGAGGCGCCGTGCCTCAATTCCTTGACCAGCGGATTATAGGTCACGAGGAACGGCGCCTGCTTGTATTCCCACATGACCATGTGCCCGTCCGCACACAGAAGACAGGCGCGGAAGGGGTTGTGGCTGTTCCAGAGCTGCATGTTCGTCGTGTCGGTGGCATAGCGGATGTTGAGCGGATCGAACATCAGCAGGCCGCCGATGTCGCGCGACACAAGTCCGTCCACCAGGCGTCGCCAGCGGAACTCACGCATGGCCTGGAGATTGGGCATCGTCAGGCCAGCTGCTTCCCATTCGCGAAAGGCAAGCCGCGTGGGGCCGATCTCGATGCGGTCATTGTCGTTCGGCGTGCCATCGGCGAGCCGGTCTCCCCGCGAAGGGTCGATCTTGCGTCTGTTTCGGAAGTAATCGTCCACGGCATGCATCCCCTGGCTGTTCTGCGCCGCCGGAAAAATACGCCGAGCGACGTGCCTCATTTCCAGGTGATGATTGCGGAAGGTCAGAGGTTGGACAAACGATGATTTGTCGGTTTATGCATGAGTATTACGCATGCATGAGTGAGCATCGGCAGGCTCATCCTCCAGGGCCGTCTGCTGAAAAGCACCTAGCGGGGCAAGAGGCCGGCACGGCTTGAAATGTCGCGATGGTGCTCCGGAAGCTGTACGTCGCGCAGCGACCTGCATGTTTGCACCATGAAATCAAGGAACGCGGCCTGGATTTCCGATTTATGGGCGTCTTCCCTGGTCTTTATGAAGTAGCCGCGGTCGTAGCTGACGGTGATGGGAAACGGTGCGATCAACAGGCCGCTCTCGATATCGCCGCGGATGTAGGCCGGATCGCCGATGCCGATCCCGGCCCCCTGCTTGGCCGCGTTGAGAACCATATCGGCTGTTTCAAAGACGAGACCGCGCTCGTACGGCACATGCGGGTAGCCCGCCTTGGCGAGCCAGTTCTTCCAGTCGCCATAGCGATCGGACCATTGCTGGACATGCAGCAATGTAGCGTTGCGAATCAACTCTTCCGGATTCTGTTCCGCTAGCGTCACGGCATAGGATGGCGAACAGACAGGGACAAGGGTTTCCCGGAAAAGCAACTGGGCGCCGCGTCGTCGTTGTTTGGCGTAGGTGAATTCGATTGCAACATCAACCTGACCGCTATCCAACGCCACGCCTTCGCTATCGACCCGCAACCTGATTTCCGTTTTCGGATGCAGCTTTTGAAACTCGATGATGCACATGGTTCCCCAGCGGACGGAAAAGGTCGGCGGCATGGCAACCGTGATGATCGACCGTTCGGTATAAGCGGAGGCTTCGCGGACTCCTTTCTCCATCTCTAGGAATGCCGTTCTCAGATGAGGAAGCAGAATCTGGCCCTGGGCCGTCAATTCCAGGCGACGGGTGAATCTGCGAAACAGCTGAAACCCAAGCTGGTCCTCCAGCAACTGAACCTGACGGCTGACCGCACTCTGCGTCACATGCAGTTCGGCTGCGGCTTTTGTGAAGCTGAGCCTCTCGCCCGCGGCGACGAAACATCGCGCTGCATTCAACGATGGAAGTCGCCAGGTCATACCAAATCTCGCTAAACCGTCCGCATTCCCTTTAATCATTCATAGGATGCCAAGGGTACGTTTGTCTAACGACCAAGATATGGTTTCAAGCCGCCGCAGCCCGCCGCTTCATCCGCTCGCTGATAATGATGATGAACCCGGCGCTGAGGATCAAAATGGCGCCTATAAATGTATTGGCGCCGGGGATGTCGCCCCAGATCAGGTAGCCGAGCAGGAAGGCCCAGACCAGCGAGGTATATTCGAACGGCGCCAGCACCGAGACGGGTGCCTGCCGCATGCCTTCGAACAGCGCCAGCTGGCCGGCGCCGGCGATGATGCCGGTCAAGCCAAGCAGGACGATCTGGAAGAGCGTCGGCGTGTGCCAGTGGGCGATTGCCATGCCGGCGGTCAGGATGATGAACATGATGTTGGAGACGGCCATCTGGATATGGCTCTTCTCGTGCAGCGCCGTCTTGCGCAAAAGCACCATGCCGGTTGCCCAGAGAACGGCGGCCTGCAGCGCCAGGTAGACCGGCCAGGAGATCGACAGTCCCACCGGATTGGAGGCGATCAGCACGCCGCAGAAGCCGACGCCGACAGCCATCCAGCGGGCGAAGGTGACTTTTTCGCGCAGCACGATGGTCGCGAGAATGGTGCCGACGATCGGTGCGGCATAATAAAGCGTCGTCACCTCTGCGAGCTGCAGATAGGAGGCGGCCGAATAATAGGAAATCCAGGCGATCAGGATGATGACGCTGCGCACGATCATCGGCTTGATGATCGGCGAACGCGCTACCTTATGGACCAGCGAGGGGCCTTCGAAGACGAAGCAGCCGGCAAGGATGGTGCAGCTTCGGATGAACAGGACCTGCCAGACGGGGATGGAGGCAACGAGTAGCTTCACCGCCGAATCATGGGCAGTGAACAGCATGTAGGCAAACACCGTAAGCAGGATGCCATAGCTGATGGGGTTTTTCACGGGATGCACCAGAGGATGCCCGAAGCGGGCCGACCGAAGAATCTTTCAGGCCTCAACCGATAGGAGCCTACTTTTTCGCCGTCAATAGGACATTTTGCCGATGTCATGCACATATGAATGATTTATTCGAGGTTGTGGCGTCTTTGCCTCCGTTCTGCAGCGCCGTGTGTCCTATATGACGCGCAAAGGTCGCTGTAGCACTTTAAAGCTGCTGCATAATTTCATCCTTAAATCGATCCCGATTTTAAGGATGAAATTATGCAGTAACAGAGCGAGACGAAATGTGACTGGTGCGGCTGCTTTCGATCGTTGTGATTTCAATCGATTTAAATAGACTGCGGCGCTGATTTGGGGGGAATTTCATGGACGATAGGGCTGGATTCGAGGGTCTTGAGGCGCGTAGGAGCGGATTCTTCACAAAACCGCGCGCGGCCGTTTCGTTGATGTTCCTGCTGAACGGCTTCATGGTCGGCTGCTGGGCGCCGAAAATTCCGGAGTTCGCCGAGCGCCTGCAATTGTCGAAATTCGAGCTGGGCCTGATGATCCTCGTCTTCGGCGTCGGTTCGCTTGTGATGATGCCGCTTGCCGGCGCACAGATCGCGGTTCGCGGCTCGCACATCGTCGTCAAAATTCTCGCCGTGCTGCTGTTGCCGATGATTCTGGCGCTCACTCTGGCGCCGAATGTCTGGACGGCTGCGGTTGCCCTCTTCCTCTTCGGCGGCTTCGTCGGCACCATGGACGTGGCGATGAATGCCAATGCGGTCTCGGTCGAAAAATCCATGCGACGGGCGATCATGTCCTCCTGTCATGCCTTCTGGAGCCTGGGTGGCCTGCTGGGCTCGGCGATCGGCGGCCTGTTGATCGCCCGCTGGGGCGTTCTCGGCCATGCCGAGGCATCGACCGCGATCGCCGTTGTTTTTCTGGTGGTTGCCTGGCCGATGGTCCTCAGCGACCAGCCGCATCACGATGAGGCCAGGCCGAAGGCGAAGCTGCCGATGATCCCGCTGCCCTGGCTGCTCGGCGTAGTCGCGCTGTTCTGCATGGTGCCGGAGGGTGCGGTGCTCGACTGGAGCGCGCTCTATCTCAGCCAGGAAAAGGGCGCGTCGGTGGCGCTCTCGGGCTTCGGCTTTGCCGCATTCTCGGCCACCATGGCGACGATGCGCTTCGCCGGCGATTTCGTCCGCGATTGGCTCGGCGCCATCAGGACGCTGCGTGTCTGCACCGTCTTTGCCATTGTCGGCATGTTGACCGCGGCGCTGGCTCCGAATGCGGAGATCGCCATCCTCGGCTTTGCGCTCTGTGGCATCGGCATTTCCAACATGGTGCCGATCGCCTTTTCCGCCGCCGGCAACATTCCGGGCCTGCAGCCGGGCATCGGCATCTCCGTCGTCACGACGCTCGGCTATTCCGGCATGCTGGTCGCGCCGTCGGCCATCGGTTTCGCGGCTGAGCATGTCGGCTTCTCGCCTGTCTTGATGGCGCTGCCCGTGCTGCTGCTCGTCGTGCTGGCGTTCTCGTCGCTGGCGCGCTACGCTGACGGCATCGGCGATACCAAGCATTAATTTCGTCATTTTTGGTCGGTATCGGCTTGATCAAAAGAGATGCCGGGAGCGGTTGACAACGACCGTTTCGTGATCCACCTGAAAGATACCGTTTCAAAGGCCTGCGAGAGTTTTCCATGTCGTCCGCCAGTGATTTCGACCCCAAACCGCGCCGCTCCTCCGTTGCCGTCGATGTCGGCGGCGTGATCGTCGGCGGTGGCGCGCCCGTGGTTGTGCAATCCATGACCAATACCGATACGGCCGATATCGATTCGACCGTCGCCCAGGTGGCTGCCCTCTTCAAAGCCGGCTCCGAACTCGTGCGCATCACCGTCGACCGTGACGAAAGTGCCGCCGCCGTGCCAAAAATCCGCGAGCGGCTGCTGCGTCTCGGCATGGACGTGCCGCTGATCGGCGATTTCCACTATATCGGCCACAAGCTTTTGGCCGATCATCCGGCCTGTGCCGAGGCGCTGGCGAAATACCGCATCAATCCCGGCAATGTCGGCTTCAAGGACAAAAAGGACAAGCAGTTCGCCGAGATCATCGAGATGGCGATCCGCTACGACAAGCCGGTGCGCATCGGCGTCAACTGGGGTTCGCTCGATCAGGACCTGTTGACCGCGCTGATGGACAAGAACGCCGCCGAGGGCTCGCCGCTGTCGGCCCGGCAGGTGACGCGCGAGACCATCGTGCAGTCGGCGCTGATCTCGGCTGATCTCGCCGAGGAAATCGGCCTGCCGCGAAACCGCATCATCCTGTCGGCCAAGGTCAGCCAGGTTCAGGATCTGATCGCCGTCTATTCCATGCTGTCGGAGCGTTCCGACCATGCGCTGCATCTGGGCCTGACCGAGGCCGGCATGGGCTCCAAGGGCATCGTCGCCTCGTCCGCCGCTATGGGCTATGTACTGCAGCACGGCATCGGCGACACGGTCCGCGTTTCCTTGACGCCCGAGCCGAACGGTGACCGCACCCGCGAAGTGCAGGTGGCGCAGGAGCTGCTGCAGGTCATGGGCTTCCGCCAGTTCATCCCCGTCGTTGCGGCTTGTCCCGGCTGCGGCCGCACGACGTCGACAGTGTTCCAGGAACTGGCGCAGAATATCCAGAACGACATCCGCAAGAACATGCCGGTCTGGCGCGAGAAGTATCCGGGTGTGGAAGCGCTGAACGTCGCCGTCATGGGCTGCATCGTCAACGGCCCGGGCGAAAGCAAGCATGCCGATATCGGCATTTCGCTCCCCGGCACTGGCGAGAGCCCGGCTGCCCCCGTCTTCATCGACGGCCAGAAGGCGATGACCTTGCGTGGTCCGAACATCGCTTCGGACTTCGAAGCGCTTGTTGCCGACTATATCGAGAAGCGCTTCGGCCAGAAGACCATCGCGGCGGAGTAACCGCCTCCGTCACGCTACATATTGCTTGTCAGCAGCTTGATGCCGGCGAAGCAATAGAAGCCGGCCATGGCGCCTTCGATCCAGCGGCGCGCGTTGCGATAGATTCGCAGCGCATGCGGTGTCGAAAACAGCACCGCATAACCCATGAACGCCAGGAAACCGGTCGCGCAGCAGACGGTGACGATCAGCGCCGCCACGGAGGCGGGCGCGCCCTGCGGCATGCCGAGCGCGATGATGGCCAGCCAGGCGAAGATCGCCTTCGGATTGGTGACGTGGATGCCGTAGCCGCGCAGAACCAGTGACTTGAAGGTCGGAGCCTTTGTTTCGGTAGCGGCGGTCAGGACGTCGCCACTTGCCCGCACAGCCCGAAAAGCCTTGTAGGCGAGATAAAGCAGATAGAGCCCGCCGAAAATCTTCAGAACCTCCAGTGCCATCGCATAGGTCTGCAACAGCGTGGCGAGGCCGGCCGCCGCGGCAATCGCCCAGGTCAGCGATCCCCCGAAGATGCCGAGCGAGAGGGTCATGCCGGCCTTGCGGCCATGGGTCATCGATGTGCCGATGATCGCCATGATAGCGGGGCCGGGGCTAACGACGGCGATGATATAGGCGATATAGGCCGGCAGGATCTGCGGCAGGTAGGCAAGCGTTTCATGCATGGAGGACATTCCCGGGGGCATTGGCCGGCGCGAACAATTCTGCGTCTTCGGGCCGATCTCGTATCGGCAACCTGTCATAAAATACGGCGGAAATCACCCGCCGAAGCAATGGATTCTTGTGATGGTGACATTCCCCAGCTGAATGGGTGGCTGTAGCAGCTGAACGGATGTTGCAGGCACGGCGCCATCCCGCCGGGCAGTTTTTTCCGCATCCAGGAGCTTGTGCTCGGCGGAAGATAAATTACCCGCCGCCAGGCAGGTCGGCGATGCCGCAGCCGGGATCAGCTCTTGCGGTTCGCGACGAAGCGAGCGGTTTCCATGAGGATATCCGCCTTGTCCCCGTAGTCGGACAGCAGGTCGGCGGCTTGGCTCACCAGCTTTGAAAGCGTCGCCTCGGCCCATTCCTGGCCGTGCAGCCCAACGAGCGTCCCCTTGCCGCGCGCGGCATCCTTGCCGGTTGCCTTGCCCATGGTGGCGGCGTCGGCCGTCAGGTCGAGCAGATCGTCGGCAAGCTGGAAGGCGAGGCCGATCTTTTCGCCGAAGGTCCGCAGGCGCTTGCGGTCCTCGACCGAGGCGCCCGAAATGATCGCGCCGGCCTCGCAGGCGAAGCGGATCAGTGCGCCCGTTTTCATCGCTTGCAGCGTGGTGATGCCGTTTTCATCCGGCGTCTCTTTCTCTGCGGCAAGATCGAGGGCCTGGCCGCCGGCCATGCCGCCGATGCCGGCCGCGCGCGACAGCGACAGCACAAGCGCCATTTTCCGGTCGGCGGGCAGCTCCGTTTCCGGGGCAGCGATGATGTCGAAGGCATAGGTCAGCAGGCTGTCGCCCGCCAGGATCGCCGTTGCGTAATCGAAGGCGATATGCACCGTCGGCTGGCCGCGGCGCAGATCGTCGTCGTCCATGGCCGGCAGGTCGTCATGGACAAGCGAATAGCAATGCACGCATTCGAGCGCGGCGCCAATCCTGAGAGCCGCCTCCGCATTGCCGCCGAGAAGGGCCGAGGATTCCATGACGAGGAAGGGACGCAGCCGCTTGCCGCCGTTCAGAACGCCATGCCGCATCGCGCTCAGCAGCCGGTCGGGACGGACGATCTCGTCGTCGAGGCTGGCGTTGCCGAGAAGCCGGGTCAGCAGAGCTTCGACCTTGCCGGCATTGTCCCTGAGGCGCTGTTCGAATGAAGAATGGGTGCTGTCCATGGCCGCTGTTTGGCATGAGAGGCGGTTGCTGGCAACGACAATTGTCGACAGCCGGCTGGGGATTCGCACCGCACTCTGGTCATCACCCCATGTAGACGATATGACGAGTGCAACATCAGTGCGTTTCCCGGCTGCATCCAGAGGCGTCCGGGATGGAGCCAACGTGGACCTTCGGCAATTGGACATATCGACTGATCAGGAGGAGGAAGCCGACGTGCCGCAACGGTCCTCCCTGTTTGCGCGCTTCGGGGCCAGGCCGCTTTGGCAACGCATCGTCCTCATCGTGATCGGCGTCCTGCTGCTGCCCTATTTCTTCATCGTCGTCTATCTGCTGCCGTTCATCCACCCCGTTTCCACCCTGATGATCGGCGATGCCGTCACTCTTCAGGGATATGACCGTCGCTGGGTCCCGCTGGATAAAATCGCGCCGGTGCTGGTGAAATCCGTCATGGTCTCGGAGGACGGGCAGTTCTGTTTTCACGGCGGTGTCGATTGGGGCGAGATGCTGGTTCTCGTCGAGGAGACGCTGGGCGGCAAATCCACCCGTGGCGGCAGCACGATCCCGATGCAGACGGTGAAGAACCTGTTTTTATGGAACAGCCGTTCCTTCGTGCGCAAGACGCTGGAGCTGCCGCTGGCGGTTTCCGCCTCGGCTGTCTGGTCGAAACGCCGGATGATGGAAATCTATCTCAATGTCGCCGAATGGGGGCCGGGCATCTACGGCATCGAGGCGGCGGCGCGCTATCACTTCAAGGTGCCTGCCTCCAAGCTCACAGCCCGTCAGGCGGCGCTTCTTGCGGTCTCGCTTCCGAACCCGATCGATCGGGTGGCGAGCAAGCCGGGGCGGGGGCTTAGCCAGCTCGCCTCGCTGATCCAGCGGCGTGCCAGGAATGCCGACGCATACATCAAATGCCTTTATGATTGAGATCAGAACTTGTCGTTCGATCGGCTTGTTGTCATCTGGCATTCTTGGCCATGACGTAAGGGCGGGTGATCTGCCAATGATGATCGGATACCCATGGATTTCGACGCCTTCTCGCCCGAATTGCTCCAATACTCCAAAAGCCTGCATCCGGCGCCGCCACGCCATCTCGGCACGCGCTATGATCGCTCAGGTATCTTCCAGCCCGAGCCCGGCAACACGGTCGTCTGTCATCTGTCGGAAGGCTCACCGACACAGCGCGCGATCGTCGCGGCGCGACAGAGATATCTCGACATGCCGGAGGCCGGGCAATTCGCCTTCACACCGATCTCCAGCCTGCACATGACCCTGTTCCAGGGGATCATCGAATATCGCCGCGCCCAGCCCTATTGGCCCGCGGACGTCGCGCTCGACACGCCGATCGATCAGATGACGGAGATCATGGGCGAACGGCTGAAGGCCTTTTCCGGACGCGATCCATTCGAGGTGACCGTGATCAAGGCGCGACCCAGCGGTCTGGTGGTTGCCGGCGCCACCGAAAAGGATCGTAAGATTATGCGCGATTGGCGCAATGCCCTTGCGGATTTCCTGGGCTATCGCCATCCCGATCACGAGACTTATGTTTTTCACATCACGTTCACCTATGTCATCGAGCGACTGGCCGACGAGGCTCTTCCGCGCTGGCAGGCGATGCTGGACGAGGTGGCGGCCACGCTTCGCACGGAGGTGCCTGTTCTCGAGCTGCGGCCGCCGGCCTTCTGCTCGTTCGCGGACATGAACCATTTCGAGGAGCTCCTCGTCTTCCAATTGCGGGACTAACAAAGGAAACATGCGATCATGGACAAGCTTACCCTCTATATCGGCAACAAGAACTATTCCTCCTGGTCGCTCCGGCCGTGGATCGCGCTGGAGGGTTGCGGCATTCCTTTCGAAGAGGTGCTGATCCCCTTCGATTTTCCCGGCGGTAATCCGCGCATCCGCGAGGTGTCGCCGACGGGCAAGGTGCCGATGCTGGTCCACGGCGGCCTCAAGGTCTGGGAATCGCTTGCCATCATCGAATATGTGGCGGAGCTCTTCCCGGAGGCTGGACTGCTGCCCAAGGATCGACAGGCGCGCGCACTGGCGCGCTCCTACAGCATGGAGATGCTTTCGGGCTTCCGAGCGCTTCGCAATGCCTGCCCGATGAACATGCGCCGCCCGGTGAGCCCCCTCGATCTGCCCGAGGGGGTGATGGAGGATGTCGCCCGTATCGAAACGATCTGGCGCGAAGCGCGAGCCTTCTCCGGCGGCCCCTTCCTGTTCGGCGTGTTTTCTGGCGCGGATGCCATGTTTGCGCCCGTCGTCAGCCGTCTGGAAAAATACGACATAGCGGTTGCGGCCGACACACGGGACTATATGGCCGCGATGAAGGCGCTGCCCGCCTGGAAGAAATGGGAAGAGGCGGCATTGAAGGAAACATGGATCGTGCCGGAGGACGAAGCCTGACTGGCGAGTCGGCGCCGAATATTCGGGAATCCGCCGAGGCGGGCAAAAAATGCTGGAAGGGACTGGTCAAAGCCCGGTAAGCCATGTATAAGCCGGCCCAATTTCCGAAATTGATGCATATCTGTTTCGGCCGCCTTGCTGGCCGGGGATATGTTTCGTCCGTACATGGAGTAACGAGAATGGCTGTACCGAAGAGAAAAACGAGCCCGTCCAAGCGCGGTATGCGCCGCTCTGCTGACGCCCTGAAGGCTTCGACCTACGTCGAAGACAAGAACTCTGGCGAACTGCGTCGCCCGCACCACATCGACCTGAAGACCGGCATGTATCGCGGCCGTCAGGTTCTGACGCCGAAGGAAAGCGCATAATTTCAGCGCTGCCTTGATGGCATGAATGAAAAGGCTGGCGGTTCGCCGGCCTTTTTCTGTTTTGATCGGGTGTGTGCTTGAGGCAGGCTATACGGGCGGAAGGAACGCCGTCTCTTGGTATGGCGCGGCTCTGATACCCCCCTCTGTCCCTTTCGGGACATCTCCCCCACAAGGGGGAGATTGTTGGGAATATGCCACCCCATCCTGGAATGAACTGATAGGCTAGCTTCACCAGGTGCGCCAATGATTTAAGGCGAGAGGGTTCTGCAAGCTACCGATCTCCCCCCTGTGGGGGAGATGTCACGTTAGTGACAGAGGGGGGAAACTCTCCACGAACGCACGGGTGATTTTTCAGGCCCGTCTTATCTCACAAACTATCCAGCTTGCTCTGCATGGCGCGGAGCTGTTCCTTTAGCTCGTCGATGTCTTTCGCTTCGGCCTTTCGGCTTTCCTTGGCGGGCGGCTGCATGAAGGGTGAGAACATCTGCATGGCCTGCTGGAACATTTCGGTGTTGCGGCGGACCTGTTCTTCGACCATCTGCATGGGCAATTGCAGGTTCTTGCCAAGCGGCGTTTCGCCGAATGCGCGATTGATCTGCTCACGCATCTGGGTCTGCTGCTCGGTGAAGGCGCGCATCGAGTGCTCGAGAAAGCTCGGCACGACCATCTGCATCTGGTCGCCGTAATAGCCGATCAACTGCCTCAGGAAGGGAATCGGCAGCAGCGTGTTGCCGGTCTTTGATTCCTGTTCGAAAATGATCTGTGTCAGGACCGAATGCGTAATCTCTTCACCGCTCTTGGCGTCCTGGACGATGAATTCCTCGCCCTTCTTTACCATCTCCGCCAGATCGTCCAGCGTCACATAGGTGCTGGTGCCGGTATTGTACAGGCGGCGATTGGCATACTTCTTGATTACGATCTGGCCCTCATTCTTTGCCATTATCAGTCTCCTGGCCCCGTCTGATTGTATGGATTGTATGGAAATTCCTCCACCACGGAGTGTAGACGCAAAAGAAGCTTGGTGACAATCGCTTTGTGCGATGCGGCAAGCCCTTTCCTTTGATCGGATTTTTTTGAACGCGGTGACAGCTTCGTGAAATCTGCGCGGCGAAAATTCTTGCGTTTGACTCGGACGCAAAGCTTTGACAGTTTCGCCTCATATACATGTCCATTCTGTGAGGAGGCTTCCATGAGCAGTTCATCCATCGTCGTCGCCAGCGCTGCCCGCACTGCGGTCGGCTCGTTCAACGGCGCTTTTGCGACCGTTGCCGCGCATGAACTCGGCGCTGTCGCGATCAGGGGTGCGCTGGAGCGCGCCGGCGTCGACGCCAAGGAAGTCGATGAAGTGATTCTCGGCCAGGTGCTTCAGGCCGGCGAAGGCCAGAACCCGGCCCGACAGGCTGCGATGAAGGCCGGTATTCCGCAGGAAGCGACCGCCTGGGGTGTCAACCAGCTTTGCGGCTCCGGCCTGCGCGCCGTCGCGCTCGGCCTGCAGCAGATCGCGACGGGCGACGCGAAGATCATCGTCGCCGGCGGCCAGGAATCCATGTCGATGGCGCCGCATGCCGCGCATCTTCGCTCGGGCACCAAGATGGGCGACATGAAGATGATCGACACGATGATCAAGGACGGCCTGATGGATGCCTTCCACGGCTATCATATGGGCATCACGGCCGAAAATATCGCGCGTCAATGGCAGCTTTCGCGCGAGGAGCAGGATCAGTTCGCCGTTGCCTCGCAGAACAAGGCGGAAGCCGCGCAGAAGGCCGGTCGCTTCAAGGACGAGATCGTTCCCTTCACCATCCAGACGCGCAAGGGCGACGTCACGGTCGACGCCGACGAATATATTCGCCACGGCGCGACGATGGACGCCATGACGAAGCTGCGCCCGGCCTTCGACAAGGAGGGCTCTGTCACTGCCGGCAACGCGTCCGGCCTCAATGACGGTGCCGCCGCCGCCGTGCTGATGAGCGAGGCGGAAGCCTCACGCCGCGGCATCCAGCCGCTTGCCCGCATCGTTTCCTGGGCAACGGCCGGCGTCGATCCGCAGATCATGGGCACCGGGCCGATTCCGGCTTCGCGCAAGGCGCTGGAAAAGGCCGGCTGGTCCGTCAACGATCTCGATCTCGTCGAGGCCAATGAGGCCTTCGCCGCCCAGGCTTGCGCCGTCAACAAGGATCTTGGCTGGGATACGTCGATCGTCAATGTCAACGGCGGCGCGATCGCTATCGGCCACCCCATCGGTGCCTCCGGCGCCCGCGTCCTCAACACGCTGCTGTTCGAAATGAAGCGCCGGGGCGCCCGCAAGGGGCTTGCCACCTTGTGTATCGGCGGCGGCATGGGGGTCGCTATGTGCTTCGAGGCGCTCTAGAACCGGGTGATTTTAGGTCTGTTCGACCTAAAATCTGAATCCGCTCTAGAATCAAGGAAGTAGAGCATGATTTCCTCCGAAAACCGCTCACACTTTTCGGCATCATGCTCTAAGGCGTCCCGAACGGGATTTTCCGAAAGAAGTGGTGAAAGCGGAGCGGGCGACCCGGCATTCGGGCGTCCCGTGTTCGCAGCAAAAAAGGGGAGTGGCACATGAGCAGAGTGGCATTGGTAACCGGAGGGACGCGCGGCATTGGGGCGGCCATTTCAATGGCGTTGCACAATGCGGGCTATAAGGTGGCGGCGACCTATGCCGGCAACGATGAAAAAGCCCGGGCTTTCCACGATGTGACCGGCATCTCCGTCCACAAATGGGATGTGACCGACTACGAGGCGTGCGGCAAGGGCATTGCCAAGATCGAGCACGATCTCGGCCATGTCGAAGTCCTGGTCAACAATGCCGGCATCACCCGCGATGCCATGTTCCACAAGATGACGCCGCAGCAGTGGCACGAGGTCATCAACACCAACCTCACCGGCCTGTTCAACATGACGCATCATGTCTGGCAGGGCATGCGCGACCGCAGCTTCGGCCGCGTCATCAACATCTCCTCGATCAACGGTCAGAAGGGGCAGATGGGGCAGGCAAACTATTCCGCCGCCAAGGCGGGCGATCTTGGCTTCACCAAGGCGCTTGCACAGGAAGGGGCGGCGAAGAACATTACGGTCAACGCCATTTGCCCAGGCTATATCGGCACGGAAATGGTGCTGGCCGTGCCGGAAAAGGTGCTGAACGAGCGGATTATCCCGCAGATCCCCGTGGGACGCCTCGGCGAGCCTGAGGAAATCGCCCGCATCGCGGTCTTCCTTGCCAGCGACGATGCCGGTTTCATCACGGGATCGACGATCACGGCCAATGGCGGCCAATTCTTCGTCTAAAGACTATTCCGGGAAAATTGCATGGCGATTTTCCGTCCGGAATTGCGTGAAGGGAATGCGATGGAGCGGTTCAGAGCTTTCGCGAGAGGCTGAACCGCTCCATCTCGCTTATGGGATAGACGGAATCACCGGGCCAGCCCGGCAATCAGCCCCGGTTTGAATTTGCCTGCTGTCGCTGCCTGGGCTTGAATTCCAGGATGACGGCTTCCAATGCGGCCTGCTGCTTCTCCTTGCCTCGCGCCCGTGCCGCGCTTAAGAGCGCGTAGAAGGTGGTGCCGATGAGCGCGAGTGCTGCAATGCTTGCGATGATTGCGGCCATGATGCCGTTCCTTTCTCGAAACACTGCTCCCTTCCCGCGGCCGATGGCGCGGGAAGGGGATTGCCCTTGGCGGAACTATCGTCCCCTGGACTTTTTTCAAGAACGGGTTCTGACCGGCCGCTAATGACGATCGGTCAGATCATGCCGGTCTTAGCGGCAGCGAGCCTCATAGCGGCGGCCGTAACGGTCGCGATAGATGCAGTAGCCGCGGCGATCTTCAGACCGCCCGATGAGGTTGCCGACTAGGCCGCCAGCGACTGCGCCGACTGCGGCACCGCCCCAGCTGTGCGTGGCCACGCCGCCGATCAGCGCGCCGGTGCCGGCGCCGATGGCCGTGCCTTTTTCCGTTGACGTGCACGACGCCAATGCGCCGACGAGGGCGATCGCGACGATGATCTTCTTCATGGTGTTAGCTCCCTGATGTTGCGAGGTTTGAACAATGTCTGCGGATCAGATCCGCCCCATCAATAACAGAATGAGGACAATGACGAGAACAAGCCCGAGACCACCCGATGGGCCATACCCCCAACCCCGGCTGTAACCCCAGCTGGGAAATGCGCCGATCAGCAGCAGAATCAGTATGACAAGCAATACCGTACCTAGCATGATATGTCTCCTCCATGTCCATCGCTTGAGCATTCCGCCGATATCGTCGTTCGATCCGGCGTTATGCTTCGAGCGACTCCAGCTCAAATCTGTTTCCAGTGAATGGGCGGAGTTCCTCAATTCTGCTCATAGAAACTTGCGTGCCCGATAATTGTTCCGGCTAAGAAATAAAAATGCGGAGACTGAATGGTCTCGATGCCAAGAAAAACGTTAATGCGATCACGTCACGCGACGGCTTCGGGAGTGTTACGAGACTTGTCCCTATGGTTAAAATATAATTAAAATACAATGGGTTGCAGTGAACGAAACGAGAAAGGCCTGATGTCTGCGATTCGTCGGTGATTCGTTCTGTGTTTGGACTTCGGTTAACGGCGAGGTTATTTTCGGCGTGCCGGAAGTGCAAAACGGGACCGGCGGCAGATTGCGCGGTTGGCGCTTTCATAGGCCGATTGGTTAACTTGGAGCGAATCCGCTTACAGGTTCGCCGTACCTGCCGGCTCCTACGTCGAGATGCTGTCCCGGCGAAATACAACATGTAGCCGTGAACAAACACGATACCCGCTCCTATCCGCGATTCGTCGCCGATACGTTCCGGCTTTGGTCGAAGCGTTAATGTCTACAGCTTATGCGTGTATTTCTCGATTCACTATAGCGGCGCTCGCTAAAAGGTTAATCGCAATCGCAGATTCGACCCGAATCCAGGTCTCAACCATTCAGAGTCCGGTATGTCCTTGCCAAGAAAACGCTAGATGTTGTGGGGAACAAAAACGGAATCGCCTGGAACCTCCGATTCGTCGCCGATTCGTTCCGGATTTGACCTAGATGTTAATGCGAGCGGTGGATTTACGGGAAATCTCATTATTTACAGGTTGTTAACCATAAAAATATGCAGAATTTCGCTGGCTGAAGATTCTCCGCTTGACTCCTTTCCCGTGGAAAAGCTGTGCAAGCGGGATTCAGTATTTGGTGGGATTCTTTTCATCGAAATCCATATGTAGTAGTGAACAAATAAGGAACGATGCGGAGTCAGCGATTCGTCTCCGATTCGTTCTCAAGCTGTTCCGGAATCGTCGGGACTCGCTTGGGATGCAAAGCAAATGTAGCTTATGGTTGAGGTGATCAAATATGAAATCGAATGTTGCCGCATCTGTTTTTTCATTTGGGTCTTGTCTTTGTCACATATGGTCGTCATCTGTTCGTTTCCTCCAGGAGGAACATGCTGATCGGAAGACGGCGGTTTCTCGCCCATGCACGGACCTATGACTCAGACTTCGCAGCCCATGATCCTGAGCGGACGCGGCGTGACCGCGGTGCTCGGACCGACCAATACCGGCAAGACCCATTATGCCATCGAGCGCATGGTGGCGCACGGCAGCGGCGTGATCGGCCTGCCGCTGCGGCTGCTTGCGCGCGAGGTCTATACGCGCGTGGTCGAAAAGGTCGGCGCCCAGCATGTCGCGCTGATTACCGGCGAGGAAAAGATATCGCCGCCCAATGCACGCTTCTCCGTTTGCACCGTCGAAGCCATGCCGCGCGAAACGCGCGCCTCGTTCGTCGCCATCGACGAGGTGCAGCTGGCGGGCGATCTCGAGCGTGGCCATATCTTCACCGACCGTATCCTGCATCTGCGTGGGCGCGACGAGACCCTGCTGCTCGGCGCCGGCACGATGCGACCGATTCTCGAGCAGCTTCTGCCTGGCATTACCGTTCTTGAGCGGCCGAGGCTTTCACACCTGTTCTATGCTGGCCAGAAAAAGATCACGCGCCTGCCGCAGCGCACGGCGATCGTCGCCTTTTCCGCCGACGAGGTTTATGCGATCGCGGAACTCATCCGCCGCCAGCGCGGTGGTGCGGCCGTCGTGCTCGGGGCGCTCAGCCCGCGCACCCGCAATGCACAGGTGGCGCTCTACCAGGCCGGCGATGTCGAATATCTGGTTGCGACCGATGCGATCGGCATGGGTCTCAACCTCGACGTCGATCATGTCGCCTTTGCCCAGGACCGCAAGTTCGACGGCTATCAGTTCCGCAACCTCAATCCGGCCGAGCTCGGCCAGGTCGCCGGTCGTGCTGGTCGCCATCTGAAGGACGGAACCTTCGGCGCGACGGGGCAGGTCGACCCGTTCGACGATGAGCTGGTGCGCCGGATCGAGGGACACGAGTTCGACATGGTGAAGGTGCTGCAATGGCGCAGCAAGGTTCTGGATTTCGCCTCGATCGCGGCGTTGCGCGCCAGTTTGGAAGACGCGCCTCGCGTGCAGGGCTTGACGCGGGCGCTGCCTGCGGTAGACCAGCAGGCGTTGGAATATCTGTCACGCGATCTGGAGATTGTCGATTTAGCCAGCAGCCCGGCCAGGGTTGAAAAATTATGGGAAGCCTGTGCGCTTCCGGACTATCGGCGCATAACACCCGCCCAGCATGCCGATCTCATTGCCACCCTCTTTTCCGATCTCGTGCGCTATGGCACGGTGAAAGAGGACTTCCTTGCCGAACAGGTGCATCGCGCCGATCGGACAGATGGCGAGATCGACACGCTTTCGGCACGAATCGCGCAGATAAGGACTTGGACCTATGTGTCGAATCGGCCCGGCTGGCTTGCCGATCCGACACACTGGCAAGAAAAGACGCGGGAAATCGAAGATCGATTGTCCGACGCGTTACATGAGAGGTTGACGAAACGCTTTGTTGATCGCAGGACATCTGTGCTCATGAAGCGCCTGAGAGAGAATGCGATGCTGGAAGCTGAAATCAGTGTGAATGGAGATGTCTTCGTTGAGGGACATCATGTGGGACAGTTGACCGGATTCCGGTTCACGCCTATCGCAGGCACCGAAGGACCGGATGCAAAGGCTGTTCAGACGGCCTCGCAGAAGGCGCTGGCGCTGGAATTCGAGGCGCGTGCCGCCCGCATGCATGCGGCCGGCAACGGCGACATTGCGATCAGTGCCGATGGTCTCGTGCGCTGGCTCGGTGATCCCGTGGCGCGCCTGTCGGGCAGCGATCACGTCATGCGGCCGCGCGTCATCCTGCTTGCTGACGAGCAGTTGACGGGTAATGCGCGCGATCACGTGGCCGCTCGTATCGAGCGTTTCGTGAACCACCATATCAGCACGATTCTGAAGCCGCTCGACGATCTCCAGCGCGCAGAGGATCTGCAGGGCCTCGCCAAGGGGCTGGCCTTCCAGCTGGTGGAAAGTCTCGGCGTTCTGTTCCGTCGCGACGTCACGGAAGAAGTGAAGTCGCTGGATCAGGATGGGCGTGCCTCCATGCGCCGCTACGGCGTTCGCTTCGGCGCTTACCATATCTTCGTGCCCGCATTGCTGAAGCCGGCTCCGGCCGAGCTCATCACGCTGCTCTGGGCACTGAAGAACGATGGCCTGGACAAGCCGGGCTATGGCGACCTGATCCCCGTTCTGGCCGCCGGCCGTACCTCCGTTGTCACCGATCCGAGCTACGAGCGTATGTTCTACAAGCTCGCGGGCTTCCGGTTCCTCGGCAAGCGCGCGGTGCGCATCGACATTCTCGAGCGTCTGGCGGATCTCATCCGTCCGCTGTTGCAGTGGAAGCCCGGCCAGGCTTCGCGCCCCGACGGCGCTTATGACGGCCGCCGCTTCACGACGACGACCGCGATGCTCTCTATTCTCGGCGCAACGCTCGAGGACATGGAGGAAATCCTCAAGGGTCTCGGTTACCGCGCCGATTCGGTAAAGGCCGAAGAGGCTACGACCTTCCTCGCGCAGCAGGATGCGGCCGCGGTTGCGGCAGCGCCGGCCGTGGATGCGGCGGCCGAAAGGGCCGATCACGACGATGCCGATGCCGCGAGCGACGAGCCGGCTAAGGAAACGGAGACCGTGACGCAAGAAGCGGCTCCGGCTGCGGATGCCGCGGCGGAACCGGTGGCAGTGGCGGCTGAAGTTGCCGAAGCTCCTGAATCCGAGGCCGTTGCCGCCGAGCCGGTGGAGCCGAAGCCGGTTCTGCTCTGGCGTCTGGGTGGTCGCAACGACCATCAGCAGCGTCAAGGCGGCCGTGGCCATGGCGATCGTCGCGGTCAGCAGGGCGAGGGTCGCGGTCAACAGGGCAATCGCCGCAGCGGTGGCGAGCAGGCGGCCGGCGAAGGCAATCGCGAGGGCCGTGACCGTCGCGATGGACGTGACAATCGTGAGGCACGTGGCGGCGACAAGGGTCCGCGCGGCAACCGCGAAGGCGGTCGTCCGCAGCATCAGGGCAACCGAGGCGATCGTCAGGAGCGTGGTGAACGCAATGACAGGAACGACCGCAACAATCGCGGCGCGTCGCAGCCTTTGCGCTTCGAAGCCAAGCCGCCGCGCAAGGAAAAGCCGATCGATCCCGATTCTCCTTTCGCCAAGCTCGCTGCCCTCAAGGAGCAGATGAAGAAATAAGCCATGACGGACGAGAAACAGCCATTTTCCGGTTCGCGCCAGCGTATCGACAAATGGCTGTTCTTTGCCCGCATGGTGAAATCCCGTTCGCTGGCGCAGCACTATGTGCAGAACGGCAGCGTGCGGGTGAACGGCGAACGGGTCGCGCAGCCGAGCTTTGGCGTCAAGGCGGGCGACCGGCTGGAGCTTTCCCTCGAGCGTCGTGATGTCGTCCTGATCGTGCGCGCGGCCGGCGAACGGCGAGGCCCCTTCGAGGAAGCCAGGCTGCTTTACGAGGATCTGACGCCGCCGCCCGATGAGGCAAAACGCCTCACCCCTTTCGAGCAGGCATTGCGGGCGCCGGGGAGCGGCAGGCCCACGAAGCGGGATCGGCGCGCGATCGATCGCCTCACCTCCGACGACGATTAGAAAACTCTGCCCGTCATCAGCTGTTTTCCAGATTGTTTGTCCTTGAAATTGGCTTACAAAGTCGATACCTCACGATCAACCTGCCGGTAACCAGCCGGACGGTGCGTTTGCGCGTGACGCATTCGTCTACCCGTTCGGCTCCGTGGAAAGGTGCGACGTTCCAGGTTGCGCATCCGCGGAAGCTAGAGACATTCCTGGAGTGCTTCATGACATATGTCGTGACCGACAATTGCATTCGCTGCAAATATACCGACTGCGTGGAAGTCTGCCCGGTCGACTGCTTCTACGAAGGCGAGAATTTCCTCGTCATCCATCCCGACGAATGCATCGATTGCGGCGTCTGCGAACCGGAATGTCCTGCCGAGGCGATCAAGCCCGATACGGAGCCGGGTCTCGACAAGTGGCTGAAGGTCAATGCGGAATATGCCGCCATCTGGCCGAACATCACGGTCAAGCGCGATCCGCTGCCGGAAGCCAAGGAAATGGATGGCGAACAGGGCAAATTCGAGAAATATTTCTCGACCAGCCCCGGTGCGGGCGACTGATCGGAGGCCGTGACAGGCTGCCGATAAAGGTGTAGTCGATATCGCAGAAGGCGAATCACTGCCGTTGGGCCGCTGGTCGGTCAACGTGGCCATTTTGGCGCGCGTGCAGCAAATTATTGATTTCCTCAGTTTTTTGTGATAGGTTCCTCATACTGATCCACTGCGGCATTTCGCATGCCCAAAACCATCACGAAAGCAAATCACCAATCCGTACGCGGTTTCCTTGACATATCAACGTTTTGTGTTGTCGGGTCCCGGATCGCGATGGATGGGTTTCTGTTTGCATAAGTCTGGCTGGACCAGGATGAAGTGACCCGACGGTACGTCCGTCTCATCCGGGCCTGACTGACCCGGCCCCCGACCCTAAAGGGGCGCGTAACAGGGAGTTTTTGAAAAGAATGACGACCCAGCAGAAAAAACCTTCAGCAGCACGCCACGGCTTCAAGACTGGTGAAGCGATCGTCTATCCGGCCCACGGTGTTGGCACGATCACTGCGATCGAAGAACAAGAAGTCGCAGGCATGAAGCTTGAGCTGTTCGTAATCGACTTCGAGAAAGACAAGATGCGCCTGAAGGTGCCGGTGGCCAAGGCCATGAGCATTGGCATGCGCAAGCTTTCCGAGACGGATTTCGTCGAGCGTGCTTTGAAGGTCGTGCAGGGCAAGGCACGCGTGAAGCGTACCATGTGGTCGCGCCGCGCGCAGGAATACGATGCCAAGATCAATTCCGGCGATTTGATCTCGATCGCGGAAGTCGTTCGCGACCTCTATCGCGCCGAGAACCAGCCGGAGCAGTCCTATTCCGAACGCCAGCTTTACGAGGCCGCTCTTGACCGCATGGCGCGCGAAATTGCTGCCGTCAACAAGATGTCGGAAACCGAAGCCGTTCGCCTCGTCGAGGCCAACCTGAACAAGGGCCCGAAGCGCGGCAAGGCTATCGAAGAAGACGATTCCCAGGACGAAGCCGCATAAGGCAAGGCGTCAAAAACCGCTTCAAAAAACCCGGCCTTCGTGCCGGGTTTTTTCTTTGGAACCTTTTCCGTTCTGCCGCGTTTAGGCTTCGTGTTGGCGGTCGGTGTGGGTGCGCTCCTGTGGAGAGGGGGTTCCAGACGGGCCGTTTTATAGACGTTCACGAGGACCGGCCTATGCGTTTTCACTCGAAGCTCCCCGGCGATCTGAAGATGCTTCAATCGTCAGACCCGTTCGATGAGATCGAACTAGACTAGTCATCGATCATCCGGCGAGCCGGATATCGGTCGCCAATTTGCAATTTCATTCATTGATTTCCATCCGAACAGCGATGTTCGGAAACGATGCTTGCTGCCCTTTTCGTCGACCGCGGCACAGAGACGATTTGAGGCCGAACCCAGGAGATGCATATGACGAATATGTCTGCAGATCGGCGCATGATCAAACTCGCCATGGCTGCCCCCTATCTCGATCGCGATGAAGAGCATAATCTTGCCATTCGCTGGAAGGACCACGACGATCGCGGCGCCCGCAATCAGATCGCAACCGCCCATATGCGCCTCGTCATTTCCATGGCGGGGAAATTTCGCAATTTCGGACTGCCGATGAGCGATCTGGTGCAGGAAGGTTATGTCGGTCTGCTGGAAGCGGCTGCCCGCTTCGAACCGGAACGTGAGGTTCGCTTCTCTACCTACGCAAGCTGGTGGATACGCGCATCGATCCAAGACTACATTCTGCGCAATTGGTCGATCGTGCGCGGCGGCACGAGCTCTGCCCAGAAGGCGCTGTTCTTCAATCTGCGCCGTTTGCGCGCCAAGCTTGCTCGCAGCAATTCCGGCGTCACCGTGCAGTCCATCCATGAGGAAATCGCCGTGACGCTCGGCGTCAGCCTCGCCGACGTGCAGACCATGGATGCGCGTCTTTCCAGCAGCGACACCTCGCTGCAGGCGCCGTCGATTGCGGGTGATTCCGAAAGTGCGGAGCGCATCGATTTTCTGATCAGCGACGAGCCGCTTCCCGACGAGCAGGTTTCCGACATGATCGACGGCGAACGCCGCCGCATCTGGCTGGCATCGGCGCTAAAGCATCTCAACGAGCGCGAAATGAAGATCATCCAGGCGCGCCGTCTTGTCGAAGATGGCGCGACGCTCGAGGAGCTCGGCGCCGATCTCGGCATTTCCAAGGAGCGCGTGCGCCAGATCGAAAGCCGCGCCATGGACAAGCTCCGCAATGCGCTTGTCGATGCCGACCCCCGCATGGCAACCTACGCCTGAGAAATGCCTTCTCCCGACCGGGAGAAGGCCCTGGCGACTATTCCGCGATAATCTTGACCCTGTCGCCTGGTGCAATGCTCGCGCCGGTGGGCAGGGCATTGATCAATTTGAACAGATCCAGCTTGCGATCGGTGCCCATCATGCGGGCGGCGAGCGTCGTGATCGTGTCGCCCGGCTTGACGGTGACGACGCGGACCCGGAGCGGCTTCAGCGAGGCCGCCTCGTCCGGCGTCATATGCCGGAAGCTTGAACGCAACACATCCGCCGTCTGGTTGAGCTGGGCGATATTCCCCTTCGGCACTGCCGTCAGGAAGCGGAAGATCTGCGTGCGATCGCGGATCACGGTCACATCGAAATCCCAGCGATCGGCGGAAGCGCGCGCGGTCGCGGCCGGCATGCCGTTGACGGTGATCGACTTGATCGAGGAAGGGTCGAGGCCCGTTACCCAGCCGCTGGAGATGTAGTTCGTCAGATTCTGGTTCTGGGTGTCGGCAACGCCGTCGAAGCGGATGGCGATATCGCCAGGACCGGTCGCCATGACGGCTTCGACCTTGTTGTCGATGCGGAAATCTGGCGGCACGTCGAAGCGGATGCCGAGGCCGCCATGCAGGAAGGTCTGGCCGCGCACATAGCCTTCCTCCGGGCTGTCGCCATAGAGCAGGCCGTCGATGCCGTTCAGATAGTAGTCGCGGCCGGTGTCGCCGACCTTGCCTTCCTCGCCGAATTCGCGCGCGTGCGCCTTGGCAAGATCAATGCGCTGCGGCGTGCTCGGGTGGCTCGAAAGGAAGTCCAGGCTCTGGTCCACGTCGGAATTGGCCGACATGAAGCGGCTGTAGTCTTCCATCGCGTTCAGGAAGCGCGCGGCAGCGTAAGGATCATAGCCGGCCTGGCCGAGCGTGCGGATGCCGATCTCGTCGGCCTGCAGCTCCTGCTGTCGCGAGAAGGCGGCAAGGCGCAGCTTGCCGCGGGCGAGCGCCTGCTTGCCGGCGAGATCGCTCGACAGGACTTCGGCGACGACGCGGCTGGCGATGACTTCGGCCTCTTCGCGCTTTTGCCGCTCGATGCCGTGGTTGGCGGTGACGTGCGCCATTTCGTGCGCCAGCACGGCAGCGACTTCAGAAGCGTCGTTGGCAAGCGCCAGCAGGCCGCGCGTCACATAGAGATAACCGCCCGGCAGCGCGAAGGCGTTGATCGAGGGCGAATTGAGAATGGTGATGCGGTAGGACTGCTGCGGATTTTCCGAGACGCTGGTGAGCGCGCCGGCAATGCGGGCGACTAGCCGCTCGGTCTTGGCGTCCTTGTATTCGCCGCCGTAGCTCGCGAGGATGCGCGGATGCTCGCGAGCACCCATCTGCGCGCGCGGGTCGTTCTTCTGTACCTCGGAAACGATCTGCGGATTGGCGGAGGGCGAGACGCTCGGCTGATAGGATTGATCCATCACCGTCTGGCAGCTGTTCAGCATCGCCGTAGCGATAAAGAGTGGTGCCAGGCGGCGCAAACGGGCTGCGACGGTCACGTTGATCCTTCGTTCTACTCGTTCGCTCTGCTTCAGGACCTGTGTCTCACTCATTTCGCTGCCATGCCGGCTCGGCGCCGCATCCGGTTGATCGTTACCGGGCCGATCATTGTCGCGCGCCGATAAAGGTTGCTCTCACCCCATCAATCCGCATTCACCCGGACGGTCTCCACCCCTTGCTGTAGCCGATTTTGGCACCGGTTGCATAGCGAGACTCCGCTTAAATGTGGCAGCGTTGTATTTTAGCAAGCATTTCCCGGGAGTTTCAGCCGTTCGACACGACGAAATTAAGGCAAAGTCGGCGGTAGCATGCTGCGTCGCATTCAATGTTGCAAAAATGTGGTCAGGGCCGGAATGTCAGTCGCCTTCAGAAAGGCTTCGATAGGAGCCGAAAGCTCGATCCTGCCGCCGGCGATGAAGACGGCATGGTCGGCAAGACGCCGCACTTCCGCCGGATCATGCGAGACGATCAGCACCGTATTGCCGGTTTCGCGATGCAGGGTTTTCAGAAGTTCGACCATGCCGGAGCGCAGGCCCGGATCGAGTGCCGCAAAGGGTTCATCCAGAAGCAGGACCGGCTTGTCGCGCACCAGCGCCCTGGCGAAAGCGGCGCGCTGCCGTTCGCCGCCGGACAGCGTGCCCGGCTTGCGCGTCTCGAAGCCGGGCAGTCCGACATGGGCCAAGGCTTCAGAGACCCTTTGCCGATCCTGCGCCGAGAGCCTCAATGACGGGCTGATGCCGAGGCCGACATTGGTGAAGAGATCGAGATGGGCGAAGAGATTATTGTCCTGGAAGACGAGCGATACCGGCCGCGCGGCGGGATGCAGGCCGGTTACGTCTTGCCCGGCGAGCAGAATGCGGCCGCGATCGGGCTGTTCGAAGCCGGCTAGCAAATTCAGAAACGTCGATTTTCCCGATCCTGACGGTCCGGCGACGGCGATGATCTTGCCCTGCGACAAGGTGCAGTCGAAGCGGAAGTCATGCGTGCCGAGGCGCAGCTCGACGCCTTCCATGGCGATGCCTTGTTCCTTCATGTCCCTGCCATCATCCATTTCGCCTGCTTTCGTCATCGCGTATGCCCTGGCCCGCCGTACCGGCAATGGTCAGGAGAAGGCAGACCAGGCCGAGGATCAAGGCATAACCATCGGCGTCGTTCGTGCGGTAGCTGCCGAGCTTGCTGTAGACCAGCCAAGGCAGGGTCATCAGACTGTCGGAGCCGAAGAGCGCCACGGCGCCGAGGTCGCCGAGCGACAGGGCCATGGCAAAGGAGAGCGCCGTGAAGAATGGCTTGCGCAGGCCCGGCCAATCGATCAGGCGAAGGCGGGCGAGGCCGTGAAGGCCGAGGCTTGCCGCCAGCCGTTCCGTGCGGCGACGATGGATTGCGAAGGCTGGCTCGATGACGCGAATGACGAAGGGCAGGGCCATCAGAGCATTGATGACAACGATGAGGATTGCGGCAAAGCGGCTGGGGTCGCCCAATGGCCTGAGCGCGAGAAACCAGCCGGTTGCCAGCACGATCGGCGGCACCAGCAGGATGAGCGACGAGCTTGCGCTCAGCGCGATCGCGAGGCTGCGCAGGCCGGCCGGCTTCCGGCGGTCTGCAGATATGACCGAGCGGGCGCGAATGATCGCAAAGGATATCAGGACGGACAAAAGTCCGGCGGCGAGCGCGATCGCCAGGCTCGTGGCGGCCGCCTGCAGAAAGATCGGCTGACCGGCGAGTTTGAAGAGATTTGCCTCGAGGCCGGTCACGACGACCGAGGCGAGCGGCAGGCCGAGAAAGAGGGTAGCGGCCGACAGCAAAGCAGCGTCGATCCATCGTGCGGTCGTTCTTTGCCCATCGATGCGCCGCAGGGCACGGCCGCTGGTGAGCCCATGGTCGTCAGGCGCGCGAAACAGCGTCATGGCGCCGAGAATGACGAGGGTGATGACGATCTGCAGCAGCGACAGCATCACGGCGCGGCCGGGATCGAAATCAAAGCGCAGCGCCTGATAGATCGCCACTTCCAGCGTCGTTGCGGCCGGGCCGCCGCCGAGGATCAGGATCAGCGTGAAGCTGGTGGCGCACAGCATGAAGATCAGGCCGGCAATGCCCGGAATGAGGCCGCGCAGGACAGGCCATTCGATGAAGCGAAAGACCGAGGCGGGCCGCATACCGAGGCCGCCGGCCACGAGCCAATATTCTGCAGGTACGCGCTCCAGTCCGGCAAGCATCAGCCGGCAGGCGAGCGGCATGTTGAAGAAGACATGCGCAAGCAAGATGCCGGCGAGGCCGTAGATGCTGACGGGTTGTGAGAGGCCGAGCGTGGCAAGAGCCTGGTTGAGCAACCCCTGCCGTCCCCATATGCCGAGCAGGCCGAGCGCGCCGATCAGTACAGGCAGCCCCATCGGCACCGCCATCAGCCGGATGAGCCACAGCCGGCCGGGAAAGCGCGGCTGACGCGCCAATGCACGGGCAACCGGTATGGCGAGCATGACGGAGAGCAGCGTCGAGAGCACCGCCTGCAGCAGCGTGAAGCGCAGGACGCGGAGCAGGTAGGGATCGGTCAGAGGATTGGTGCCGCCGGATTCGATGCCGGCGGCCAGAAGAACGAGGACGGCGATCCCGACGAAAAGCGTGATGCCGGCGAGGCTGAGTGCCCCGCCGGAAATGGCGCGCCTTCGTTCGGATGCCGCAAGCATGGTCAGGACGTCAGTTGCCGCTGGTGGCGGTCAGCCATTCGTCGATCCAGGCCTTGCGGTTCTTGTCGACGACATCGGGGCTCATCAGGAAGGTCTTCGACGGTACCACGAGCTTGCCGAAGGCGTCCGGCAGAGGTTCCGAGGTGGCCGAGACCGGCATCATCCAGTTGGCCGTCGGGATGATGTCCTGGAAGCCCGGGGAAATCATGAACTTCAGGAAGTCGCGCGCAAGCTCCTTGTTCGGGGAAGCCTTGGTCAGGCCGGCGACCTCGATCTGGATATAGTGCCCTTCCGAGAAGGCGGCCGCCTGATAGCGATCGGTCTTGTCCTCGATCATGTGATAGGCGGGCGACGTCGTATAGGACAGCACCATCGGCGCTTCGCCCTTGGTGAAAAGGTCGTAGGCCTCCGACCAGCCGGGGGTGACCGTCAGGATACGGCCCTTGAGCTTCGCCCAGGCATCGGCGGATTTGTCGCCATAGATCGACTTGACCCAGAGCAGCAGGCCGAGACCTGGCGTCGAGGTGCGCGGGTCTTCGATGACGATTTTCTGCGAGGGGTCGCCCTCGACGAGATCCTTCATGCTCTTCGGCGGGTTCTTGATCGTCTGGCTGTCATAGATCACGGCGAAATGGCCGTAGTCGTAGGGCACGAAGACATCGTCCTTGAAATCGCCGGGAACCTTGAGGGTCGAAGTGTCTACCCCGCTTGCATCGAAAAGGCCGGTATCCTTGGCTTCGTCGACAAGATTGGTGTCGAGGCCGAGCACGACATCCGCCTTGGTACCCGCGCCTTCGAGCTTGAGGCGGGAGAGGAGCGCCACGCCATCGGTGACGGCGACGTAATTGACCGTGCAGCCGCAGGTCTTTTCGAAGGCTGCCTTGACCTTGGCGCCCGGACCCCAATCGGCGGTGAAGCTCTCATAGGTGTAGATGGTCAGGGTCTTGTCGGCCGCCTGGGCGGGGTGTGCGGCGAAAAAGCTTGTTCCGGCGGCAAGAGCCAGCCCGGCGAAGAATGACAATAGCGAACGGTTTGGCATGACAGCGCCTCCTCTTGGTTTCGTCTTGAAGGGGAAAAGGGCGCTATGATTTCGTCACGCGTCTAATCCCTCCGCCGGTGTTAGCCGGATCAGGTTCCGCGGGTTGGCTGGTGAAAGCCTCTCAGCCAGATGTCCGCAAGGACATAAGGCACCCCGTTAGAGCGTCGGCAGATTTAGCCTTGTGACGAAGGGATGACAAGGGAAATGATTCCCTTGTCGATTGCAGGCGGCGGAGCGCTACTCGGCGGCGTGGGCAGCGGCTGCGCTGTCGAATTTCTTCGCGGCGCCCGGAAGCTGCACGTTCTTCAGCATGAGCGATGTCAGGAGGCCGAGGAGACAGATGCCGGCGGCGGTCATGAACAGCGGGCTGAAGGCGCCTGCATAGGCGTTGGCGACGGCTTCGCGGGTTGCTTCGGGCAAGGCGGCCATCATCTTCGGTGTCAGCTGCTCGATATCGGATACACCTGATATGGAGACGCCGACACTACCGAGCTTGGCGGCGATGATGGCGCCGTAGATGGAGATGGCGATGGAGGCGCCGCCCATGCGCGACAGCGTGACCGCGCCGGTCGCCGCACCGACGTCACGGGAAGAAGCCGCGTTCTGCACGCCGATGACGGGCACCTGCTGCGCAAGACCGATGCCGATACCATGCAACAGCATCAAAGCCCCGATGATCGCGATGGGCGTGCCGGCGTGGACGAAGGCGAAGGATGCAAAGGCGATCGTACTGCAGGCGGCGCTGGCGACGGCGAAGGGCTTGTAGCGTCCCCTTGCCGCGATCAGCCGGCCGGCGGACAGCGAACCGCAGACGAGGCCTCCGGTCAGAAGGATGAACAGCAGCCCCGCCATCGAGGGGGAAAGGCCTGTCGTCGTCTGCAGGAAGAGCGCGAAATAATTGACCATGCCGATGGCAACGGCGCCGCTGGTGATCGAGAGGATCAGCAGCAGGCCGAATGTCGAATTGCGGAAGAGCGACATCGGCACGATCGGTTCGGGCGCGCGGCGCTCGATGAAGACCCAGGCGATGGCGCAGATCACCCCGAAGGCGATGATGCCGAGGCATTGCGGCGACAGCAACGATCCGAAGAGTTCGCTGCCGTCGGCGGCGAGCACGATGCTTGTGGTCGTCAAGGCAAGGACGAGCGCGCCGGCATAATCGATCTTCGGCCGGCGGGCCGGCTTGCGGTAGGGCAGCATGAAAGCGAGACCAGCGAGCACGATGAAGCCGATCGGCACGTTGACCAGGAAAATCGAACGCCAGCCGAACAGATCGCTCATCGTGCCGCCGAGAACGGGGCCGATGGCGCCGGACGCCATCAGAACCAGGCTCGAATAGCTCTGGTAGCGGGCGCGCTCGCGCGGCTCGAAGAGGTCGGCGTTGACGGCGAAGATCGAGACCATGATGCCGCCGCCGCCGAAGCCCTGCAGTACACGGGCGGCGATCAGCGTGTTCATCGATACGGCAAGACCGCAGACGGCGGAGCCGACGGTGAAGATCGCTATCGCCGTCATCATCACATATTTGCGGCCGAAGAGATCGCCGAGCTTGCCGTAGACAGGCATGACGGCGGAAAGCGAGAGAAGATAGGCCGAGCCGATCCAGCCGAAGCGCTCCAGATGTCCGAACTCGCCGACGATCGTCGGAAGCGCCGTCGAGACGATCTGGTTGTCGAGCGTTGCCATGAACATGGCAGTCATCAGAAACAGGAAGAGAATAAGCCGCCGCTTATGATCCGCCACGAGCGGCGGCAACGTTGTCTGCATGTCCATGGAGCTAGAAATCCGAGCTTGGCCGAGGCGCTGCGCGGTCGATCGAATGCGCGGGACGCCCTGGTTTTCATACTTGAGATATATGTGCCATTAGCATATAATTGTCAATGACAGGTGAATGCTGTTTGCATGTTTTATTTGTTTTCTGCCTCTGATATGGTGGAAAGATGACATCAGCGATGAATACACGGGAAGTTGAAGCCCCAGCCCTGACCGAAGACGAAAACATGCTGCGCATCGGGCAGGCGATGACGCGCATGCGGCTGCTGACGGGCCGCCGCATGATCGGCAGGCTCGCCATTCAGAACGTCGCGCCGGGGCTCGAGCTTTCGCATCTCGACGTGCTCGACGTCGTCCGACGGGCGGAAGCGACGGGCGAGGTGACGGTCGGCACGATTGCGGAGATATTGCGCATCGATCCGTCGCGGGCGAGCCGTATCGTTGCCGATATGGTCGCGCGCGGCGTCTTGCGTCGCAAGGCGTCGCAGGCGGATGCGCGGCGCATCGTCGTGGTGCTCACTGCGCTCGGGCAGCGATTGCTGTCGGAAATCCAGGCACAAAAACGCTCCGTTATCGGCAGCATTTTTGCCGATTGGTCGCCCGAGGACATCGCGAGTTTTTCACTGCTGTTCGATCGTTATGTCACAGGTTATGAAGGCGTTATCCAGGCCCGCCTCACGGAAACCGCCGACTGAGCGGCCCGCATGGGTGGTTCTTGCGGCCGGCGCTCTTCCCTAGGGATATGACTTTGCGCTATGGGCTTGGCGCATGAGCCAGTCCACCACCTTCACCATTCTGCTCGGCGGCGAGCTTCGCCTGACGGACCGATTGCGTGCCGCCGTTTCCGGCAGCCGTTTCATCGCGGCCGATGGCGGCATGCGCCACGCAATTGCGCTCGGGGTGGAGCCTGAGCTGTGGGTCGGCGATTTCGATTCCACGCCTGCTGATTTGCAGGCTGCGTTTCCCAATGTGCCGAAGCAGCCTTATCCGGCGGCGAAGGCCGCGACCGACGGCGAGATTGCCGTATCGGAGGCGATCGATCGCGGCGCTGTCAGGCTGGTTCTTGCGGGCGCCATGGGCGGCGAGCGGTCGGATCACGCGATCCAGCATCTGCTTTACGGCGTTCAGCTCGCCGAAGAGGGCTTCGATGTGTTGCTGACCTCCGGCGACGAGGAGGCGGTTCCGCTTCTGCCCGGACGGATGGAAATGGCGCTGCCGGCAGGCTCGCTGTTTTCGGTGCTGGGTTTCAGCGATCTGACCGGCCTTTTCATCGACAATGCTCGCTATCCCCTGCGCGATTTCCATCTGCCCTTCGGCGCGTCGCGCACCATTTCCAACGTTGCGGAAGGCGACGTGCGCTTTTCGCTCGGCAGCGGCAGGGCGATCGTCCTTGCCCGCCCTTATGACCTTTCCGGAGTCTGATCTTGGCCCCTCCCATTCTGAAACTCGACGACATCTTCCTGAGCTTTGGCGGTGCGCCCTTGCTCGCCGGTGCCGGCCTGCAGGTGGAGCCGGGCGACAAGATCTGCCTTGTCGGCCGCAACGGTTCGGGCAAGTCGACGCTTTTGAAGATTGCAGCCGGCCTTGTCGAGGCACAGTCGGGCGAGGTGTTCCGCCATCCGTCGTCGACAGTGCGCTATCTCGAACAGGCGCCGGATTTCGCCGGTTACAAGACGGTGGCCGCCTATGCCGAAGCCGGCCTTGGGCCGGGTGACGATCCCTATCGCGTGACGTATCTGCTCTCGCATCTCGGCCTGACCGGCGAGGAAGATCCGAACAATCTTTCCGGCGGCGAGGCGCGTCGCGCGGCTCTTGCCCGTGTTCTGGCTCCGGAGCCGGATATCCTGCTGCTCGACGAGCCGACGAACCATCTCGACCTGCCGACCATCGAATGGCTGGAAGGCGAACTGCAGAAGAGCCGCAGCGCGCTGGTGCTGATCTCGCACGACCGTCGCTTTCTGGAGAAGGTTTCGACGGCGACGGTCTGGCTCGATCGCGGCACGTCACGCCGGCTCGATCGCGGCTTTGCCCATTTCGAAGCATGGCGCGACCAGGTGCTCGAGGCCGAAGAGCTGGAGCAGCACAAGCTCGGCAAGCAGATCGAGCGCGAGGAACACTGGCTGCGTTACGGCGTGACGGCACGGCGTAAGCGCAATATGCGCCGCCTTGGTGAATTGCAGGACATGCGTTCGCGCCATCGTGGCCACAAGGGCGCTCTGGGAACCGTGCAGGCGGCCGCGTCCGATGCGCAGGAAAGCGGCAAGCTGGTGATCGAGGCGGACAAGATCACCAAGACCTATGGCGACAGGGTAATCGTCGCGCCGTTTTCGATCCGCGTGCATCGCGGTGACTGCATCGGTCTCGTCGGCCCGAACGGTGCCGGCAAGACGACGCTTCTGAAGATGCTGACCGGCCAGCTCGCGCCCGATAGCGGCACGGTGAAGCTCGGCACCAATCTGGAAATCGCCACGCTCGACCAGAAGCGCGAGGAGCTGAACCCGGAAGATACGCTTGCCAACTATCTGACCGATGGTCGCGGCGAGAACCTGCTCGTCAATGGCGAGCAGCGGCATGTGACCGGCTACATGAAGGAATTCCTGTTCCAGCCGGAACAGGCGCGCACGCCGATCAGAAGCCTCTCCGGCGGCGAGCGAGCCCGGCTGATGCTGGCGCGCATCCTGTCGCGGCCGACCAATCTTTTGATCCTCGACGAACCGACAAACGATCTCGACATAGAGACGCTCGACCTGCTGCAGGAAATCGTTTCCGGCTTTTCCGGCACCGTCATCCTCGTCAGCCACGATCGCGACTTCCTTGATCGTACGGTGACTTCGACGATCGCGCCGGCCAATCCGGACGATCCTGACGGACGCTGGATCGAATATGCCGGCGGTTATTCCGACATGCTCGCTCAGCGCAAGGGCGCGATCGAGGAGCGTAAGCGGGTGGAGAAGGCAGCTGAAAAGCCGAAGGCGGCGGAGACTGCGCCATCCACTTCCGATGCTTCGAAGGGCAAGGCTAAGCTTTCCTACAAGCAGAAGTTCGCGCTCGAAAATCTGCCGAAGGAAATGGCCAAGGCAGAAGCCGAAATTGCCGCCCGCGAGCAGAAAATGGCCGATCCGAACTTGTTTTCCAAGGATGCCGCAACCTTCAACCGTCTTGCGGCTGAGACGGAAAAGCTGCGGGAAAGCCTTGTCAGCATGGAAGAGGAATGGCTTGAGCTCGAAATGCTGCGCGAGGAGCTCGAAGGCTAGGGCTTGGATCTCCTCATCCTATGCGCGTTCATCTATGTGAGAAAAAACAAAAGGTTGCGCTGTGTCGCCGCCACCTCATTCCCTGTTGTCGAATCCAATAAACCGTTTATACATTAACGCATGTTGCCGGACCACGTGCCGGTTGATACCCCCGGGCCATCGCGGCCCGTGGCGCAGGTTGGGGAAGTCCGAAGAGACCTGATTGGATTTCGCCTGATGGCGACGGGTTCTTCGCAGAAAGTAGCAAACAAATTTCGTGATCGCTTAACGCGGCGGCGCTCCTTGCCGTTCGCGGTTTTTCGAGGGGGCTTTCATGCCGGTGCTGCCGCGTTCCATTTTGTTCAGCTGTGTTATTGCCGTTTTTTCCGGTGCTCAGGCCTTGGCGCAGGGTGCGTCGCCGGCTGCACCCGTGACGGTCGCGAAGCCCGTCGTTCGCGACGTCATCGATAGCGACGAATTCATCGGGCGCTTCCAGGCGGTCGACGAAGTCTCCGTGCGTTCGCGGGTCGGCGGCTATCTGCAGGAGGTGCATTTCAAGGATGGCACCATGGTCAAGCAGGGCGACCTGCTTTTTGTCATCGACCAGCGGCCGTTCATCACCACGCTGAACGAATCAACGGCCTCGCTCGAGGTGGCGAAATCGTCGCTGACGCTCGCCGACGCGCAATTCAAGCGCACGGAATCCCTGTCGACAACGGGCAGCCAGTCAGCATCGACGCTGGATGACCGCCGCCGCGACCTGCTGTCCGCGCAGGCAAATGTGCGCGGCGCGCAGGCAGCCGTCGATCGCGCCAATCTCGATATGGATTTCACCAAGATCACCGCGCCGCTGAGCGGCCGGATCGACCGGCGTCTGATTTCGGTCGGCAATCTCGTGCAGGCCGATCAGACCATCCTCACGACCATCGTGTCGCTCGACCCGATCGATTTCTATTTCGATGTCGATGAACGGCGGCTGCTTTCCTATGCCGATCAGGCTCGCAAGAACGGCAGTGCCTTGCAGCAGGGCGGCGGCGGTCTCGATGTCACCGTGACGATCGCCGATTCCAAGCAGAAGCCCTTCAAGGGCAAGCTGGACTTCGCTGAAAACCGCGTCGACAATCAGACGGGCACGATCCGCGTCCGCGCCAGTTTCCCGAATCCCAATCTCATTCTCCAGCCGGGCCTGTTCGGGCGCGTCCAGGTTCAGGGCTCCAACAGCTACAAGGCGATCCTGGTGCCTGACGAAGCCATCGGCTCGGATCAGAACCAGCGCGTGGTCTATACCGTCGATACCGCCGGCAATATTACGCCGAAGTCCGTTCGTCTCGGCCCGAAGCTCTATGGCTATCGCGTTATCCGTGACGGCATGACCGGTGACGAGACCATCATCGTCAACGGGCTGATCCGCGTCCGGCCGGGCGTCAAGGTTGCGCCGCAGCTGATCGAACTGCCGCAGGAAGCGACGAACGACGAGCCGCCTGCGCAGGCTGATACACAGGGGACGGACCAATGAGGTTTTCCCATTTTTTCGTCGACCGGCCGATTTTCGCGTCGGTTCTCTCCATCGTGCTGCTGATCGTCGGCGGCATTGCCTATTTCCAGCTTCCGGTGGCGCAGTATCCGGAGGTCGCGCCCCCGACAATCGTGGTGCGCACGTCCTATCCGGGCGCCGATTCCCAGACGATCGCCGATACGGTGGCAACGCCGATCGAGCAGGAGGTCAACGGCGTCGAGGACATGCTCTACATGTCCTCCTATTCCAGCGCCGACGGCTCGATGTCGCTGACCATCACCTTCAAGCTCGGCACCGATCTCGACAAGGCGCAGGTGCTGGTGCAGAACCGCGTCGCCATCGCCGAGCCGCGTCTCCCAGACGATGTCCGGCGCATCGGCATCACGACGGTCAAGAGCTCGCCCGACCTGATGATGGTCGTGCATCTCCTGTCGCCGAACAATCGCTATGACCAGCTCTATATCTCCAACTATGCCCGCACGCGCATCCGCGACCTGCTTGTCCGTCTCGACGGCGTCGGCGATGTGCAGCTCTTCGGCGAGCGGCAATATTCGCTGCGTATCTGGCTCGATCCGGAAAAGCTCGCCGCCTACGGCATGACCGCCGGCGACATCGTCCAGGCATTGCGGGATCAGAACGTGCAGGTTTCGGGCGGTTCGATCGGCGGACCGCCGGTTTCGGGCACCAACGCCTTTCAATACACGGTGACGACGCAAGGGCGCTTTTCCGATGCGCGGCAGTTCCGCTACGTCATCGTCAAGGCGACGGATAGCGGCCGGCTCGTGCAGCTGCAGGATGTCGCCCGCATCGAGCTCGGCGCGCAGGATTATGTCACCAACAGCTACCTGAACGGCAATCCGGCCGTCGCACTCGGCATCTTTGCCCGCCCCGGCACCAATGCGCTCAATGCCGCGGCCGATATCCAGAAGACGATGCAGAGCCTGGCACAGGATTTCCCGCAAGGGCTCGAATATCGCATTGTCTACAATCCCACGGACTTCATCGCCGAATCGATCAACGAGGTCTACAAGACGATCTTCGAGGCAGCCGTGCTCGTCGCCATCGTCGTACTGGTCTTCCTGCAATCCTGGCGGACGGCGATCATTCCGATCATCGCCATTCCGGTGTCGCTCATCGGTACCTTCGCCTTCCTGCTTGCCTTCGGCTTCTCGCTGAACATGCTGACGCTGTTCGGCCTGGTGCTCGCCATCGGTATCGTCGTCGACGACGCAATCGTCGTGGTCGAGAATGTCGAGCGCAATCTGGCGCTGGGGATGACGCCTAAGGAGGCGTCGCATGTGACGATGAACGAGGTCGGCACCGCCGTCCTGGCGATTTCGCTGGTGCTGATCGCAGTCTTCTTGCCGACCGCCTTCATTCCGGGCATAACCGGACAGTTCTACCGACAGTTCGCCGTCACCATCTCCATCGCGACGGCGATTTCCTGCCTGAATTCTTTGACGCTGTCGCCGGCGATCGCAGCAATCGTGCTGCGCCCGCACGACCACAAGAAATCCAACAATATTTTCTCGCGCTTCGGCCGCGCTCTCGGCGACGGGTTCAACCGGGGTTTCGAGTCGATGAGCCGGGGCTATTCCTGGATCATCCGCCATATGGTGACGACCTGGGTCGCGCTCGGCTGCGCTCTTCTCGTTTTCGTCGGGCTGCTCGGCGCGACATGGTACATGGGCAGGATCGTGCCGCAGGGCTTCGTTCCCACAATGGACCAGGGCTATGCCATCGTCGTCGTGCAATTGCCCGATGGCGCGTCGCTCGCGCGCACCAACGCCGTCATCGAGAAGGCGACGGCGATCATCAACAAGACGCCGGGCGTGGAAAATGCAGTCGCCTTCGCCGGCTTCAATGGCGCGACCTTTACGAATGCGTCGAATTCCGGCGTCATCTTCACGCCCTTCAAGCCCTTCGAGGAGAGATTGAAGAGCGGCGAAAGCGCCATGAAGATCATCGGCCAGCTCTATGGCAGCCTTCAGGGAATCCAGGAGGCCTTCATCATCGCTATCCCGCCGCCATCGATCCGCGGCGTCGGCAATTCCGGCGGCTTCAAGATGCAGATCATGGATCGGGAAAATCCCGACATGCGCCGTATCCTGCCACTGGCCTATCAGATGATGGGTGCCGCCGCGCAGAATAAGGGCGTCAGCGGCGTCTTCACCACCTTCTCGGCCAATAGCCCGCAATATTTCCTGGCGATCGACCGCGACAAGGCGCGCGCGCTGAACGTGCCGATCCCGAATATCTTCGAGACGCTGTCGATCAACCTCGGCACATCCTACGTCAACGACTTCAACGCCTTCGGCCGCGTCTACCAGGTGCGGGCGCAGGCCGACCAGCAATATCGCATGGACCGGGAGGATATTCTGGCGCTGAAGGTTCGTTCGGCGACCGGCGCGCTGGTGCCGCTCGGAACGCTTGTCGATATCAGGGATACGACCGGGCCGGCGCTGGTGCAGCGCTACAATATGTATGTCTCCGTGCCGCTTCAGGGCAATCCGGGGCCGGGCGTATCCACCGGCAGCGCGCTCGACACCATGGAGGGGCTGGCAAAGAACCTGCTTCCGGCGGGCACGACCTTCGAATGGACGGAGCTCGCCTATCAGGAGCGGAATACCGGCAATACGGCGGTCTATATCTTCGCCCTGTCGGTCATCTTCGTCTTCCTGGCGCTTGCCGCCCAGTATGAAA
Source organism: Rhizobium sp. NPDC090279 (assembly GCF_044769665.1). Taxonomy (NCBI): domain Bacteria; kingdom Pseudomonadati; phylum Pseudomonadota; class Alphaproteobacteria; order Hyphomicrobiales; family Rhizobiaceae; genus Rhizobium; species Rhizobium sp. NPDC090279. The sequence continues at coordinate 345,439 of NZ_JBIVYI010000007.1, read as the reverse complement.
GCTGGACGCTGCCACTTGCCATCATCCTGATCGTGCCGCTGGCGGTGCTGGCTGCGTTGATCGGGGTGCATCTCAGAGGCATGGACAACAACATCCTGACGCAGATCGGCCTGATCGTACTGATCGGCCTTGCGGCCAAGAACGCGATCCTGATCGTCGAGTTCGCGCGGCAGGCGCAGCTGGAAGGAAAGAGCGCCGTCGAGGCGGCGATCGAGGCCAGCCATCTGCGTCTGCGCCCGATCCTGATGACGGCCTTCGCCTTCATCTTCGGCGTCGTGCCGCTGATGATCGCGACCGGACCTGGGTCGGAAATGCGCCAGTCGCTCGGCACTGCGGTGTTCTCCGGCATGCTCGGCGTGACGCTGTTCGGCCTGTTTCTGACGCCGGTTTTCTACGTGGTGCTGCGCCGCCGGCGCAAGCAGGCGGAGGCGGTAGCGGAAGAGCCGTCGACCTCCGATGCGGCGGCGCAATAACATCAGTAAGCGCGGCTCAGCTTTCCATGAGATTGCTGAGCAGCTCTAATTTTTTTGCCTTTGTGCAATTCCGACGGAAAATCGCCACGTACTCTTTAGAGATGCGGGTTGCGCGGCCGGTATTTCCTGACCAGCCGCTGATTGATCTCCTTGGCGCCCGGCATGTTGGCGCTGAGGTAGACCGGCGGCTCGCCATCCTTGCAGAGCTCGGCGGCGACATCGGCGAAGATGGCGTTCAGCACTGTGGTGCCGATCGCCGTCGATGCGGGGCCTACCTTCAGTTCGGTACCCGGCAGGTCGACAAGGGCGTCGCCCGGCGGCAGGCCGTTGTCCAGCACGATATCGGCGATATCGGCAAGCCTCCGGCGTCCATTGGCAATGGCCGTGGAATAGGCGAGCGAGGTGATGGCGATGACGATCGCGCCGATTTCGCGGCCATAGTCGGCAGCCTCGATCGGCGCGGCATTGACGCCGGAGTTGGAGGCGATGATCAATACATCGCCCGGCTGCATGCCATAGCGTTCGAAGACCGGGCGGATGAGGCCCTCGGTGCGCTCATAGACCGAGCTGATGACGGCACCCTCGTGCAGCATGGCGGAGCCGACGAGCACGGGGATTGTGAAGGCGAGACCACCGGCGCGATAATGCACCTCTTCCGCCAGCATATGCGAATGGCCGGTGCCGAAGACATAGACGCGGCGATCGGCGCGCGCGGCGGCACAGATGGCCGCCGAAGCCTTCGACATGGGCTCGGCCAGTGTTTCACGCAGGGTCTCCAGCCGGCCGATAAGGGCGGAGAAATAACTGTCCGTGACTGCGGTCATGCCGCGCTTCCTCTTCGAATGTCTCGGAGTATTTCGCGTTTCCTCGAAGCGCGAAATCGCTCTGTCTGTTTGTTCCCACGCAATTCCGGACGGAGAACCGCTAAGCCCAGTTCCTGGGCGCGCCCTAGGCAGAAGGCTGGCCGGAGATCCAGGTTTCGGTGACTTCGATACCGTCATTGATGTGGACGAGATCGGCGCGGGTTCCGGGCGTCAGGTGGCCGCGATCGGCAAGCCGCAGGAAGCGGGCGGGATAGGACGTCGCCATGCGCAGCGCCTCGGCCAGCGGCAGTTCCAGAATATTGACGCCATAGCGGATCGTGGAGGCCATATCGACATCCGAGCCGGCAAGCGTGCCATCGTCCAGCGTCAGCTTCGAGCAGTAGCCGCCCTTGGTACGATAGACCGTGCGGCCGTTCAGCGTGAAGCTCGGAAGGTCGGTGCCGACAAGCGACATGGCGTCGGTCACGAAGAACAAGCGGCCCTCGCCACGCTTGGCGCGCAGTGCGACCCGCAGTGCGATCGGATCGACATGGTGGCCGTCGGCGATGATGCCGCACCAGGGGGCGGGATGATCGATGGCCGCGCCGACAAGACCCGGCATGCGATGGCCCATCTGGCTCATGGCGTTGAAAAGATGGGTGACGCCGCGGGCGCCGGCATCGAAACGGGCATCGGCGGCTTCCGCCGTACAATCGCTATGGCCGATGCTGACGATGACGCCGCCTTCGGCGAGCGCCTGCACCTGCCGCTCCGTTACCTGCTCGGCCGCTATCGTGACCAGCAGCGTGCCGATCGCCTCGCGCGCGCGAATGAAGGTCCGGACGTCGCTATCCTCGACCGGGCGCATCAGCTCGGCGAGATGCGCACCCTTGCGGGCCGGCGCCAGATGCGGGCCTTCCAGATGCAGGCCGGCGACGCCGCGATTGGCCTTGACGGCTTCGATGGCGGCCTCGATGGCCGCCGTGCTCGCGGCTGCGACATCGGTGATGAGCGTCGGCAGCAGCGAGGTGGTGCCGTAGGGCCTATGTCCCGCGGCGATCAGATAAATGGATTCGGGCGAGGGCTCGTCGTTCAGCATGCGGCCGCCGCCGCCGTTCACCTGCGCATCAATGAAGCCCGGCGACAGGACGCCGCCCTTCAGCTGGATCGTTTCGGCGTTGTCAGGCACATCGTTGAGGCTGGTGATGGCATGGATGCGGCCGTTGCCGATGATAAGCGCGCTGTCCTCGTGAAACCGGTCGCCATCGAAGATGCGGGCGCCGGTAAAGACCTTGTAATCCATCACATGGTCTCCGTTACCTTGAGAAGGTTAGCCGGCTTATCTGGATTGAAGCCCTTGCGGCGCGTCACCGACTCGATGAGGCGATAGTAGCACAGCAGCGACACCAGCGGATCGAGCAGGCCGTTGCCGGTGCTGGGCATGCGCAGGTTGATGCCGGCGAGCGGCGCGGTCGAGAAGGAGACCGCTGTCGCACCGAGCTTCTGTAGGCGTTCGAGCGCCTGGGCATTGTTGGCGAAGGCGGCATCGTCAGGCGAGAAGGCGACGATCGGGAAACCCGGTTGCACCAGGCGCATCGGGCCGTGCATCAACTCGGCGAGCGAAAAGGCTTCGGCATGAATGCCGGCGGTTTCCTTGGCCTTCAGCGCCGCTTCCAGCGCGATGGCGAAAGCTGGGCCGCGTCCGCCGGTGTAGAGCGAGGAGGCATTGAAGAGAACGTCCTCAGCAGCCTTGCCGTCGATGTCCGAGGTGGCGGCGAGTGCTTCCGGCAGCTTGGCGAGGCCGTCGACAAGCGCCTTGTTCTGCGAAACCGCAGCCGTGACTCCCGCAAGGGCGGCGACAGAAGCGATGAAGGATTTGGTTGCCGCGACGCTCTGCTCCTTGCCGGCATTGAGGCCAAGCACGATGTCGGCTTCGTTGGCAAGCGGGCTGTCGGTGACGTTGACGACGGCGATCGTCGTGGCGCCACCCTTCTTGGCGGCGGCCTGCAGCGCGATGATGTCGGGACTGCCACCGGATTGCGATACGGTAAAATGGATGCCGCCCTTCAGATGCAGCGGTGCGCCATAGACCGAGGCGATCGACGGGCCGACGGAGGCGACCGGGATGCCGCAGGAGATCTCGAACAGATATTTGAAGAAGGTGGCGGCATGGTCGGACGAGCCGCGCGCCGCCGTCGTGATCAGCGACGGACGACCCGAGGAGAAGAGCTTCGCGATCTCGGCGAAGGCGGGCTTTTCCTTTTCAAGCAGGGTCGCAACCACCTCAGGCGATTGGCCGGCTTCCGTCAGCATCAGGGACTGGGTCTCGCTCATAGGTCATCTCCAATTCTCAATTCAGCAACAAAATCATAGGCATCGCCGCGATAGTGCGAGCGGGTATATTCAACGACGCGCTGGTCCGCGAGGCGGGAGACGCGCTCGATCAGCAGCGCCGGGGCCCCGGCCTTGACGGTCAGGATCGATGCGGAGGTCGGGTCCAGCGTTACCGCGGTCAGCCTCTGCTGCGCGCGCACGGGCTTGAAGCCATTGGCGGCCAGCGCATCGTAAAGAGAGCCTTCCGATACGGCGCCTTCGCCGAGAAACTTGATGGGAACGACAGCGCGCTCGATGGCAAGCGGCTGACCGTCGGCGAGGCGCAGGCGGTCGAGCCGCAGCACGGGTTCGTCGAGGCCGAGACCGAGCAGGAAGGATTCCTCCGGCGCCGGGGCGCTGATCGTGCGCTGGAGGATGCGGGCTGCCGGTTCGCGGCCGCGCGAGCGCATATCGGCGGAGAAGGAGGAGAGGCGCCAGAGCGGCTGCTCGATGCGCTCGACATGCTGCGAAACGAAGGTGCCGCTGCCGTGGCGGGATTCGATGACGCCTGAAGCCAACAGGTCGCGATAGGCGGTTCTCACCGTCACGCGGCCGATCTGCAAGGCACCGGCAAGATCGCGCTCGCCAGGCAGAGCCGTTCCGGCTTTCAGCAACCCTTCCTGGATAAGGCCCGTCAGCGCCTGCGCCAGACGCTTATAAAGCGGCCCGCTTCCGGTCCCGTCGCCGAGACCGCGATTGTTCAATTCGGCGATCAAACTGGTTCTATCCATGATTATTATATAGAACCTATTTAGAACCAATTCACAAGGTGAATCTGTTCGCAGTGCAAAAAAGAATCGGCCGGGCGCTTTGGACGCCCGGCCGAATTTCAACAGAGCAGGGCACGTCCTGCTCAGTTCTTGGTGAAGATGTAATCCGTTTCCTGCCGCAATACCTCGCCCGGGCGGAGCACGGCATTGGGGAAACCTTCGTGGTTGATGGCATCGGGCCAGACCTGGGTTTCCAGGCAGAAGCCGGCAAAGGGGCCGATCTTGCGGCCATCATGGCCGGGAACCGGCACGTTGAGCTTGAAGCCGGTATAGAACTGCACGCCGGGCTCCGTGGTGCGGACCTCCAGCGACACGCCGGAATTGACGCTGCGAGCCAGCACGACGGAGCGCTTGGCCGTACGTTCGCGCGAAAGGCAGAAATTATGATCGTAGAGCGCCTGTTCGCTACCATCGAAACGCTTCATCGGCGACATCTCGCGGAAGTCGAACACCGTGCCATCGACCGAGCGAACTTCACCCGTCGGGACCTGCTTCTCATCGGTCGGCGTATAGTGATCGGCGGCGATCATGATGTCGTGGCCGAGTGCGTCGTCGCGGCCGTCGAGATTGAAATAGGCGTGCTGGCAGACATTGGCGAGGGTCGGCTGGTCGGTCGTCGATTCGTAAGTTACCGACAGTTCGCCGTTGCCATGCACCCGATAGGTCGCCTGGATCGTGCAGTTGCCGGGATAGCCGGCGCGGCCGTCGGGATCGACGATCTTCAGCACGACGCGATCGACGGCATGCTCGACGATCGTCCAGTTGCGCTTGGCGATATTGTCCTTGCCGCCATGCAGATGGGTGACGCCCTTCTCGTTGAGTTCGAGCTGGTACTGCTTGCCGTCGAGCGTGAAGCGTCCGGCGCCGATGCGGTTGGCGCAGCGGCCCGGCGTGGCGGCGAAATAAGAGGAATGAGCGGGATAATCGGCAAAATCGTCGAAGCCGAGCAGAAGGGCCGGCTCGTGGCCGTCAAGCCGGAGATCCTGGATGACCGCGCCCCATGACATGATATGCGCGGTCAGACCGCCGCCTGATATCTTGACGCGATAGACAGTGTCTCCGTCGGCCGTGGTCCCAAAAACTTCCCGCTGCAAAGTGCTTTCCGTCATATCAGCTCATCCATAGCTATCGAATATGCAAGGCCAGACCCTGCCCCCATTCTCATCGTTCCGCAACCGATTCCCTTGCGAAATCTAGGGGCGGGGGTTGGCCGATCAAGGCTCTGTCAGGCTTTCGAGCGTTACGCTGCGCCGGAAGTGTGGAATGCCGATGACAGGCCGCTGATTTCCACAACGGCCCCTCACCCCAACCCTCTCCCCGCTTGCGGGGAGAGGGGACGACAGCGGCGGGGCAATCGCACATGAGGCATGTCGGCGGCGCAAGCTCCTTCTCCCCTTGGGGAGAAGGTGGCCCGAAGGGTCGGATGAGGGGGCTTACCGATTTGAATAGGTGGATTTTCGTGCTCTTGGCACTCCCCCTCATCCGCCTGTCGGCACCTTCTCCCCCAAGGGGAGAAGCGGTACGCGGCAGCAATGCTCACCGCGACAATTCCCTCGTCGCCTTTTCCAGCCCGCCGAGCGTCAACGGATACATGCGGTCGGTCATCAGGCGGCGGATGATCGAGATCGAGGTCGTATAGCCCCAGTAGTTTTCCGGCACGGGGTTGATCCAGATGCATTTGCGGAAATGGCCGGTGATGCGGGCAAGCCAGGTCTCGCCGGCCTCCTTGTTCCAGTGCTCCACCGAGCCGCCGGCCTGGGTGATCTCATAAGGGCTCATGGAGGCGTCGCCGACGAAGACGACGCGGTAGTCGGGGCCGAAGGTGCGGATGAGGTCGGTCGTTGCCGTGATGTCGACCCGGCGGCGGCGGTTGTCCTTCCACACGCCTTCATAGAGGCAGTTGTGAAAGTAGAAATACTCCATATGCCGGAACTCCGAGCGGGCGGCAGAGAAGAGTTCTTCCACGACGCGGATATGGTCGTCCATCGAGCCGCCGACGTCGAAGAACATCAGGAGCTTGACGGCGTTGCGGCGCTCCGGCCGCGTCTGGACATCGAGATAGCCATGTTCGGCGGTCGAGCGGATAGTGCCGGAGAGATCGAGCTCCTCGGCCGCTCCCTCGCGCACCCAGCGGCGCAGGCGCTTCAGCGCCACCTTGATATTGCGAGTGCCGAGCTCGACGCCATCGTCGAGATTCTTGAAGTCGCGGCGATCCCAGACTTTCACCGCGCGGCGGTTGCGCGAGGTTTCCTGGCCGATGCGCACGCCTTCCGGATTGTAGCCATAGGCTCCGAAGGGCGAGGTGCCGGCCGTGCCGATCCATTTCGAGCCGCCCTGATGCCGGCCCTGCTGCTCGGCCAGCCGCTGACGCAGCGTCTCCATCAGTCTGTCGAAGCCGCCGAGCGCCTCGATTTCTCGTCTTTCCTCTTCGGTCAGATACCGCTCGGCGAGCTTGCGCAGCCATTCTTCGGGGATGGACCTCGGCTCAACCGTTTCCCCATCGGCATCGCCGCCGATCGCTTCGACACCGCGAAAATAGTCGGCGAAGACCTGGTCGAAGCGATCGATGAAACGCTCGTCCTTGATCAGCGTCGTTCGGGCCAGATAGTAGAAGGCCTCGACGTCATAGTCGGCAATCCCTTCTTCCATTCCCTCAAGCAGCGACAGGAACTCCCGGAGCGTCACCGGCACCTTCGCTTCCTTCAGCTTCAGGAAGAAGGGAATGAACAGGGCTCAAGTCCTTTCCTGGCCGATCTCCTCCAGATCATACGGCGTGGTCTGGTAGATCTCGTTGATCCAATTGCCGAAGAACAGGTGCGCGTGGCTGCGCCAGCGGTTCTGCGGCGGAATTTCCGGGTCGTTGTGCGGGAAGTAGTTGTGCGGCATCTTGATTGGCACGCCCGCATTCACATCCCGGAAGTACTCGTCCGCCAGCGAGGTGGAATCATACTCCACGTGATTGAACATGTAGAGCCGGTTGCAGGCCTGTTCATGCACGAGACAGACGCCCATCTCGCTCGAATCCATCAGGATCTGCAGGCCGGGCACCTTTTCGATGTCGGCGCGCTTCACTTCCGTCCAGCGCGAGACCGGAATGGCGAAATCGTCGGAGAAGCCGTTGAGGTAGACCGAGGAGGGCTTCAGGTTCTGGTGGCGGTAGACGCCGAATGCCTTCTCCGTCAGCGTATATTTCGGCACGTTGTGGAAATGGTAGACTGCGGCCATCGCGCCCCAGCAGACGTTGAGCGTCGAATGGACATTGGTGGCCGTCCAGTCGAAGATCTCCTGCATTTCGTTCCAGTAGGTGACGTCTTCATAGTCCAGCAGCTCGATCGGCGCGCCCGTGATGATGAAGCCGTCGAACTTGCGGTGCTTCACCTCTTCCCAGGTCTCGTAGAAAGCAAGCAGGTGCTCCTCGGAGGTGTTCTTGGCCTTGTGCGCGCCGATGCGCACCAGGGAAAACTCCACCTGCAGCGGCGATGCGCCGACCAGGCGCGCCATCTGGACCTCGGTCTTGATCTTGTTCGGCATGAGGTTGAGAAGCCCGATCTGAAGGGGGCGGATATCCTGACGGAACGCCACCGTTTCGGTCATCACCCGCACGCCCTCGGTTTGGAGGGTTTCAAATGCGGGCAGTGTATCGGGAATCTTGATGGGCATTGTTTTCACTCGCCAAATACAAAAAAACCGGCCGCGATCATGAATCGCTACCGGTCCGCACGCGGCCCTTTAGCGATTTATTTAACGTGGCTGCAAGCCGGCCGGCCAAATCACCACAATAGAGTTCCATAAACCTGCTGCGGCAGTGGGTCAATGGGCAAGCTCCTGGCGCCGGAGGTCGCGGCGGACATCGTGTCAATAGGCGTTCCAGGCGCTGCCGTCATGACTGCTGAGGGAAATCCACGCTTGTTGTGACGTCCCGCCAGGCGTCGAAGTTTGCCTTGAGGCTGTCGAGACGTCCGTAGGCTACCCTGAGGGCTGATGCGCCAAGCAGCAGCCGAAGCGGCGGCTCCTTCGAACTGACGGCCTCAATGATGGCTGATGCCGCCTTGGCGGGGTCGCCCGGTTGCGATCCGGATGCAGCCCGGGTTGCTGCCCGCCGCTTCCCGGCTGTTTCCGTGTAGTCGTCGATCACAATCGGGGATTCGACCATCGACCGGCCCGCCCAGTCGGTGCGGAAAGCGCCTGGTTCGACAATCAGCACCTTGATGCCAAGTGGCGCGACCTCGTGGGACAGCGACTCGGATAGAGCTTCCACCGCAAATTTTGTGGCATGGTAATATCCTGTCGCACCAAAAGCCACGAGGCCACCAAGAGAGGAGATATTGACGATCGTGCCGCTGCGTCGCGCTCGCATCCCGGGAAGAACAGCTTTCGTGACATCGAGCAGACCAAAAACATTGGTCTCGAACTGCGCACGGATTTCCCGGTCTTCGCCCTCTTCGATGGCGGCAAGGTAGCCATAGCCAGCCGCGTTGACCAATACGTCGATACCGCCAAGGCTTGCTTCAATATCCGAAACCACCTGCATGACGTTGGCATGGTCCGTAACGTCAAGCTTCTTTATTGTCAGCTTCTGCGGAAATCGCTCCGAGATATCCCCGAGGCTGTCGGGGTGGCGGGCGGTAGCAGCTACGGAAAATCCAGCCTCCAGAGCCGCCACGCAAATTGCGCGGCCAAGGCCGGACGATGCTCCCGTGATGAGCCAGACAGGGTTTTCATTCGTCATCATTGTTCCTTTCATGCCTTCAAAAATTCATGGCATTGCTCCTCAGATATTGCCTCGGGAGGTCGGGGAACCTAGATCAAAACCACCATCTTTAAATACAATCCTACCAAACCAACATCGAGCACCTGCGAGTGATGCATGGAAACGGCGCAAGAACGGCTAATCGATTTGCTTCAGTTTCACTGCCGGGGTAGCAGGACGCCTACCTTGGTGCCGGGACTGACCCTGTTTCGAAGCAACCAGGTCACAAAGCCGGTAAGGAGCTTCTACGACCCACGCTTGTGCATCGTTCTTCAAGGCCGCAAACAGATCCTGGTAGGGCATCGTCGAGTCGAGATAGGGCCGGAACACTACCTTGTCGTCGTCATCGATGTTCCGGTGTCGGCCAATGTCGTCGAGGCGGAGCCATCGAGACCGCATTTGTCGCTCACGATTGATCTTGATGCGAAAATGGTGGCTGAAGCCATCGTCGAGGGCGTTGCCGAAATTCCTTTGGGCGGCAAAAGCAGCGTCGACACTGCAACTCTAACCGTCGACATTTTGGAGCCGGTCGAGCGATTGGTGCGGCTTCTCGACCGGCCGGGGGACATCAAGACACTCGCGCCCTTGATTCACAAGGAACTCTACTACCGCTTACTGCAAGGCGAACTCGGCGCCATGGTCGGCCAGCTCGGAACGGCCGGCTCCCGCCTGGCGCGTATCGCGGGCGCTACCGCGTGGATCAGCACGAATTTTCGCAAGTCGCTGAAGATAGAGGAGCTTGCGAGTGAGGCGGGCATGAGCGTCACGTCTTTTCATCGAAATTTTAAAGCGGCCACTTCCTTTAGCCCGCTGCAATTTAGGACACGTCTTCGCCTCCATGAAGCTCGCAGACAGATCATGCTGAAGCAGGCCAAGATCGGTACGATTGCGTTCGACGTGGGATATGAAAATCAGTCCCAGTTCAATCGAGAATATAAAATGATGTTCGGTGTCTCACCGAGAGAAGACGCATTGCCTCTGGAGCAGGGATAGGCCACCTCCATATCGACCGAAGGCCTGCGGCGCTATTTGCCCTGCCCGCGCGCCATGAAGGCCAGCCGTTCGAAGAGATGGACATCCTGCTCGTTCTTTAGCAGCGCGCCATGCAGCTTCGGCAGCGCGTTCTTCGCATCCGCGCGCAAAGTGGCGGGATCGACGTCGTCGGCGACCAGCAGGCGTATCCAGTCAAGGGCTTCGGAGGTCGAAGGCTTCTTCTTCAGGCCCGGCACGTCGCGGATTTCGAAGAATTGCGTCAGCGCGGCATGGACAAGGGCCTGTTTGATGCCGGGATAGTGAACCTCGACGATGCGCGTCAACGTCTCCGCGTCGGGAAAGCGGATATAATGGAAGAAACAGCGGCGCAGGAACGCGTCCGGCAACTCCTTCTCGTTGTTTGAGGTGATGATGACGATCGGCCGGATCGCGGCCCGGATGGTCTCGCCGGTTTCGTAGACATGGAATTCCATGCGGTCGAGTTCCTGCAAGAGGTCGTTCGGGAATTCGATGTCGGCCTTGTCGATTTCGTCGATCAGCAGCACGCATTTCTTCGGCGCGGTGAAGGCCTGCCAAAGCTTGCCCTGGCGGATATAGTTGCTGATGTCGTGAACTCTGATGTCGCCGAGCTGGCTGTCGCGCAGGCGCGATACCGCATCATATTCGTAAAGGCCCTGCTGCGCCTTCGTCGTCGATTTGACGTTCCACTCGATGAGGTCCAGGCCAAGGGCGGCAGCGACTTGGCGGGCCAGTTCCGTCTTGCCCGTGCCGGGTTCGCCCTTTACAAGAAGCGGGCGCTCCAGCCGGATGGCGGCGTTAACGGCCACCATCAGGTCCTTGTCGGCGATATAGTCGGCAGTTCCTTGAAATTGCATCGGAAGGCTTTCTCAACATTTCACGGGCAAGCTAGTTGCTGACCTAATTCGGTTCAAGGCGCGAAACCGTGTATATAGGAACGTGATCGCACTGATCTATTGCAAGGATAGACATGGGGGCGGGTCATGATTAACTGACGGGATGTGCGTCGCAGGGAAGTGCTGATGGCAGTTGAAGCGCAAGCCAAGCCGAATATCCAGGGAAATGAGCAGGTCGGATATGATTTGAGCCTCTTCTTTCGGCTGAGAATGATGTTCTCCGCCTTCTGGAATTCGCCGGTACGCATCAAGATCATTTCCCTGACCGTCGCGCTCTTCGTGATCATATTGGGCACGGCCTATGTGCAGGTGTTGCTCAACAACTGGAATGCGCCCTTCTACGATTCGCTGGCAAGGCGCGATATCACCGCCTTCTTCCATCAGCTCGGCGTCTTCGCCATCATCGCCGGCTCGCTTCTGGTCCTCAACGTCATCCAGGCCTGGCTCAACCAGATGACCGCGCTTTATATGCGCGAAGGCCTGGCGAGGGACCTGGTGAACCAGTGGCTGCAGGCCAAGCGGGCGCTTCGCCTTGCCTCCTCCGGCCTCATCGGCGTCAATCCCGATCAGCGTCTCCATGAGGATGCCCGCAATCTGGCCGAAAGTACCACAGGCCTCGCCATCGGTCTGGTGCAGGCGACGATCCTGCTCCTGAGCTTCATCGGCGTGCTCTGGGAGCTGTCCAGCGGCATGGTCTTTCATCTCAGAGGCATGAATTTTTCCATTCCGGGCTATATGGTCTGGGCAGCGATCCTGTATGCCGGATCGGCTTCGTTCCTCAGCCAGTTCGTCGGCCGTCGCCTGGTGCGCCTGAATGCGGATCGCTATTCGAAAGAGGCCGAGCTGCGCTTCGCGCTCATGCATGCCAACGAGCACATGCCGGCGATCACCATTGCCGGCGGCGAGGAAAACGAGCGCCGGCGGATCAATCTCGATATCTCGGCCGTTCTTGCCGTCATCCGCCAGCTCGCCATCGCCAACACAAACCTGACCTGGGTTTCCGCCGGTTACGGCTGGCTGGTGCTGATCATCCCCATCCTCGTTGCCGCACCCGCCTATTTCTCCGGCGGGCTGACCTTCGGCCAGCTGATGGTGGCTGTCGGCGCCTTCAATCAGGTCAATTCGGCCTTGCGTTGGTATGTCGCCAATTTCGGCCCGATCGCCGAATGGCGCGCCACGCTGATGCGCGTCACCGATTTCCGCAAGGCGCTGACGGAGATGGACGACAAGACGCCGATGCCGCACACCCTCGTCTTCGAGAAGGCCGAGCCCGGCAAGATGGTGTGGACCGACCTGGAGGTCTCGACGAAGACCAATGACGAGGCCACGGAGAATGGTTTCCTGATCGCCGAGGGCACGGTGACGATCAATGCCGGCGAGCACGTCATGATCAACGGCGATCACGGCGTAAACCGGAGATTGCTGTTCGAGGTGTTGGCGCATCAATGGTATAGCGGCGCGGGAACGGTCAGCCTGCCGCCGATGGAGGACATGCTGTTCGTGCCGCACACGCCCTATGTGCCGACCGGCACGCTCAGGGAGGCAATCTGTTTCCCGGATGATAGGGACGCCTATGACGACGCCGCCGTCGATGAGGTCATGGACAGGGTAGGCCTCAGCCGCCTGAAGAGCCGTCTCGACACGCAGGCCCGCTGGGACCGGTTGCTGGACACCGAAGAGCAGAAAGCCGTCGGCTTTGCGCATCTGCTGCTGGCTAAGCCGAAATGGATCGTCCTTGACGATGCCTTTGAGGGGCTGGAGGCCGAAGTTCAGGCGAAGGCCTGCGCCATGCTGGCGGAACTCACGGATGCGACCATGATCTATATCGGCCGCTCCGAGGCCTATATGCACGCGATGTCGCCGCGCGTCCTGCATTTGCAGGCCCTGGCGCCGCACGAGCACAGCATCGAGACCAATACTCCTTCCGAATCCGCCGATGCGAAGCCGAAAGAAGAGAAGAAAGCCAACACGCCGTAATGCGATTTTGCAGATGTTGGCAAGCCGGCGTGGTTTCGACCCGCCCGAAACGCAAAACGCCCCGTCACCAGGACGAGGCGTTCTTCAATGCGGTGGAAAGCTGATCGCTCAGTCCTTGGCGCGTTCCACGTAGGAATTGTCTTCCGTCGCGATGACGACGCGGGTGCCTGCGTTGATGTGCGGCGGCACCAGGGTGCGGATGCCGTTCGACAGCATGGCCGGCTTGTAGGAAGAGGATGCCGTCTGGCCCTTGACGACCGGCTCGGTCTCGGTGATCTCAAGCGTCACGTGGCGCGGCAATTCGAGCGCCAGCGGAATGCCTTCGTGGATCGACAGGATGCAGGTCATGCCTTCCTGCAGATAGGCCTTCTGGTCGCCCATGGTGTCGACGTCGACGACGACCTGGTCGTAGGTGGCCGGGTTCATGAAGTGGAAGCCTTCGCCGTCCTCATAGAGATACTGGAAGTTGACGTCTTCGACGAAGGCGCGTTCGACCTGCTCGGTCGTGCGCCAGCGCTCGGAGACCTTCACGCCATCGACGATGCGGCGCATGTCGACCTGGGTGACCGGCGTACCCTTGCCCGGATGAAAGTTCGCGGCGGTGAGAACGACGTAGAGCTTGCCGTCGACGTCGAGAACGTTGCCCTTGCGGACGGAAGAGGCGATGACCTTGACCATAAGACTTCCTTGTAACGCTGCGTTTTGCGTCGTAGAGGGACTGTGAAATGCTCTCCGAGACGCAGCTTTTGTTTGCTTGGGGGCGCAACTACCCTAAATCAACGGAAATTGCCACCCCCAACGCGGTCGGCGCGCGGAAGAAAGCTAGGAATGAAGCCAAAGACGAGCAAAGCGTCCTCCTGGTGGAGCCGCAATGTCCATGCGGACCGGCGGCCGTTCCTTATCGGCCGCAATGCCATCCAGGCCGCGCTGCGGGGTTTCTTCGCGCGCAACGACTTCATCGAAGTGGATACGGCAACGCTGCAGGTATCGCCGGGCAACGAGGCGCATCTGCACGCCTTCGAGACCGAAGCTTTGACGACCGGCGGCAAGGCATTGCCTCTTTATCTGCACACATCGCCGGAATTTGCCTGCAAGAAGCTGCTGGCCGCCGGCGAGGACCGTATAGCCTGCTTTGCCCATGTCTACCGCAATCGCGAGCGCGGGCCGCTGCACCATCCGGAATTCACCATGCTCGAATGGTATCGCGCCGGCGAAAGCTATGAGGCTCTGATGGCCGACTGCTCGGCGCTGTTGGCGCTGGCGGCGGAAACGGTGGGCGCGAAGAAGCTTACCTATCGCGGCGCCGAGGTAGATCCGTTCCTGATGCCCGACCGCATCAGCGTTGCCGCCGCTTTCGAGCGCTATGCCGGCATCGACCTCTTTGCCTCCATCGGCCTCGATGGGTCGACGGATCGCGAGCGTCTGGCGGCGGATATGCGCCGGGCGGGCATTCGCATTGCCGACGACGATCTTTGGCCCGATCTCTTCAGCCGGGTACTGGTCGAAAAGATCGAACCCAATCTCGGTTTCGGCCGCGCCACCATTCTCGACGAGTACCCTGTCTCCGAGGCGGCCCTTGCCCGACCGTCTGCAGCCGACCATCGCGTTGCCGAGCGTTTCGAGCTTTATGCCTGCGGCGTCGAACTTGCCAATGCCTTCGGCGAGCTCACCAATGCCGGCGAGCAGCGACGTCGGTTCGAGATCGAGATGGCGGAAAAGCTGCGTGTCTATGGCGAGACCTATCCGCTGGACGAGGAGTTTCTGGAAGCGCTTGCGGTCATGCCCGAAGCGAGCGGCATCGCGCTCGGCTTCGACCGGCTTGTCATGTTGGCAACCGGTGCCTCGCGGATCGAGCAGGTGCTGTGGGCGCCGGTCGTGGAGTATGACGCATGAACGTGATGCGCCCGATCCGGACTATCGGCGAGCTTGAGCGTGCCGGATTGATTGAGGCCGATCAGGCTGTTGCGCTCGAAGCGGTCGCGGAGCGCTATGCCGTCGCGTTGACCCCGACCGTTGCGCGCTTGATCGATCCCGCCGATCCTTCCGACCCCATTGCCCGGCAATTCGTGCCGGATGCGGCCGAATTGATCGTCACGCCCGAAGAGCGCGCCGATCCGATCGGCGATCACGCGCATAGCCCGGTCGAAGGCATTGTGCATCGCTATCCCGATCGCGTGCTTCTGAAGGCTGTGCATGTCTGCCCGGTCTATTGCCGCTTCTGCTTCCGGCGCGAAATGGTCGGGCCGCAGGGGCTCGGGACTCTGGACGGCGATGCCTTGGATGGCGCCTTTGCCTATATCCGCGATCACAGGGAGATCTGGGAGGTCATCCTGACCGGCGGCGATCCGCTGGTGCTTTCTGCGCGGCGGCTCGAAGAAATCCTCAGGCAGCTTGCCGATATCGACCATGTGAAGATCGTCCGCTTCCACACCCGCATCCCCGTCGTCGACCCCTTGAAGGTCGATGCGGCGCTGATCGCGGCATTGAAGGCGAGCGGCAAGACCATATACGTGGCGCTGCATGCCAATCATCCGCGAGAACTGACGGAGGAGGCGCGCGCCGCCTGCGCCCGGCTTGTCGATGCGGGGATCGTGCTCGTCAGCCAATCGGTTCTTCTGAAGGGCGTCAATGACGATCCGGACGTTCTGGCGGCGCTGATGAAGGCTTTCGTCGAAACGCGGGTGAAGCCCTATTATCTGCATCACCCGGACCTTGCGCCCGGCACCAGCCATTTCCGCCTGACCATCGCCGAGGGACAGGCAATCGTCGCTGCATTGCGCGGCCGTATCTCCGGCCTTTGCCAGCCGACCTATATTCTCGATATCCCAGGTGGCTACGGCAAGGCCGATATCGGTCGGAACTCGGTTCGCGAGTTGCGCGAAGGTTGCTATTCTATTTCGGACTATCGCGGCGGCGAGCATATCTATCCACCGGAAGGCTAGAGCCTGTTGCCGCAAGTCTATACTTTCACTGCCGCTCTGATTGTGATGGCGTTTTTCGAATAAAACGTGGCGGTGAATTTTGGCGCGTTAACCTTCTTGCGAATCGCATTCTTCCAAAAATTGTCACGCTTCAATATTAGATATATTTAATGTATGTTCTGGTGCTGCGACTTACATGGCTTACACTTCGTAAATTTCAATGGGAAAAGTATCGAATATAGCAATTTTCTACGAAGTATAAGTTGTTTGTATTTACCACGTCGCTTAGCGGAATGTTCTAATTTGCCTGTTACTTCTTGGCGAACGATAAGATTGTGTAACTGCGGTTATGCTTGCCATTGCCAGGAGGGACTAGACTATGAACAAGACGATTCGCGATTTGCTGGCCAAGTTCGGCACCCTTCCCGTTGCTATCGATCAGATTGATGATGACGCTGATCTCTATGCGACGGGGCTGTCTTCTTTCGCTTCCGTACAATTGATGCTTGGCATCGAGGAAGCCTTCGACATCGAATTCCCGGACAATCTGCTGAACCGCAAGTCCTTCGCCAGCATCGCCGCGATCGAAAGAACCGTCGGCATGATCCTCGACAGTAGAAAGGTCGCGTAATGAGTGCGGCGGTCGCTTTACTTGAGGTTGGGACGGGCGAGGGAGCGGCGGTGCGCGCCGCCCGCGTCGCGGCGATCGCCAGCCAACACGCCGATGCCGTCGACATTGAGGGCCGGTTTCCACGCGAAGCTGTCGACGCCATGCGCGCCGAAAAGCTGCTTTCCATCCAGATCCCCGCCGATCTCGGCGGCGAAGGCGCGTCGATGACCGAAATCGCCGAGCTTTGCTCGATCCTCGGTCAGGCCTGCGCCGCCAGCGCCATGGTTTTCGCCATGCATCAGATCAAGCTCTCGAGCCTGGTCGAGCACGGCGCCGACAGCGACTGGCATCGCGAGTTCATGCGCCGCATCGCCAGGGAACAGCTGCTTCTCGCCTCGGCGACGACCGAAGGCGGGATCGGCGGCAACCTGCGCAACAGCATCTGCGCCATCAAGGTCGAAGGCGACACCTGCACCCTCGAGAAGGATGCGACCGTCATCTCCTACGGCGCCCATGCCGACGCCATTCTGATCACCTCGCGCAGCCATGCCGAGGCGGCCTCCTCCGATCAGGTGCTGACCTGCTTCCTTAGGGATCAGTACGACATCAAGCGTACGGTCGAGTGGGATACACTCGGCATGCGCGGCACCTGCTCAGACGGCTTCCTCTTCAAGGGTGAGGCTCCGGCCAAGCAGATCCTGCCGAAGCCGTTTGCCGAGATTGCCGCGCAATCGATGCTGGCAAGTTCGCACCTGCTGTGGAGCGGCGTGTGGTACGGCATTGCCGCCGACGCGGTTTCCCGCGCGCAGGCCTTCGTGCGTGCCGCCGCCCGCAAGTCTCCCGGTGCGCCGCCGCCCGGCGCGCTGCGTCTGGCCGAGGCCTCCAGCATGCTGCAGATGGTCAAGTCCAACGTCGTCGCCGGGTTGAAGGCCTATGAAGAGGCGAAGCTCGACGCGGACCGCCTGTCGTCGATGGCCTTTGCCGTGGCGATGAACAACGTCAAGATCGCGTCGTCGGAGATGATCCTGCCGATCATCAACCATGCGATGCTGATCTGCGGCATCATGGGCTACAAGAACGGTACGCCCTACAGCCTCGGCCGCCACCTGCGCGACGCGCACTCGGCGCAATTGATGATCTCGAATGACCGCATTCTCGGCAATACGTCGACCATGCTGCTCGTCCACAAACAAGATTCCAGCCTGTTGGGGTAATCGTCATGGATATGCAAACATCGTTTCTCGACCGTCTTTTCGATTCCGGCCTGTTGATCGACACCGGCGTTGATGGCCTCTATGGCCGCAGCGGCCAGTTCGAAGACGTCATTTCCGCCTTCGAGCGTCTGATCGACACGTTCGGCGGCGCCGATGGGGCCGAAGCCATCCGCTTTCCGCCCGGCATGAACCGCGCCTTCTTCGAAATCAGCGGCTACATGAAGAGCTTCCCGCAGCTTGCCGGCACCGTACACAGCTTCTGCGGCAACGAGCTCGACCATATGAGCCTGTTGAAATGCATGGAAGTCGGCGACGACTGGACGAAAGACCAGCAGGCGACCGATATCGTGCTGACGCCGGCGGCCTGCTATCCGCTCTATCCGACGGTTGCCAAGCGCGGCGCCATTCCGGAAGACGGCGCGCTCTTCGACCTGCAGTCCTACTGCTTCCGCCACGAACCTTCCAAGGACCCGGCCCGCCAGCAGCTGTTCCGCATGCGCGAATATGTCTGCATGGGCAGCGAAAAGCATGTGACCGATTTCCGCCAGAGCTGGATGGATCGCGGTGTCGAGATGATGAAGGCCGTCGGCCTCGACGTGACCATCGACGTCGCCAACGACCCGTTCTTCGGCCGCGCCGGCAAGATGCTTGCCAACAATCAGCGCGACCAGAACCTGAAGTTCGAGCTGCTGATCCCGATCACCTCGACCGCCAATCCCACAGCCTGCATGAGCTTCAACTACCACCAGGATGCCTTCGGCACGAAGTGGGGCCTGAACTTTGCCGATGGCAGCGTCGTTCACACGGCCTGCGTCGGCTTTGGCCTGGAGCGCATTGCGCTGGCGCTGTTCCACACCCACGGTCTCGACGTCAGGGAATGGCCCGAGAGCGTGCGCAAGGCGCTGTGGGGCTGAGCCTTCCATGGCTGTCGTCTTTCAGGGGCTGGAACCCGCCGCCTACAAGCCACATGCGTTGCACGACAGCGAACGCATGTGGCCCGAGACCAACTGCTACATCGATCTCTGGATCGAAGTGCTTTCGAGCCTGAAGCTGCCGCCGGAAGCCATGCTCGGCTTCACGCTGACACAGGATTTCGAGGGCGATCAATTCACCTTCTTCAAGGTGCCGCTCGAAGATCTCGAAGCGCTCTACAGCGTGCGCTGCACCGAGCTTGCAATCTACGACAAGGTGCAGAATCATGTCGCCGAGCAGATCGGCCGCGGTCGGCTCTGCCTGGTGGAGATGGACTCCTTCTTCATGCCGGATACGCAGGGCGTCGGCTATCGCCGCGAACACGGCAAGACCACGGTGGCGATCAACCGGCTCGACATGGACGGCCGCACGCTCGATTACTTCCACAATGGCGGCTTCTTCCAGCTGTCCGGCGAGGATTTCGACGGGCTTTTCCAGCTGCATCTCACGGATGAAGACCTGCCCTTCCTGCCCTACACGGAATTTGCGAAATTCCCCGAGAAGGCGCCGGCCGAAGCCGCGATCCGTCAGACGGCGCGGCAGCTCCTGTCCTTCCATTTCCGCCGTCGGCCACAGACCAATCCGGTCCGCGCCTTCGCCGAAGTCTTCCCCGCACAAGTGGAGGCGATCGCCGAACGACCTTTCGGCTTCTTCCACAAATACGCCTTCAACACGTTGCGTCAGCTCGGCGCCAATTTCGAGCTTGCCGGCAGTCACTTCGACTGGCTCTCGGCTGAAACGTCCGATGCGGCCAGCGAGGCGCGGAAAATTTCCGAGACGGCGAAGTCGGTGCAGTTCCAGCTTGCTCGCGCCATCACGCGCAAGAAATTCGAACCACTGCGCACAGCGCTTGATCCGGCCGCCGATGCGTGGGATGCCATGATGGAAACGCTCGAACGGAAGCTTTGACCGGCTTCCGTCCGAACGCGATACGGCTGGGTTATTTCTGAACATATTGGGGCGGGGGACATTCCCCGGAAAGGTGTCATGGGCGGGCGCTTGGCGGATCTCGGCGGTGGAATGCGGCTGAGCGAAGGTTGGAATCTGGTATTGACGGATGCAGGCACCTGCATCTCGCCTTCCGATGTGCCGCTGGCGTCAGGCTTCATCCCGGCGGCCGTACCGGGCACGGTGGCGGAGGCCCTGGAAAAGGCCGGGCGCTTCGACCGGTCAAGGCCCCAGCCGCTTCACGACCGCGATGCCTGGTACATCTGCCGTCTGGTGGATGCCGAGGCCGGCGAGGCGGTTTTGCGGCTCGAGGGGCTGGCGACGCTGTGCGAAGTTTTCCTCAATGGCCAGAAAATCCTCATCTCCGAAAGCATGTTCGAGGCCCATGATGTCGACGTCACCCTGCAAGGCGGCGACGAGCTGGCGCTCTGCTTCCGTGCGCTGGAGCCTAGGCTCTCCGAGCCTGGGCCTCGTGCGCGCTGGCGGCCGCAGATGATCACGCCGCAGGGTCTGCGGATGGTGCGCACGACGTTGCTCGGCCATATGCCCGGCTGGTGCCCCGAGGTTCAGGCCGTCGGTCCATGGCGGCCGATTTCGCTGCTGCGACCGGGCGCGCCCGTTATTCGTGATCTCTCGCTGCGGCCGGATCTGCTCGAGAATGGCGAAGGCAGGCTTTATGCCTCGCTTTCGATCGAGGGCGATCTCAACGAGCTGCTTTTGCGGTGCGGGGAGGCGGAGCAGGCCTTCGAAAAAGATGGTGCTGGGCGCTATACCGCAATCCTGAAAATTCCAGATGTGGCTCCCTGGTGGCCGCATACGCATGGCGCGCCGCAGCTTCATGATGTTACGCTCGTCGTCGATGGCGTCGAGCATAGCCGCGGGCAGACCGGCTTTCGCCGGCTGTCGGTCGATCGCGGTGCCGATGGCCAGGATTTCGCTTTGATCGTCAACGGCGAGCGGATTTTCTGCCGAGGTGCCGTGTGGACCACGGCGGATATCGTGCGCCTGCCCGGCGGTCGCGATGATTACCAGAGCTGGCTGCGGCTGGCCGCCGAGGCCGGCATGAACATGATCCGCATCGGCGGCACCATGGCCTATGAGACGCCGGATTTCTTCCGCCTCTGCGATGAACTCGGCCTGCTGGTCTGGCAGGATTTCATGTTTGCCAATTTCGACTATCCGAAGAACGACAAGGCCTTCAATGCCCATATCCAGGCGGAGGTTTCACAGCTTCTGAGCCGCACGCGTCTCTCGCCTTCGCTGGCGGTCCTTTGCGGCGGCAGCGAGATCCATCAGCAAGCCGCGATGATGGGCCTGCCGGAACAGTTCTGGAAAAGCCCTGTTGTCGAGGAGATCATCCCGCTGCTGGTGCAATCGCTGCGGCCTGACGTGCCCTACGTGGTCAATTCGCCCTCCGGCGGTGCCATGCCGTTTTCGCCGAATGCCGGCGTCACGCATTATTATGGCGTCGGCGCCTATATGCGGCCGCTTGCCGATGCGCGCCGCGCCGAGGTCCGCTTCGCCGCCGAGAGCCTGGCCTTCGCGCTTGTGCCGCAAGCCCGGACGCTCGGCCAGCATCTGCCGGTCTCGGCAGTCCATAGCCCACTATGGAAAGAGCGCGTGCCGCGCGATCGCGGCGCGTCCTGGGATTTCGAGGACGTGCGCGATCATTATCTTCAGGAACTCTACGGCTTCGAGCCCAACCGGCTGCGGCGGGAGGACCCCGATCTCTATCTCAACCTCTCGCGCGCCGTGACCGGCGAAGTGGCCGAGGAGACGTATGCCGAGTGGCGGCGGCTTGGTTCCGGCTGCAACGGCGCGCTCGTCTGGACGCTGCAGGACCTGCTTCCCGGTGCCGGCTGGGGTGTGATCGATTCGACCGGCGAGCCGAAGCCGGTCTGGTATGGGCTGCGCCGCGCCTTCCGGCCGGTGCAGGTGCTGCTGATGGACGAGGGCACCAACGGTCTCGACGTGCATGTCATCAACGAGAGCGCTGCGGCGCTCGATCTGACCGCCGAGGTCTCCTGCCTGCGCGATGGCCGCCAGATCGTCGTCGGTGGTGGCCGCGATCTGGCGCTCGAGGCTCGCGGCAGGCAAAAGATAGCCTGCACTGAACTTTTCGGTGCCTTCTTCGACACGACCTATGCCTTCCGTTTCGGACCGCCGTCGCATGACGTCACGGTCGCGCGCCTGACGGCGTCGGCAACCGGTGCTGTCATCGCTCAGGCCTTTTATTTCCCGCTTGGCCGGACCAAGGCGTTTCACGATGCCGAGATCACCGCATCGGTCGTTCAAGACGGCGAGGATTGGTTCCTTGATCTTAGCACCGACCGGCTGGCGCAATCGGTACAGATCGATCTGGAAGCCTATCGGGCTGACGATGACTGGTTTCATCTTGCGCCGGGCAACAGACGGCTTCGGCTGTACCGACGGGAGGGCGTTCCGGCCGATGTCATTCCATCCGGCCAGATCCGTTCCATCGGCAGCCGGCGTATCGTCGAGGTTTGATCGATCCGCAGCATGCTTCGATTATAGCGTTACACCGTCCGGGCCAAACAGATGGCAGCGCTCGGGGTCGATATGGATGCTGACCGTTTCGCCAGCGCGGATGCTCTGCTGATCTTCCAGCGCGACCGTCAGTGCCTGACCGCCATGCAGCGTGACGTAGAGGATCGTCTGGCCGCCGAGGTGCTCGACGAGATCGACGCGGGCATTGCCGAGCCCGACGCCACGATCGCCGACGTTCAGATGTTCTGGGCGAGCGCCAAGGGTAACGGGCTGACCCGGCTGGAGGCCGCCCAGCCGGCGCGGCAGGCGAACCGTCTGGCCGGCGAGATCGATGACGGCAGAACCATCGTCGGAGGCGACGATCTTCGCGTCGAGGAAGTTCATTTTCGGCGAGCCGATGAAGCCGGCGACGAACTTGTTCTTCGGTTTGTTGTAAAGATCGAGGGGAGCGCCGACCTGCTCGATCTTGCCGCCGTTGAGCACGACGATCTTGTCGGCCATGGTCATGGCTTCGGTCTGGTCGTGGGTGACGTAGATCATGGTGTTGCCGAGCCGCTGGTGCAGCCGGGCTATCTCGACGCGCATCTGCACGCGCAGCTCGGCATCGAGGTTCGAAAGCGGCTCGTCGAACAGGAAGATATTCGGCTCGCGCACGATGGCGCGGCCGATGGCGACGCGCTGGCGCTGGCCGCCCGAAAGCTGCTTCGGCTTGCGCTGCAGCAGCTGGGTGATCTGCAGGACCTCGGCCGCCTTTTCGACGCGGGGCTGGATCTCGTGCTTCTTCATGCCCGCGGTTTCGAGGCCGAAGGCGAGGTTTTTGTAAACAGACATATGCGGGTAGAGCGCATAGGACTGGAAGACCATGGCGATGCCGCGCTTGGAGGCGGGGACATCGTTCATGCGGCTGCCGTCGAGATAGAGGCCGCCGCCGGAAATCGGCTCCAGCCCGGCGATCATGCGCAGAAGCGTGGACTTGCCGCAGCCGGACGGGCCGACGAAGACAGTAAATTCCCCCGGTTCGATCTCAAGATCGATGCCGTGGACGACCTGGAGTTCGCCGTAGCGCTTGATAACCTTCTGCAGCGAGACGCTTGTCGCCATGGGTGCTTGCTCCTTGTTCGTCCTGATGGCTACCGGGGCAACGTTCATACCGGCCTCCAGCTCTTATACTTCGCGCTTTCCGGCCCGACAGGAAAGCGGACTTCGGTGCGCGTTTCTGATGATTCATAGAAGGCCGTCACCAGCTCCAGCGCCTGGCGCGCATCGGCTGTCGTCACCGGCAGCGGTCCGCCGGAGACCAATGCTTCATGGAACAGCTTCATCTGCGTGTTGAAGCGGATCGGGATCGGCGTCCAGTCGGCGAGTAGCGCATCGATCTTCGCGGCGACCTCGTCATTGGCGGGAATGATCTTCCAGGGGTCCGAGCCGGGGCTGTAGGGCTCGTGATTGCTCTCGATCAGGACGTTCTCGAACACGAGACGCAGGCGGCTGATCTGCTCCTGCGAGCCTAGCGTGGCGCTGATGGTGGCGAGCGCGCCGTTTTCCATCAGCAGGCTGGCGCTGGCGCAATCCTCGACTTCGATATCGTTGACGCGGGTGGCCACGCGGCCGAAGAGACCTGCGATCGGCCCCATCAGATAGGTCAGCATGTCGTGCAGATGGATCGAATGCGTCATCAGCACGCCGCCGAGCTCGGTCTCCCATTTACCGCGCCAGGGAACGGCGTAGTAATCGGCGCCGCGCACCCAATGGGTCTCCGACGTAGCGACATAGGCCTTGCCGGCGATGCCGGCGTCGACAATGCGCTTGGCCTTCTGGATGCCGTCGCCGTAGCGATACTGGAAGATCGGCATCAGCCGGCCCTTCGATGTCTTCTCGGCGGCGATGACGGCGTCGACGTCGGCGAGCGATCCCACAAGCGGCTTTTCGCAGACCACATGCTTGCCGGCTGATAGCGCCTGCATGATGAGCTGGAAATGCGAGCCGGGCGGCGTGCAGATGTCGATGATGTCGATATCGGGCATGTCGAGGACTTCGGAGAAATCCCTGACGCGCTTTTCGATGCCGAATTCGTCGCCGACCGCATTCAGGCGCTCCTCGTTGAGATCGCAAAGGACGGCAACTTCGTAGCGATCGGAGTGCGGCAGATAGCCTTCGGTAATGTGGGAGCGGCCGATGCCGAGGCCGATGATCGCGACTTTCTTTACGTCGGACATATGCGGATTACCTCTGAATGCTGTTGAGCGACGTTGCTTCGGCCAGCGCCTGCGCCTTCAGCGCCAGCTCCATCGCCTTGAAGCAATGGTCCTGGCCCATCGCCGTTTCGGTGCGGTCTCTGATGTCGGCGGCAAGCTGACGGCCGTAGGGCAGATCGAAGCCGGTGCAATCGATGTGCTGCATACCCTTGCTATCGGTGAGGAAGAGATGATCTGTGCCGGGCCGGCCGGCAACGTCGATATATTTGCGCAGCTCGATCGTGCCTTCGGTGCCGACAATGAAGAGACGGCCGTCGCCCCAGGTGGAAAGACCATCCGGCGTGAACCAGTCGACGCGGACATAGCCCGTGACGTCAGGCGTGCGTAGGTGGAAATCGCCATAGTCCTGCAGGCCAGGTGTTTCGGGATTGGCGCGGTTCGAAACGGTGGCCGACAGTACCTCGGCTTCGAGAGAATCTGCGAAGAACAGGAACTGCTCGCATTGATGCGAGGCGATGTCGGTGATGATGCCGCCATAGCGCTTGCGGTCGAAGAACCAGTCCGGCCGGGTCGGCTTGCGTAGCCGATGGGGCCCAAGGCCCGTCGTGTGGATGACCTTGCCGATCGCGCCTGCCTTCACCAGCTCACCGGCCTTGACCGTCGATGCCGTCTCGAAATGCTCGGAATAGAGGATGGAGACGATACGCTTGGTCTCGGCCTGCACTTTGCGCACGTCCGCGAGCTGATCCAGCGTCACCATGCCGGGCTTGTCGAGCATCACGTCCTTGCCGTGGCGCATGGCCTCGATGGCAAGGGCGGCGCGCTCGCTGGAAATGGCCGCACTGACGATAAGAGCAATCGAGCGATCCTCGAGGATTTCACTCTTGTCGGCAACGCGTTTCGCTTGCGGGAAGCGGCCGGCGAAGACGGCTGCAAGGTCATCCTCGATAGCGTGGAATGCGACCAGCTCCGCGCCGGCACGCAGCATGACGTTGACCTGGCCGTAGATGTGATCGTGATTGAGGCCGATGGCGGCAAAGCGCAGCGCGCTCATGCGACATTCCTTTCAATGGGTTTCTTTGGTTACGATCCCAAGCCTTGGGTGCTCGGGATCGCGGGGTTCATAATCAGCGTTTGAGGCCTGCGGTGGCGATGCCGTCGATCAGCAGCCTCTGGAAGAACAGGAAGATCAGGAAGACCGGGATCAGCGACAGGCTCGACATGGCGAACAGGCTGCTCCAGTCGGAACTTCCGGTGGAGTCGACGAAGGAACGCAGGCCGAGCTGCACCGTGTAGGTATTGATGTCGGAGAGGTAGATCAGCGGCCCGAAGAAATCATCCCAGGTCCAGATGAAGGAGAAGATGGCGGCCGTCGCAAGAACGGGAAGCGACAGCGGCAGCATGATGCGCCAGTAGATGCGCCAGGCGCTGCAGCCGTCCATCATGGCGGCCTCGTCCAGCTCGCGCGGAATGCCGCGGAAGAACTGCACCATCAGGAAGATGAAGAAGGCGTCGACCGCGAGAAATTTCGGCACGACGAGCGGCAGCATCGTCTTCACCCAGCCAAGCTTCAGGAAGAGGATATATTGCGGGATCAGCGTGACGTGATAGGGCAGCATCAGCGTGCCGAGCATCAGCGCGAACCAGAAATTCTTGCCCCAGAAGTTCAGCCGGGCGAAAGCGTAAGCCGCGAGCGAGCAGGAGATGACGTTGCCGATGACCGAGAGCACGGCGATGACGGCCGAATTCCAGACGAATTTGCCGAAGGTCACCTGGCCGCCGAACCAGCCGCGGGCATAGGCGCTGAAGTCGAATTGCGACGGGATCAGCGATGCCGTGCCGAAGATCTCGTTCTGGTCCTTGATCGAGCCGGAAAGCATCCACAGCAGCGGATAGAGCATCACGATCGACGCGGCGACGAGGGCGACGTGGATGAGAACGGACAGGAACCATGGGCGCTCGCGCGGCGGCTTCATGTCCTCGGCAAAATGGGTGAGTTTCGCATCAGTCATCGTAGTGGACCCAATAACGAGCGGAGAGGAAGGAGAAGGTGGTGAAGATGGCGATGATGACAACAAGAACCCAGGCGAGGGCGGCGGCATAGCCCATGCGGAAATAGCCGAAGGCTTCCTGATAGAGATAGAGCGTGTAAAACAGCGTCGAATCGATCGGACCGCCGGTGCCGGAGGAAATCACATAGGCCGGCGTGAAGGCCTTGAAGGCGTCAATGGTCTGGACCACGGCGTTGAAGAAGATGACAGGCGTCAAAAGCGGCAGTGTGATCTTGAAGAAGATCCTTGCCTTGGAGGCGCCGTCGAGGCTGGCGGCTTCGTAAAGATCCGTCGGGATCTGCCTGAGGCCGGCGAGGAAGATGATCATCGGCGAGCCGAACTGCCAGATGGCCAGGATAACGAGCGTGTAGAGCGAGTAATCCGGATTGGAGATCCAGCTCGGCCCGTTGATGCCGAAGAGATACCAGAGCAGGGTGTTGACGATGCCGTCGGCATCGAAGATCTGCCGCCACAGCACTGCGATGGCAACGCTGGAGCCGAGCAGCGACGGCAGGTAGAAGATGGCGCGGTAGACCGGCAGGCCCTTGATGCCACGGTTCAGCAGCAGCGCCACCAGAAGCGCGAAGGCAAGCTTCAGCGGCACGGAGCAGACGACGTAGAACAGCGTTACCTTCAGCGACGACAGGAACTTGTCGTCCGCCGTCGCGATCCGCACATAGTTGTCGATGCCGACGAGGTTCGGCGACTGGAGCAGATTGTAGTCGGTGAAGGAAAGATAGAGCGAGGCGATCGCCGGCCCGAGGGTCAGGCCGAAAAAGCCGATGAACCAGGGCAGGAGGAAGAGGTAGCCGGGTGCGTTGCGCGCAAACGCGCTCGGCGCCTTATAGGTGGTTTCCACGCGCAACGGCGCGGGCGCACCGACGGCCAAGCCGCCGGCTACGCTCTTGCTGTTTGTACCCACGGTATCAGCCTCGCGTAATGTTTGCTGCTGCCTGTTCGGTGAACTTGGTGCCAGCGTCCTGCGGGCTGGTTTTACCAAAAGCCACTTCTTCGGCGATCTTCTTCAGCAGGAATGAATTCTCGCCGGCGCCGTTCGGCGGAGATGGCGGCAATGCGCCGACATGCGGCGTCAATCGGCCGATATAATCAACGACCTGCTTGCTGACAGCATCCAGATCCGGGGTCAGAAGATCGCGGATTTTCGGGGAGGCGGGGACGCCGCGCTCGAGACCAAGCGTCTTGGTGCCCTCCGGATCTTCCACCAGATAATTGACGAAGGCGACGGCGGCATCCTTGTTCGCAGATGTTGCCGAAACCGACATCAGCATGGACGGTTTCAGATACTGGCCGGGTTTGCTGTCCGCACCTGCGACCGGATAGGAGACGATTTCGAGCTTTTCCTTGCTCAGACCCTGAATGGCCACGAACTGGTTGGAGTGGGCGAAGCTCATCGCTGCCTTCTTGGTGACGAGCATGTCGGTTTCAAGGGTCTGCTGGTCGAGCGCCTGGACGTCGGCCGGCACGCAGGCGCCGATCTTGCGCATATGGCCCCACAGATCGAACCACTCGGTCGCGTCCTTGGCTTCGAAGGCTAGCTTGCCATCCGTCGTATAGAGCGCCTTGCCGCGCTGGCGCAGCCAGCATTCCAGCGCCGGCTCCCCGCCGCTTGCATCTGCCATGCCGTAGAAGCCGCGCCGCTTCTTGGCTGCCGTCAGCTTGGCGCAGGCATCGCCGACCTGCTCCCAGTTCATGGCGTCATGCGGCGGCTCGACACCGGCCTCAGTCCACGCGGCCGAGTTGACGACGACCATGAAGGAATTCACGCCGAGGCTGACGCCGTAGATCTTGTTGTCGACCTTGCCGGAATCGATGTTGGCGGTACCGAAATCCTCGATCTTGAGGCTTTTGCCGAGATAGGGCGTCATATCGAGCAGCGCGCCGCGGCGGGCATATTCGAAGATGTAGCGATAATCCATCTGGATGAGATCGGGGGCGTTGCCGCCGCCGGTCTGGGTGGCGAGCCGCGTCCAGTAGCTGTCCCAGCCGAATGATTCGCCGGCGATGGTGACATCGGCATTCTTGGCCTGATAGGCCTTTACCGCCGCAAACGTGCGGTCGCTCCGCTCCTTCGATCCCCACCAAAGAAGGCGCATCGCGGTTGCCGCATTGGCGCGGGAAAGTCCTATAGTGCTGAAAGCCAGCGTGGCTGCCATGCCGGCAAGCAACTGCCGGCGGTCGATCGTCAACGTCATCCTGGTCTCCTCCCCAGCGAACCGATGATTTACGAACTGCTTTGCATGATATAACTATTTGGTTACAAGTTGGATAGAAACGCGACCGCTGTCAAGCGCCAATCGCATTGCAATCAAAACGGGGCATGCGGGAGCCGGCGGCATCCATCGCAGAGGCACCGACCGGGAAGGAGATCGTCCATGGCGGGCAGGGCGAGGCAACAGACTGAAAATGCAGCGGAAGGGGATGCCGACAAGACCGCAAAGAAACGATCGAAGAAGGTGTCGCGCAATCCGCAACGCACCCATGCGACGATTCTGGACGCGGCGACGGAGGAATTTGCCGCGCATGGTTTCGGCGGCGCCCGTGTGGATGCGATCGCGGCGCGGGCGCAGACCAACAAGCGGATGCTCTATCACTATTTCGGCGACAAGGAGGGGCTCTATCTCGCCGTGCTGGAAGCGACCTACGCGACGATCCGCAACGCGGAAAAGCAGCTTGATCTGGCGCGCCGCCATCCCGAGGAGGGGATGCGGGAACTCGCCTTGTTCACCTGGCGGCATTTCCTCGCGCATCCGGAGTTTCTAAGCCTGCTTGCCACCGAAAACCTGCATCATGCGCATTATCTGCAGCGATCGGAAAAAGTCTCGGCCATGCATTCGCATCTGATCGACGAGCTTGCGGATGTGCTACGCCGCGGGGAGGCGATGGGCATTTTCCGGCCGGCGGTCGATCCCATATCCGTCTACTTGACGATCGCCGCGCTTGGCTTCTTCTATCTGTCGAACCGTCACACGCTGTCCACGATTTTTGCGCGCAAGCTGACAGCGCCGGATCAGCTGAATGCCTGGGGCGAACACATCGTTGCCGTCACGCTTGCTTCGATCCGCACCTAACCAGTCCTGAAATGCGTGGGTTGCGGCACTTTCGACAAAATTTCAAAAGGTGATTGACAGGGTCACAGTAATCGCGCGATCTTGTAACCATATGGTTACATTGCTTGGATGAG
This sequence comes from Rhizobium sp. NPDC090279, assembly GCF_044769665.1. NCBI lineage: Bacteria > Pseudomonadati > Pseudomonadota > Alphaproteobacteria > Hyphomicrobiales > Rhizobiaceae > Rhizobium > Rhizobium sp. NPDC090279. Next base: position 315,765 of record NZ_JBIVYI010000007.1, on the reverse strand, counting down.
CAAGCATTTGCTTTTCCTGATTCTGGAGGGAATCGGGCATGGAGGAAAATCGTGAAGCGTGCTGGCTGCAATGCGACGTGGCTGGAGATTTCAAGAACCGTTTCCGCAACGAACGAATGGCCCCCATGCCAACCGACTTGCCTGACCATCACGGGAGCTGCCTAACATCATGACCGATCCATTGAACATCAGGCTTGTCGAGGCAGAGGCGTTCGAGCGCCCGGTCAGGCTGCGGCTTCCCTTCCGTTTTGGTGCGGCGACCTTGCGCGAGGCGCGGCAGATTTTTCTGCGCGTACGCACCGAGGATGGGCAAGGTCGCTCTGCGCGGGGGATGGCGGCCGAGCTGATGGTGCCGAAATGGTTCGACAAGTCGCCCGAGCTTTCGAATGCCGACAATGAAAACCAGCTGCGCCGCTCGCTCGCGCTGGCGCTTGACGCGCTTGGGAGTGTGGGGTCGGGGACGGCTTTCGGGCTGCATGCGGGTGTCGAGGCCTCGCATCATGCCCGAGCGGCGGCTGAAAAGCTGAACGGCCTGGTCGCCTCCTTCGGCCTCGCGCTCGCCAACCGGGCGATCCTCGACGCTCTGTGCCGGCTGGAAGGGTTGACCGTTGCGCAGTCGATCAAGGCGAACCGCCCAGGTATCGACGCCTCCACGGCGCGCGATCTTTCGGGCTTCGACCTCTCCGGTTTCCTCGCGACCTTGAAGCCGGCGGCGAGCCTTGCCGCGCGCCATACCGTCGGTCTGGTCGACGCCATCGTGTCAGGCGATATTCCGGCAGGCGAGGGTCTGAACGACGGGCTGCCGGAAAGTTTCGAGGGGGCGATCGACGCCTACGGCCTGACCTTCTTCAAGGTCAAGGTTTCCGGTGCGCCGGATGCCGATATCGACCGGCTTTGCCGCGTCGCTGCCGTCATCGACGCCAAGGTGCCTAACTACTCGGTGACGCTTGACGGCAACGAGCAGTTTTCGTCCGCCGAAGCCGTCGCCGATCTGCTCGCCCGCGTGAAGGAGGAGCCGAGGCTCGCGCGGTTTGCTTCCTCGATCCTGTTCGTCGAGCAGCCGATCGCCCGCGCCCATGCCTTCGAGAAGCCGGTGAAAGCGCTTGCCGCCTTCAAGCCGGTGGAGATCGACGAATCCGACGCCGATATCGATGCTTTTGTGACCGCCAGAGGGCTCGGCTATACCGGCATCTCCTCGAAATCCTGCAAGGGTTTCTATCGCTCGCTATTGAACCGGGCGCGCGTCGCCAAATGGAGTGCGGAGGATGGCACATCCTATTTCATGTCGGCGGAGGATCTGACGACGCAGGGCGGTCTTGCCGTGCAGCAGGACCTGGCGCTCGCCTCCCTGATCGGAATGACGCATATCGAGCGCAACGGCCATCATTATGTCGACGGCATGGCCGGCGCGCCGGAGGCGGAGCAGGCCGCCTTTGCCGGGGCGCATCCCGATCTCTATCGCGTCAGTAACGGCCGGACGCGGCTGCGGATCGAGGGCGGGCAACTTGCTATTGGCTCGGTCATCAATGCTGTCGGCTTGGGTTCATCGGTCGAGCCGGATTGGGCGGCGATGGAGAGGTCGCCAGCGTAGGATTTCGGTCTGCGTCGCGAGAGCTTTCAGTCCTCTCAAGCAAGGCCCCTCTCCCCGCGAGTGGGGAGAGGGGTCTACCGCCGAAATGAATTCAGGCCACCAAGGCCTCATCATCGCTGTTTGCAGACTCCGGAGGAAGAGACATGCAGTCGTCATCGAAGAAGCGTTACGTTCTGGTCGGTACCGGCAATCGCGGCGCGACCATGTGGGGTAAGGATCTGGTAGAGCGCTGGAACAACGAGGTCGAGCTCGTCGCGGTCTGCGACCTCAATGCCATGCGCGCCAGGCGGGCGCTTGAGTATATCGGCGCATCCGTGCCGGTTTACACCGATTTCGATGAGCTGTTGCGGGTGGAGAAGCCGGATCTGGTCATCGTCTGCACGCGCGATTCCACCCATGACGATCTGATCGTCAAGGCGATGGAATCCGGCGCCAACGTCATCAGCGAAAAGCCGATGACGACGACCGTCGACAAGATCAAGCGCATCCTCAATGCCGAGGCGCGCACCGGCAAACGGCTGGATATTTCCTTCAATTACCGCTTCGCGCCGACGGCGGCGAAGATCAAGGAGCTGATCAATTCCGGCGTCATCGGCGATGTGACGTCAGTCGATTTTCACTGGTATCTCGATACCAGCCACGGAGCCGATTACTTCCGCCGTTGGCACGCCTTCACGGAAAACTCGGGCAGTCTCTTCGTTCACAAGGCGACGCACCATTTCGACCTCTTGAACTGGTATCTGGATTCTGATCCGAAAACGGTCGCAGCCTTTGCCGACCTGAAGCATTACGGCCGCAAGGGTCCGTTCCGCGGCGAGCGCTGTCGTCACTGTCGGTACAAGGACGAGTGTGACTACTATCTCGATATCAGCGCGACGCCGCTGCTCGAAAGCCTCTATGAAGAGCCGTCGACCGTTGACGGCTACGTGCGCGATGCCTGCGTCTTCCGCGAGGATATCGATATTCCGGATACGATGGTTGCTTCCATCCGCTATCGCAGCGGCGTCAATGTCTCCTATTCGCTGAATACCTATATGCCGATCGAAGGCCACCACATCGCCTTCAACGGCCACAAGGGCCGCATCGAGCTGCGCCAATACGAGAAGCAGAACTGGACGACGCCCCCCGCCGACGAGATCGTCGTGATGAAGAATTTCGGCGATGTCGAGCGTATCTGGGTGCCGCATTCGTCCGGCGGGCACTATGGCGGCGACGACCGGCTGCGCAACATGCTGCTGCGTTCCGGCCCGAATGACGAGCTTAAGCAGCGCGCCGGCTCGCGGGCAGGTGCGATGTCGGTTCTCTGTGGGATCGCAGCATTGCAGAGCAGCCGCACCGGGCAGCAGGTATCGATTGCCGATATCTGGGGTAAAGATGATGGTCTCAATCTGCTGGAGCCGCGGCCCTGAGGCCGTGGCCTTCCGTGCTCATTGAAACCGTTGTCGCAATTAGTTGCAGCTCGGAAGCTGTTGCGCGTAAATTCGTGTCATGCCGTTGAAGCGCCTGGCACCGGCAAGAGCGGTCGAATTGCCGCGCCACGTTCCCTGCAGATAACCCTTGGGGCCTGAGTAATAGGCGAGATAGAGGTCGTAGGAATTATTCAGGGCAACCCCCGTCTGCAGGTGCGTCTGGTAGTGATACCAGCCGACGAAGTCGATGGCGTCGGAGAAATTGGTGCGGCTTGCCGTCCAGTTGCCTGTCTCGCGCTTGTATTTGTCCCAGGTGCCGTCGAGCGCCTGCGAATAGCCATAGGCGGTCGTCGGGCGCTTCCAGGGAATGAAGCCGAGCAAATAGCGCCTCGGTGGACGAGCGCGGGGCCGGAAGCCGGATTCGGTATAGATCGTCGCCATCAGGATCGGCACCGGCACGCCGTATTTGCGCTCTGTGCGCTCCGCCGCCCGTTGCCAATTGTTGAACCAGCCATCGCGCTGATCGAAGATCGCGCAGATGTTGCGGGTACGCGACGGCGCTGTGGCACAGCCCGCCAGCACGCCGAGCAGCATTACGGCCAGAATGGAAAGGACGCGGGTACGCATGACTAGAACCTCTTCATTGCCGCGCCGCGCGTCTTGAAGATGCGCAAAGGACGCAGCAACAACCTGTTGATGCATGATCCCTTCCAAAAATTCGAAACCGAAGTTTTAGGGGTCATGCGCTCACGAGATTGCTAGCGCGGAATGATTAAAAACCGGTTTTTCGCCTGTGCCGAAATGGGGCGATTTCAGGGTGTTTTCGTGGATTTGCTGCGTCGCATCATGCCATGCGCGCCATGTCCTCGCGGCGGATCTCGTAGAGCAGCGGCCTGCCCTCGATGAAGCGGAGGGCTTCGTCGACCGCCATTTCGCCGAGGCGGGTCCGTTCGAGCCCGGCGGCGCCGGCGATATGCGGCGTCAGAAAGATATTCGGCAAGTCATAGAAGGCCGATGCCGCCTCCGGAATTTCGGGATCGGTGACGTCGATGATCGCGTCGATGCGGCCTGTTTTCAGCGCGGAGAGCAGCGCTGTCTCATCAACCAGCGCACCGCGCGCCGTATTGATGAAGGTTGCTCCGTCCTTCATCAGCGAGAGGCGACGGGCGTCGATCATATGCCGCGTGACGGGCAGGGAAGGTGCATGCAGCGAGACGATGTCGGCCGATGCCATCAAGGCGTCCAGCTCGGTTTTCTCCACGCCCAGCGTCGCGGCCTCGGCCTCGCCGACCATGGGGTCGTAGAGTAGGATACGGTAGTTGAAGGGCGAAAGCAGCTCGATCACCCGCCTTCCGATGCGCGAGGCACCGATGATGCCGATGGTGCGGCCGTAATTGCCGATGGCTTCGGCCTGCATCGGCACGGTTCGTTTGCGGCTGCGGTCGGCGACGTAGAAATCGCGGAACCGGAAGACCTTCTTGCCGGCGAAGATAATGGCGGCAAGCGTGAATTCAGCGACCGGCAGGGCATTGGCCTGGGCGGCATGACTGACCAGGATACCGCGATCGAACAAGCTATCCCCGAGCAGGCCCTTCACCGTGCCGGCGGCGTGGACCACCAGCTTCAGATGCGGTGCTTGCGCCAGTGCGGCTGCGTCGATCGTCGGCGAACCCCAGCCGGTGACCAGGATTTCGGTTTCGCCGAGCAACTTGCCGGCGCGCTCGTCATCGAAGCGCTGCATCGGTGCGGCATCCAGCACGCGGCCGATGGTATCGAGGCGCTGAATGAGCGCCTCCGGCAAAACATGCTGCGTGCGTGATGGCTGCATGGCAAAGGCGATGGCCGGGCGGCCCGAGAGGAATTGCCTCATGGCAGGCGACCGGGCGCTTCTATGGCGCTGACTGTAATGCCTCTGTCTTTCACGAGAGCGCGCAGGGCATCGATATCGGGTCGGACAGGCGGCGTGCTCCAGGCATGATCGACGGCTGTGGGGTCCTTCTCCGCAAGCACGGCGGAGACGAGCATGGTCTCGCCTACGGGAATGGTGCCACGTAGCTGCGGCACCAGGGTCTTCGAGACGATGAGGTTGGTGTTCGGCGGCGCCTTCTGTGCGATGCCCTCGCGTGCGATCGTCGAGCCGAGATCAAGGATGCCGCTGAAATCCTCCTCGCCGATCGCATAGGCGGCACCGGTTTTGGAAGAGAGCGTGTCGGCCTCGAAATCACGCCGCGCGATGGCAAAGCCGCCTTCGGCTGTCTGCAGCGGACGCGGCGTGGTGATCTTGTGCAGGCGGACATGCCAGGGTGAGGCGGGGATGAGCCATGTCTCCACATTCACGTCGGGATAGGGCGACCATTTGGCATAGAGGGTATTGCCGGCGAGCTTTGCCTCTTCATTGGTCTCGCGGACGCGGTAGTGCAGGCCGTCATCGCTGAAGGCGAGCGTGCTGTCGAAGGCGCCGCCGGCAAAGATGCGTTCGTCGCTTTCGACGCTGAAGCCGTAGCGGGCGGAATAGGCGAATTTCGAGTATTTTTCCGCGCCAAAGCGCATCTGCTGGTTTTCCTGGCCAGAGGAGAGCGCCACGACGTCAGCCTTGCTGCGCATCAGGACCATGCCGGGATGCTTTTGCGGAACGATAGCCGGCTCATTTTCTGACGGCTTTTCTTCCGCTGTCCAAAATGGATGTGTCTCAGGTAGCGCCAAGGGCAGGAAAGCCTTGAAGGCCCAATAGGGCGAGCCGGCGGAATTGTAGTTCTCCGACATCAGCAGGTTGGGATAGGCAAAGCCGATCGGCAGCGTGCCGTCGCGATTGGCGATCGGCTTGTCGGCCCACCAGCGCAGGTGCCGCAGGCAAAGCCCCTTGATCTCACCCCAGGGCAGCGCCTCGACATCGGCGAAGGCGAGCGCCGACCAGAAGCCCGCGCAGGCAAAACGATAGGTCAGGCTGCGGCCGAAGGGGATCGTGGCGCCATCGGGCGCGAACCAGTGGCGGAAATCCCTGGCGAAGAGCACTGCGCGCTCACGGTAGCGCTCGGCGCGGTCGTCCTTGACGAGCTTGGAATAGATCAGCCCGTAGAAGTGCATGGCGAAGGGAATGTAATGGTCGATGCGCCTGACATCGCCGTCGCGGTACCAGCCATCGGCGATATAGAAGCCGTCAAGTTCGTTCAGATAGTTTTCGGTCAGGCTGCGGTCGAAGGAGGCGCCGAGCCGGGCGAGCGCGATATCGACGAGGATGCGGAAGAATTTCCAGTTGTTGTCGGCATAATCGAAGGTGCGGGCGTGCTTGAGATAGGCGATGAGATTGTCTCGCGCACGCTGATCGAGCGGCTCCCAGATCTTTTCGGGCACCAAAGCGAGCGCAAAACCGAGGGCTGCAAGCTCGACCATGCGCTGATCGCGGCCGTTGATCGCGCCCCAATATTCCGGATGCTTTGGGTCGACGCCATTGGCGAGGCCCTCGGCAAAGCGGTCCCAATGGCGGAAGTCGCCACCACCGGCGCCGAGTGGCGCCAGGCCCCAGAGCGGACGGGCAAAACCTTCTAGATCGGCAGCCGCACGGTCGAAATGCGCGCCGGCGCCGTCGATGCGGACCCGGGCATTGCCTCCCGAGAAATAGGGCAGCAGCGGATCGAAGAGGTCGGTCAGCGCGCGGCGCATGTCCGTCAGGGTCTTCAGTGGATTGCCGGCAAGCGGATTGGTGCTGGCGGGGTCGTAGATCATCGGCATGGCTCTCTCGATTGTTTCCGCTGCGGGGAAGGGTCAGGTTTCAGGTGGAAGGGTGCCGCCGGCAATCGCTGGAACGCCGTGGCAAATCTGACGGGCCGGAGCGTCGCGATCGCGGAAGCGCGCGACCAACAGGCCGATGGCCTCCCGTCCCAGCGCCGCGCGGTCGACGCGCATGGTCGCCAGCCGCGGGTTGGTCATCAGCGCGCAGGGCAAATCGTCGAAGCCGACGATCGAGAAATCCTCCGGAACGCGCAGGCCGGCCTCGATCACGGCGTCGAGCACGCCGACGGCGATGAAATCATTCATGCAAAAGGCGGCGGTATAGCCCTCGCCCTCGGCAAGGATCGCGGCGGTGCTGTCATGGGCCTCGTGGCTCGAACTGCCCCGGAAGTTCATGGGTACGAGACGGCCATGAGCGCCCTCGACCGAGGCGATAGCAGTCTCGAAGCCACGGATGCGCTCGCGGATCGTCTGGCGATGCGAGCCGGTCAGATGCAGAATGCGGCGGTGGCCGGCGTCGAGCAGGCGTCGGGTTGCGTTATAGGCGCCGAAGAAATTGGAGGGCGAAACACCGTCGAAGCGTAGCTTCGGATCGGTGCCGTTGACGAGCACGGTCGGCGTGCCGCTTGTCTCGAGCCAGCGGCACAGCTCCTCCGAGGGGTCGATGCCGACGAGAAAGAGGCCTTCGGCGCCGGCGGCCTGCAGATATTCCTTCACCAGGTCCGGCTCGGTGCGGGCCTCGCGGACGAGGCGGATGTCGAAGCGCATGCCGCGCTCGGCAGCGCCTGCGCGCAGCCCTTCCAGAATGCCTTCGTAGAAAACGCTGAGGCCGCCTGTGACGCTGTCGCTGGCAATCAGGGCCAAGCCGCCAGCCGTCGCCTCGGCTGCCGTCTTCAACGGATAGCCGAGATCGCTCGCCACCTTGAAGATATGCTGACGGATCGTCTCGCTGATGCCGGGTTCATTGGTGAGAACCCGCGACACGGTGGAAACGGAGACGCCGGCAGCAACGGCAATATCGGCCTGCCTGATGCGTTTGGAGCGAATATCGTTCATGTCGCAAACGCTATGCAAAATTATGCAAATTTGCAATAGAAAGATTTTTTATTGCACAATGCTGTGAAGTTGCATATCGTCGCGCCAACTTGTCCGCTGAAGGCGTCGGGGAGATCGTCGCGGACGACAACGCAAGAGAAGGAGGAATCTCATGCGCATGAATCGCCGCTCATTCATGATTGGAACTGCCGGAGCCGCCGCGGGTCTCGCGCTCGGAGGTGGGGCGATGCCCGCCTTTGCCGACGCCACGCAGCTCAGGGCCATGTGGTGGGGCTCGCCCGATCGCGGCAAGCGTACGGTCGCTGTCGCCGAGCTGTTTCACAGCAAGAACCCCGATTTGTCCGTCATCGGCGAGAGCATCAGCGGCGACGGCTATTGGGCGAAGCTTGCGACCGGCATGGCCAGCCAGAACATCGCCGATGTCTTCCAGCTGGAGCCGAGCACGATTTCCGATTATTCCAAGCGCGGCGCCTGCATGCCGCTCGACCAGTTCGTGCCCTCGACGCTGAATGTCGACAGTTTCGGCAAGGACGTGCTGAAGCTGACCACGGTGGATAACAAGCTCTATGGCGTCGGCCTCGGGCTCAATTCCTTCGCCATGTTCTATGACGAGGACATGTTCAAGAAGACCGGCCTGACGCCGCCCGGTCCGACCACGACCTGGGCCGAATATGCCGATCTCGCAGTGGAAATGACCAAGGCGGCCGGCAAGCGCGGCTATTGGGGCGGCCCGTATGGCGCGCGCTACAACTATGTCCTCGATGTCTGGCTGCGCCAGCGCGGCAAGAGCCTCTTCACCGAGGAAGGTGGGCTCGGCTTCGGCGTCGACGATGCCAAGGAATGGTACAGCTATTGGGAAGAGCTGCGCAAACGCGGTGGCACGGTCTCCGCCGATGTCCAGACGCTCGACCAGAACGTCATCGAGAGCAATTGCCTTGCGCTCGGAAAATCGGCCATCGGCATGGCCTATTCCAACCAGCTCGTCGGCTATCAACTCGTGGTCAAGAGCAAGCTCGCGGTCACCATGCTGCCGCGCGAAAAGAAGGATGGCCCTTCCGGCCACTACTATCGCCCGGCGCTGATCTGGAGCGTGGGCGCCACCAGCAAGAATGGTGAAACGGCGGCGAAATTCATCAATTTCTTCGTCAACGATGTCGATGCCGGCAAGATTCTCGGCGTAGAACGCGGCGTGCCGATGTCGCCCGTGGTGCGCGCCGCCATCCTGCCGACGCTCAATCCTGTGGAGCAGCAGACGGTGCAATATATCGAGCTGCTGAAGGATCAGGTCGGCACCTATCCCGTGCCGGCACCTCTGGGTTCGGGAGAGTTCGACCAGAACGTTGCCCGCCCCGTCGCCGACCAGCTCGCCTTCGGCAAGATCACGGTCGCCGAGGCGGCGAAGAGGCTGGTGGAAGAAGGCGCGACGAAACTGAAGCGGAAGAGCTGAGGCTTCATAATGTGCTGAATGGCCGGCAACCCCCTCTGTCGCTGTCGCGACATCTCCCCCACAAGGGGGGATCGTTATGAGTTTGCAGCCACTTTCCGTAATGCAACGTCTTTCAGTTTCTGCGGATACGATGTTGGTTTGAGGAAAGTCGGTGCCGCAAGCCACCAATCTCCCCCCTTGTGGGGGAGATGTCACGGAGTGACGGAGGGGTGCCCCCTCCTCGAACTCCGCCATCAGTTCCCATGCCAAGCCAAACAAACATCTTGCGCAAGCTCGTGACTATCCTTGGGTGGATTGGTGGTGGCTCGGCAGCACATATCCCTGGCTGCGCCGATGCCGCGCTCTCACAAGCTTTACGCCGAAAAAAGCCGGGGTCCTTTCAGACCCCGGCGCCGCCGCATCTCCATAGATGGTCGGTTATTTCTTCGCGTCGGCCCAGCTCTTGACCAGCTCGTCATAGTTGATGGTGACGGGCTTTTCCTTCTCGTCGGCGATCTTCAGCTGCGGAGCGAGATGGCCGTTTTTGACGGCATCGGCGTTCCAGTAGGCGAGATCGTGTTCCTGTGCGAGCTTCGGGCCGATATCGCCCTGGACGCCTGCGCGTTCCAGGCGCTGCATGACGCGTTCCTGATCGGCGCAAAGCGCATCCATGGCGCCTTGGGCATCCTTGGCACCCGATGCGGCGTCGCCGATTGCCTGCCACCACAGCTGCGCCAGCTTCGGATAGTCGGGAACGTTCGTGCCGGTCGGCGACCACTGCACGCGGGCAGGCGAGCGGTAGAACTCGATCAGACCGCCAAGTTCCGGTGCGCGCTTGGTGAAGCTCTTGTCGCGGATGGTGGATTCGCGGATGAAGGTGAGGCCGACATGGCTCTTCTTCACGTCCACCGTCTTCGAGGTCACGAACTGCGCGTAGAGCCATGCGGCCTTGGCGCGGTCGATCGGGGTTGACTTCATCAGCGTCCAGGAGCCGACGTCCTGGTAGCCGAGCTTCATGCCATCCTTCCAGTAGACGCCATGCGGCGAGGGCGCCATGCGCCACTTCGGCGTGCCGTCGGAATTCATGACCGGAAGGCCGGGCTTGACCATGTCGGCGGTAAAGGCCGTGTACCAGAAGATCTGCTGGGCGACGTTGCCCTGTGCCGGAACCGGGCCGGATTCGGAGAAGGTCATGCCCTGTGCTTCCGCCGGAGCATAGGCCTTCAGCCAGTCGAGATATTTCTGGATCGAATAGACCGCAGCCGGTCCGTTGGTATCGCCGCCGCGGGCGACGCAGGAGCCGACAGGGCGGGAATTGGCGTCGACCTTGATGCCCCATTCGTCGACCGGCAGGCCGTTCGGCAGGCCCTTGTCGCCGTTGCCGGCCATCGAGAGCCAAGCGTCGGTGAAGCGCCAGCCGAGCGACGGGTCCTTCTTGCCATAGTCCATATGGCCGAAGACCTTCTTGCCGTCGACGTCGCGGCCAGTGAAGAATTGGGCGATGTCCTCATAGGCCGACCAGTTGACCGGCACGCCGAGCTCGTAGCCGTATTTCGCCTTGAAATCAGCCTTGTTCTTCGGGTCGTTGAACCAGTCGTAGCGGAACCAGTAGAGGTTGGCGAACTGCTGGTCGGGCAGCTGGTAGAGCTTCTTGTCCGGCGCGGTCGTGAAGCTGCTGCCGATGAAGTCGGCGATGTCGAGATTGGGGTTGGTGACGTCCTTGCCCTCATCGGCCATCCAATCCGTCAGGTTGCGCACCTGCTTGTAGCGCCAATGCGTACCGATCAGGTCGGAATCGTTGACCCAGCCGTCATAGAGGTTCTGGCCGGTCTGCATCTGCGTCTGGATCTTCTCGACGACGTCGCCTTCCTGGATGACGTCATGGGTGACCTTGATGCCGGTGATGGCGGTAAAGGCCGGTGCGAGAACCTGCGATTCATACTGGTGGGTCGTCAGCGTTTCCGAAACGACCTTGATTTCCATGCCCTTGAAGGGCTTGGCCGCATCGACGAACCACTGCATTTCCTTTTCCTGGTCGGCGCGCGAGAGCGTCGAGAGATCGCCGACCTCCTTGTCCAGAAATGTCTTGGCCTCATCCATGCCGGCATGGGCCGTGCCGGCCAGGGCCAGCAGGACGACAGCCGTCGTCGTCAAGAGATGTCTTCGCATATAATCCTCCCTACAGGTTGCGAGTGCATTTCAGGGCGGCCAGACCCCCCGGCCGCCGTATCGGTTTGCTTCAGACCAAACGGAAGACGCCGATGGCGTAGACCACGGAAAGAGCAAGAGCCCACCAGAGGCTGGGCCCTCCCAGGCCAAGCCAAGCGAGATGAATGAAGGCGGCGCCGAGCAACGAGATGAACAGCCGGTCGCCGCGCGTCGTTTCGAAGCGCAGGATGCCGAGGCGTGGATTGCCGCCCGGCGAAACATATTCCCAAACCGCCATGCCGATCAGCAGTGCGAAGATCGTGGCAAAGAACAGCGCCGTCGGCAGCGTCCAGGCCATCCAGGAAAAGTCAGTATTCACAGCGGTTTCCCTTCAGACGCGGCCGAGCGCGAAGCCCTTGGCGATGTAGTTGCGGACGAAGTAGATGACGAGCGCACCGGGGATCAGCGTCAGCACACCGGCGGCGGCAAGCAGGCCCCAGTCCATGCCGGCGGCAGAGACCGTGCGCGTCATGATGGCGGCGATCGGCTTGGCGTCGGTCACCGTCAGCGTGCGGGCGATCAGCAGTTCCACCCAGGAGAACATGAAGCAGAAGAAGGCGGCGACGCCGATGCCGCTTGCGATCAGCGGAATGAAGATCTTGATGAAGAAGCGCGGAAATGAATAGCCGTCGATATAGGCCGTTTCGTCGATCTCCTTCGGCACGCCGGACATGAAGCCTTCAAGTATCCAGACTGCCAGCGGCACGTTGAACAGGCAGTGCGCCAGCGCCACGGCGATATGGGTATCGATCAGGCCGAAGGCTGAATAGAGCTGGAAGAAGGGCAGGGCGAAGACCGCCGGCGGCGCCATGCGGTTGGTCAGCAGCCAGAAGAACACGTGCTTGTCGCCGAGGAAGCGGTAGCGCGAGAAGGCGTAGGCTGCGGGAAGGGCGCAGGCAACCGAGATCACCATGTTCATGACGACATAGGTGATCGAGTTGATATAGCCCTTGTACCAGGACGGATCGGTGAAAATGATCGCGTAGTTGCGAAGAGTCGGCTGGTGCGGATAGAGCGTCAGCCCGCCGATGATCTCCTCGTTGGTCTTGAAGCTCATATTGATGAGCCAGTAGATCGGCAGCAGCAGGAAGATGATGTAGATCGCTGGCACCAGCCAAGCCCAACGGCCCTTCTCGCCGTGCCGGCGGCTGACCCGCGCGCTCGTCGCGGCAGTCGCGCCAGCGGCAACATCAGAAGTGGCCAGCTTGTGTATGGCGGCGTCGCCGGCTGTTGTGGAAAGGGGTTTGCCGCTCATCGGCTTGCTCCCGCATCGTAATTGGTCATGACGGTGTAGAAGACCCAGGAGAGCAGCAGCACGATCAGGAAGTAGACGAGCGACATCGCTGCCGCCGGGCCGAGGTCGAACTGGCCGAGCGCCATTTTCACGAGATCGATCGAAAGGAAGGTCGTCGAGTTGCCGGGGCCGCCGCCTGTCACGACGAAGGGTTCGGTATAGATCATGAAACTGTCCATGAAGCGCAGCAGCACGGCGATCAGCAGCACGCGGTTCATCTTCGGCAGCTGGATGTAGCGGAAGACGGACCAGCGCGACGCGCCGTCGATCCTGGCGGCCTGGTAGAAGGCATCGGGAATGGAGGCAAGGCCGGCATAGCAAAGCAGCACGACAAGGCTCGTCCAGTGCCAGACGTCCATGAGGATGATCGTCGCCCAGGCGTCGGCCGGGTCGGAGACATAATTGTAATCGATGCCGAGATTGACGAGGACATAGCCCATCAGGCCGATATCGCTGCGGCCGAAGACCTGCCAGATCGTGCCGACGACGTTCCACGGGATGAGCAGCGGCAGGGCCATCAGTACCAGGCATACGGGCACGCCGACACCCTTCTTCGGCATGTTGAGGGCGATGAAGATGCCGAGCGGCACCTCGATCGCCAGGATGACGAAGGAAAAGATCAGGTTGCGGATCATCGAATCCCAGAAGCGGCCGGATTGGAGGATTTCTTCGAACCACTGCGTTCCCGCCCAGAAGAAGACGTTGTTGCCGAAGGTGTCCTGCACCGAATAGTTCACGACAGTCATCAGTGGAATGACGGCGGAAAAGCCGACCAGCAGCAGAACCGGAATGAGCATGAACCAGGCTTTGTTGTTCCAGGTCTTGTCCATCGTCAGGCTCCCATCTCGATGCGCCAGGAGTCGGCGTAGATATTGATGCCGGCGGGATCGAAGGCGATGTGCGGCTCGGCCGGCACCACTTGGTCCTCGCCGATGACCGCGACGATGTCCTGACCGTCGAGCTTGGCGCGCACCACCTTGCGGCGGCCGAGATCCTCGACCTTGGTGACGGTAGCGGGCATGCCGTCGCGGCCGATGCGGACGAATTCCGGGCGGATGCCGAGTTCGGAACGGCCGGTGCGTTTTTCAAGCGGCGCGCCGGGCAACGCGATCGTGCGGTTGCCGAGGCGCGCGCTGCTGCCCTCGATTTCGACGGGCATGACATTCATGCCGGGCGAACCGATAAAATAGCCGACGAAGGTGTGGCGCGGGCGCTCGAACAGGTCGTTCGGCGTGCCGATCTGCACCACTTCGCCGTTGTACATGACCACCACCTTGTCGGCGAAAGTCAGCGCCTCCGTCTGGTCGTGGGTGACATAGACCATGGTGAAGCCGAAGCGGCGATGCAGCTGCTTCAGCTGCGAGCGCAGCACCCATTTCATATGCGGGTCGATGACGGTCAGCGGCTCGTCGAACAGGATGGCGTTGACGTCGGAGCGCACGAGACCGCGTCCAAGGGAAATCTTCTGCTTGGCATCGGCGGTCAACCCGCGCGCCTTGCGGTGGGCGCTATCGGAAAGGCCGATCATCTCGATGATTTCATCGACCTTGCGCTTCACGTCCGCTTCCGGAACATGCCGGTTGCGCAGCGGGAAGGCGAGATTGTCGTAGACGGTCATCGTGTCGTAGACGACCGGAAACTGGAAGACCTGGGCGATGTTGCGCTCCTGGGTCGACAGACGCGTCACGTCCTTGCCGTCGAACAGGATGCGGCCCTCGGAGGCCTGCACCAGACCCGAGACGATGTTCAGCAACGTGGTCTTGCCGCAGCCGGAGGGGCCGAGCAGCGCATAGGCGCTGCCGTCTTCCCAGCTATGATTGACTTCCTTCAGCGCGTAATCGGCGTCGGATTTCGGGTGGTCGTTGTAGGCGTGCCTGATGTGGTCGAGGTCGATGCGGGCCATGGTCTCTCCTCAGGCGGCTTGTTGCAGGACGGGAGTGACGGCGGCGCCATCGGTGTCGAAGACCATGATGTGGCGCGGGTCGATATAGACGTCGATCGCATCGTCGACATCGATATGCTGGACGCCCTGGGTCAGCATCACCCAGCGCCGGCCGGCAAAATCGATATGGATGAAGCTCTCCGAGCCAGTGATCTCGGTCACCATGACCCTTGCCGGAGCGGCAACTGCTTCCGGTGCCTGCGGTGCAAGCGCCAGATGATGCGGCTGGAAGGCGATCGTGTAGCGACCGTCGGGCTGGTGTTCCAAGCCCTTCGGTACGGGCAAGCGGATATTGCCATCAAGCACGAATTCCCGGCCGCGCTTGTCGAGTGCGATCGTGTTCAGCGGCGGATCGGCAAAGGTGGTGGCGGTCATCAGGTCCTTCGGATTGCGGAAGACCTCGATGGTCGGCCCGAATTGCGTGATGCGCCCCCTCGACAGCGTTGCCGTATTGCCGCCGAGCAGCAGCGCTTCGGATGGCTCGGTGGTGGCATAAACGAAGATGGCGCCGGATTCGGCGAAGATCTTCGGCAATTCGGCGCGCAGCTCCTCGCGCAGCTTGTAGTCGAGATTGGCGAGCGGCTCGTCGAGCAGCACCAGCCCGGCATTCTTGACGATGGCGCGGGCGAGCGCCGTGCGCTGCTGCTGGCCGCCGGAAAGGCTCAAGGGCAGGCGATCGAGGAAGGGGCCAAGACGCAGCAGGTCGGCCGCCTTCTTCACTTCCTCATCGATCTTTGCCGCGCTTGCGCCGCTCAACCGCATCGGCGAGGCGATGTTGTCATAGACGGTCATGGCGGGATAGTTGATGAACTGCTGATAGACCATGGCGACGTTGCGGCGCTGCACCGGCTGGCCGGTAACATCGGCGCCGTCGACATGGATCGTGCCCGTGGTCGGCTTGTCGAGGCCGGCCATCAGCCGCATCAGCGATGTCTTGCCCGAAAGTGTCGGCCCCAGCAGCACGTTCAGCGTGCCGCGCTGCAGCGTCAGATTTGTTTCCGCAATATGCGTCTCGCCGCCGACCGACTTCGATACGCCCTTGAGTTCAAGCACGATAGATTCCTTCCATGCGCCGCATATCAATGCTGCCGCGAGGATTGCTAAGAGACTGATCCGTCCGGAAATGCCGTCGCTAGACGGCGGCTGTTGCTGAAATTATGATTGTTTGGAAGTGAATTGCGCCGATCTGCCTGCGGAAACGTAGCGCTGGCCGGAATTGCGCCGCGCGGCGTTGATGGTGGTGCGGCTAATGCCACAAGCCAAGCCTTCTTCCGTCTTGATCTGACTTTCGGACAATTACCCCTCCCCCTGTTTCGATTTATATCCCACACACGAAAATCGAAACAAGAATGACGATAAATGAAGATAAAGGAATGTCAAACGAAAACTGGCCGCGTTTCAGTTTCGCTTCATAAATCTCATCTCAGGCGTGTTTCAGCGATTTGCCACCAACCTGGTAAGCAATTGATTGGAATTGCGAATGGAGCCTGGCAGGTTTTTCCATGCGTCCACGCCGGCCGCCGCCACCCGGAGCCTAGCGGCCCATCCCGGCGGTCGTGCGCTCAAAACGGGATGCCGGAGCTTGGCGCGGAACGCAAAGGGGTGCAACTTCCGGGGTAAGATAGGGGGAGGTGTTCGAGAGCAGGATATAGGTGGAGATCCTGCAGGAGCGTCGTTCAAGGCCGTCTGCCCGGCCGCTCGCGAATTGCTCGAAATGATGAGATCAGTCGCGCGTGCGATCGCGCCGTCATCGGACGGCAGATGCAAGGGTGCCCCTCATGCACTATGAGGGGCGATCATCTTCGAAATTTCAGGATGCTTAGCGCGCGGCCCAGTTGGCGCCGCGGCGGAAGATGGCCTTCATCTGCGGCACGTCGAATTCCTTGGCCTGGTGGCCGAGCGAGGAATAGAAGACGCGGCCCTTGCCATACTTGCGCTTCCAGGCGACCGGCATGACGACGCCGTCGATCCAGTAGGCGTGGTCGCCGGTGAAGGTCGTGGTTGCCAGCACCTCGTTCGATGGGTCGACATGCATGTAATATTGCTCCGACGTGTAGGGGAAATCGGTGATCCCCTCCATGATCGGGTCGTCCGGGCGTGTGATGTTGACCGTGTAGTTGATGATATTGCCGGGATGGGCCACCCACTGGCCGCCGATGATGAACTGGTACTCGACGCTTTCGCGGAACGAGTCGCCGGCGCCGCCGTGATAGCCGGCAATGCCGACGCCGCTTTCGATGGCATCGGCAAGGTTCTTCACCTCTTCCTTCTCGATCTTCGACATGGTGACGATCGGCACGATCAGGCTGAGATCGTGGATCGAAGGGTCGGCGAAGGCTTCGGTGCTGTTTTCGAGGTAGACCTTGAAGCCGTCCTCCTCCAGCATGTCGCGGATGATATGGGCGCATTCCTGCGGTTCATGGCCGCTCCAGCCGCCCCAGACGATAAGTGCTTCACGCATGATAGTCCTCCTGAAATTGTATCGTTAGCGGCCGATTTTTCCGTCCACGAGGGACTCGGACAGAGGGGCCGGGCGTTCCGTTTGCGTCGCGATGGTGACCGTGCGTCCGGTTTCGGACGCGGTCTGAAAGGCTTCCATGACCTCGAGCACGTGCAGCGCCAGGCTGCCATTGGCGCGGTGCGGCCGGTTGGAGCGGATGGCATGGGCCAGATCGGCGACGCCGAGCGAGCGATAATTGCCGTCGGCATAGGGAGCCGCAACCTCGCGCTCCTCGAACTGGCCACCCTTCTTGAGATACTCGACGGCGCCGCCGAAATGGTTCGGGTCGGGCACGATCAACGTGCCCTCGGTGCCGTAGACTTCGAGCGGCACATGCTTGTGGCCGGCGACATCGAAACTCATGCCGATCTGTACGACTGCACCGCTGGCAAAGGCCATGACGCCGGCGACGTGGGTCGCCACATGCACGGGGATGTGCTCGCCGTTGCGCGGCTCGCTGGTGATGATGCGCTCCTTGCGCGGGGTGACGGCAAAGCCGGCGACCTGCGAGACAGGACCGAGCAGGTTGACGAGATCGGTAATGTAATAGGGACCCATGTCGAGCATCGGTCCGCCGCCGACTTCATAATAGAAAGCCGGATTCGGATGCCAGCGCTCGTGGCCGGGGCACATGAAGGTGGCGGTGCCGCCGACCGGGATACCGATCGCGCCTTCGTCGATGATGGCGCGGGCCGTCTGGTGGCCGCCGCCGAGGAAGGTATCGGGGGCCGCGCCGATGCGCAGGCCCATGGCCGCCGCCGCATCCGCAAGCTTCTTGCCCTCGGCGAAATTGATGCCGAGCGGCTTTTCCGAATAGGTGTGCTTGCCGGCGTCCAGCGCCTGCAGGCCGACGGCGACATGCGCCTTCGGGACTGTCAGGTTGACGATGATCTCGATCGAGGAGTCGGCCAGCAGGGCGGCAATATCGACCGCCTTCAGGCCGAATTCAGCGGCTTTCGCTTCCGCCAGTTCGCGATTGAGGTCGGCGACGCCTTTGATGTCGAGAATGGGAAAGGATTTCATCGCTTTGAGATAGGCGCCGGAAATGTTTCCGCAGCCGATAATGCCGATGCCGACCTTGTTCATAGACTTCCTCCAAATGTATTGTCTTTGCTGTCCCTAGGGATCAGAGGGCCGGTGCCGGCCCTGTCGTTCCCCAAGGCGATTCGTAGAGTTCGCGTAGCGCGACGACCGCAGCACCCTGCGCCCAGGTCTCGTCGGTGGACTGATCGAAAACCAGTTCGGTCACGCCCTTGATCGACGGTGGGATGGCCAGCGAATAGGCCTCTCGCAGGCTGTCGAGGAACGGTTGGCCGAGCGCCAGGCTCGATCCCACCAGAATGACGCGCGGCGGGGCGAAGAGCGTGACAATATTGGCAAGCGCCGTGCCGCAGGCTTCACCGGCGCGGATCGCCGCGCCGATCAGCATATTGTCATCGGCTGCAATCAGCGTCTTTGCATGCGCCATGCCCTGGCCGAGCCGGATGGCTTCGGCGAAGCGGCCGCTCGGCTGATCGCCAAGAATGGCGCTTTCGCCGGCAAGGCTCGCCAGCCTGACCATGCCGTGCGGCCCGATGCCGAGAACGAGATCGCCGAGATTATGGCTGAGGCCGCCGGCGCCGCGAAAGAGCTGGCCGCCATGCAGCACGCCGAGCCCCAGCGTCTGTTCCAGCGACACCAGCACCATGTCATCGAGATCTCTCGCCTTGCCGAACCAGTGATGGGCGAGCGTGATGGCGTGCGCGTCGCTTTCGACGATGGTCGTGACACCAAGCCGCTCGGACATTTCCTTGGCAAAATCGACGCCGCTTTCGCGGAAGATCGGGCTGGTGCGCACATGGCCCGTGCGATGCTCGATGACGCCGGGCAGGCCGAGGCAGACCGAATCGATCTCATCCAGCGCCAGATTGGCATCGACGACGCAGCGACGCACGCCATCCTCGATCAGATCGGCGATGACGCCGATCGGTTGTCGGTCGACACGCAGCGCCAGCGTCAGCGTCGAAAGAACCTCGCCGCAGAAGTCCGTCACGACGAAGACCATGCGGTTGGCGGCGATTTTCGCGCCGACGACGCGCGCGGCATCCGGATTGAGTTCCAGCATGACGCGGGGCCGGCCGCGGGTCGCCGCCTCTCGCAGGTCGCCTTCGGTGCGCGCCAGGATCAGCCCGTCATCCAGCAGCGACGCTGTGATCGCTGAGACCGTCGTGGTCGAAAGCTGGGTGCGGTCGCTGATTTCGATACGTGCGATGGAGCCCGCCCGCCGGATCGTATCCAGCACATTGAAGCGGTTTATCGCCCGCATAAGCTCGGGATCTGCTGTTTTCATGAGACTGGTGCCGAATGACGGACCCGCTCGGCTGCGGACTGGTATTTTTAACGGGGTGCGAATTAAATAACCTATGGCACTTGCCCAATGTCAAGCCATTTTGCCGCCAATCTGCCAAAAATTTAGCGGTGCCGGTTGACATTTCGCCAAAGCTCCGTTGAATTATTCCGCATAAGGGAAAAAATATTGAGGCTCTTGGTTCCCTTGGGAGGAGAAAATCATGATCCATCTACGTGGGGCCAAAGCCCTTCGCATTGCTGCGATTGCCGCTACGAGCGGACTGGCGATTCTGGCCGGCGTGACGAGCGCTGCCGCCGAGACCACCGTGAAGTGGCTGCATCTCGAAGCCAATCCGGCCTACGTCGCCATCTGGCGCAAGATCGCCGACGAATATCAGGCCAAGCATCCGGGCACGAAGATCGAGATGCAGTTCCTCGCCAACGAAGCCTTCAAGGCCAAGCTGCCGACCCTTTTGCAGTCGAAGGACGCTCCGGACCTGTTCTATAGCTGGGGCGGCGGTGTGCTGAAGCAGCAGCAGCAGACCGGCACGCTGCTCGATCTGACCTCGGCGATGGATGCCAAGGACGGCGCCTGGAAGAAGAGCTACAATCAGGCCGCCATCAAGGGCCTGACGTTTGACGGCAAGGTCAGCGCCGTGCCCTATCAGATGGGCACCGTTTCCTTCTTCTATAACAAGGCTCTCTTCGCCAAGGCCGGCGTCGATGCCGACGCCATCAAGACCTGGGACGACTATCTGGCCGCGGTGAAGAAGATCAAGGCGGCGGGCATCGTGCCGATCGCCGGCGGTGGCGGCGAGAAGTGGCCGATCCACTTCTACTGGAGCTACCTCGTCATGCGCGACGGCGGTCAGCAGGTGTTCAACGACGCCAAGAACGGCAAGGGCAACGGCTTTACCGACCCGGCCATCATCAAGGCCGGCGAGCAGCTTGCCGAGCTCGGCAAGCTCGATCCCTTCCAGCCCGGCTATCTCGGCGCCACCTGGCCGCAGACGCTTGGCGTCTTCGGTGACGGCAAGGCGGCGATGATCCTGAGCTTCGAGACGACGGTGGCCACCCAGCGCGTCAATTCGGGCGACGGCAAGGGCCTTGCCGACGACAATATCGGCCGCTTCGCCTTCCCGGCTGTGACCGGTGGCGCCGGCGCTCCCACAGATACGCTCGGCGGCCTGAATGGCTGGGCCGTCACCAAGAAGGCTCCGCCCGAGACCCTCGATTTTCTCGCCTATCTGACGAATGCCGAGAATGAGCGCACGATTGCCCAGTCCGGCTTGATCATTCCGGTTGCTGTCGGCGCGGAGGACGGCATCAAGTCGCCGCTGATGCGCGGAGCGGCCGATCAGCTGGCGCATTCGACCTGGCACCAGAACTTCTTCGACCAGGATCTCGGTCCCTCCGTCGGCCGTGTCGTCAACGACATTTCCGTCGGCATCGTCTCTGGCCAGATCACTCCGAAGGATGGCGCGCAGCAGGTTCAGGACGCCTTCGAACAGGACCAGCTCTAGCGGCATCCGGCGCCGGCCGCTCCCTTGTGCCGGCGCCGGTCTTTCTTTGAATTGCAATCGTCGAGACCGCCCATGACCGATGTCAGCGCCACGACCGCCATGCCCTCCGTCGCAACAGCGAGGCCCGCCGCAAAGCGAAAATCGCCGGCTGCGCGCGGTCGCATGCCTGTTATCCTGCTGTTTCTGCCGCCAGCCCTGCTGCTTTTCACCATCTTCGTCATCCTGCCGATGGGGGAGGCGGCCTGGTACAGCTTCTATCGCTGGAACGGCTATGGTCCGCCGACGGAGTTCGTCGGCCTGCGCAATTTCGAGGTGCTGTTCAAGAACGGCGCGTTCCTGACGTCGCTCAAGAACAACGCCCTCATCATCGTCGTCTCGATCGCCATCCAGGTGCCGCTGGCCATCTGGCTGGCGACGATGCTGGCAAACCGTATCCGCGGTGTCGTGCTTTTCCGGCTGATCTTCTTCCTGCCTTATGTGCTGGCGGAAGTGGCGGCCGGCCTGATCTGGCGCTTCGTCTATGATGGTGACTATGGCCTCTTTGCCGCGATCGCGCATTTCCTCGGCACCGCGACGCCCTATGTGCTCGCCGACAAGGATCTGGCGATGTACGCCGTGCTCGGCGTCATCGTGTGGAAATATTTCGGCTTCCACATGATGCTGTTCATCGCGGGACTGCAATCGCTCGACAAGAGCGTGCTGGAGGCTGCCGAGATCGACGGCGCCACCGGCTGGCAGAAGTTCCGCTACGTCACCCTGCCGCTGCTCGGCTCGACGCTGCGCCTTTCGGTGTTTTTCGCCGTTGTCGGATCGCTGCAGCTCTTCGACATGATCATGCCGCTCACCGGCGGCGGACCGTTCAACTCGACGCAGACGATGGTGACCTTCCTCTACAATTTCGGCGTCACCCGCATGCAGGTCGGCCTCGGCAGCGCCGTCGGCGTCGTGCTGTTCGTGATCTGCGTCACCCTCGCCTTCGGCTACAAACGGATATTTATGCGCAATGACTGATATGGCCACATCCGTTCGACTGAGCACCGGCACGAAGATCTATCTCTACGTGTCGCTGACCGTCATCGCCGCGATCGTGCTGATCCCGCTCTTGACGACCGCGCTTGGCGGCTTCAAGTCGCTCGGCGATCTCCGAACCAATCCCTTCGGCCTGCCGGCCGAATGGCATTTCGAGAATTACACCGGCATCCTGTTCGGCGACCGCTACTGGCGGCAGATGATGAATTCGCTGATTATCGCCGTTCTCACCGTGTTCCTGACGCTGTCGGTTTCGGCCATGGCCGCCTTCGCCTTCGCGCATGTGAAATTCTTCGGCTCGAACTTCCTGCTGAACTATTTCCTGATCGGCCTGATGTTTCCGGCGGCCACCGCCATCCTGCCGCTGTTCATCCGCATCCGCGATCTCGGCCTGCTCAATACCTATTGGGGCGTGGTGCTGCCGCAGGTGGCCTTCGGGCTCGGCATGAGCATCCTGCTCTTCCGCAATTATTTTCGAAACCTTCCGGAAGAATTGTTCCAGGCCGCCTTTGTCGACGGTTGCGGCTATATCCGTTTCTTCTGGCATATCTCGCTGCCGCTCTCGCGGCCGATCATCGCCACGGTCAGCATCATCTCCTTCGTCGGCAGCTGGAACAGCTACATCCTGCCGCTGATCATGCTGAATTCGGATTCGATCTATCCCTGGCCGCTCGGCATGATGGTCTATAGCGGCGAGTTCGGCACGGAATGGGAGCTGGTGCTCGCCTTTATCACGCTGACTATCCTGCCCACCATCATCGTCTTCTTCCTGGCGCAGAAGCACATCATTGCCGGCCTCACCGCCGGCGCCGTGAAATCCTGAGCCTAGAGCGGTTCAGCTTTTCGAGGAAACTCTGAACCGCTCTATCTCTCTGTTTTCTAGCAATTCCGGACGGAAAACCGCTACGCACTTTTCCTGGAATTGCTCTTACTGGAGCAAAAACCATGGCATCCGTCGAACTGCACAACATCCACAAGGCCTATGGCGCGCTCACGGTCATCCATGATATCTCGCTTTCGATCGACGACGGCGAGTTCATAGCGCTGGTCGGCCCCTCGGGCTGCGGAAAATCGACGCTGCTGCGGATGATCGCCGGGCTCGAGGAAATTACCGACGGCGATGTGTCGATCGGCGGGCAGGTGGTCAACGCCATGACGCCGCGCGAGCGTAACATCGCCATGGTCTTCCAGTCCTATGCCCTCTATCCGCATATGACGGTCGCCGAGAACATGGGCTTCAACCTGAAGCTCTCGGGCCAGACCAAGCAGGTCATCGAACAGCGGGTCAGCGAAGCCGCCCGCATGCTCGATTTGACGAAGCTGCTCGACCGCAAGCCGGCGCAGCTTTCCGGCGGCCAGCGCCAGCGCGTCGCCATGGGCCGCGCCGTCGTGCGCAACCCCGCCGTCTTCCTGTTCGACGAGCCGCTCTCCAACCTCGATGCGAAGCTGCGCGTGCAGATGCGCTCGGAGATCAAGGCGCTGCACCAGAAGGTTCAGACCACCTCCGTCTACGTGACCCATGACCAGATCGAGGCGATGACACTCGCCGACCGCATCGTCGTACTGAACCAGGGCAAGATCGAACAGCAGGGCACGCCGATCGAGCTTTATCGCAAGCCGGCCAATCTCTTCGTCGCCGGCTTCATCGGCTCGCCGGCGATGAACTTCCTCGATGGCGTGGTGGATGGCGTCGATGGTGCGCCGGCCGTGCGGCTGAAGGACAGCACGCCGATCCGCATCGCGGGCGAGCGCAAGGTGAAGCCGGGCCAGAGCGTCAAGATCGGCCTCAGGCCCGAGCATCTAAGCCTCGCAAGCAACGGCTCTCAGCTCAGCGGCCAGACGCTGCTTGTGGAGCCGACGGGCGCGCAGACGCATGTGCTCTTCGATCTCGCAGGCGAGCAGGTGACGGCCGTCGTCGATGGCGAGGCGCCGGTGCGCTATGGCCAGCCGCTGAATGTTTCGATCAGCCCGGAACAGGTCTACGTCTTCGACGCGTCGAGCGGACTTGCCCTTTAGGTCACGATGTCGATCACGTCGACTCGGTCGGGATAGAACGCCATATAGTCCTTGATCCCGCTGACCGAGGGATACGGATTTTCGTAGGTCCAGATGGCGTTCACCGAGCGCTCGCCGCCGGCCGGAATGCTGTAATAGGAGCACTCGCCCTTGTAGGGGCAATAGGTTTCGTGATTGGTCTTTTCCAGCAACGACATGTCGACATCCTTTCGGGGGATGTAGAGCACGGCCGGATAGGACGCTTCCTTGAGCGACAGCGCCTCGCGCGTGTCGGCAATCACCTTGCCGGCGACCGAAACGGTGACATGCGCCTGCTTCTTCTCGATCGTGATCGGATGATCAGGACCGGGGATCTTGACCAGCTTTTCGGACATTCTTGTTCTCCTCAGCTTTGATGAAAGTAGGCGAAGCTTGGTTCTGTTTTGCCTATATGTCCGGCCCCTCACCCCAACCCTCTCCCCGCATTACAGGGAGAGGGTTGGGGTGAGGGGCCAAGCACGAAACTGCGGTAGCAAGAAACTCGCCTGACGATCTCGGTTTAAAAGCATATAGGAAGCGTCCTGCCGATTATCAGGCCTCTTGCTGCGCCCGCGTTTTCGGGGCGCCCCAGCGCAGGCCATCCATCAGCAGCCGCACGAGGCGGCGGGACCGGTCATACCATTCCGGTGAGCTGGGCGTCGAATAAGTGCCTGACAATGCGTGCAGCACATCGGTACTGTCGACATCGGCGCGGATCGAGCCGGCGGCTACTGCGCGGTCGATCAGGCTTGAGAGCACGATCGGCACCTTGCCGTAGCTGTCGGCAAAGAGCTTGGAGTTGCTGTTGACAAGGATGCGCAGGCTGTCGGCCATGCCTCGTTTCGTCGCGATGTATCCGACGAAACGGTTCATCCACTCCTCCAGAGCCTCATCGGGCGCGCGCTCGCGCGAAAGCTCTTCGGCGGCATCGCACAGCGCTTCGACTTCATGACGATAAACCGCTTCCACCAGGTGTTCGCGGCTCGGAAAATGGCGATAGAGCGTGCCAATCCCGACATCGGCGCGCCGCGCTATGTCTTCCAGGGAGGCTGCGGTGCCGTGGCTGGCGAAGGCCTGCGCTGCGGCTTCGATCAGCTTGTCATAGTTGCGTCGCGCATCGGCGCGCAGTCGCCTGCTTTCATTCGGCAGCATGGGTTTTCGTTCCGGCAACGGCTTGCGCGCCAATTTCTGCTCCTTGCGGATTGCCATATGGCGATACCCGGTATCCCGTCAGATAGTGCGCGGCGATATCTTCTCCATGGCGACGTACAGGAAGATTGTTATCGCATTCGGCATGAAGGCGCCATTGTCGCCTGCGGCAATCGGAAGGGACAGTCCGTGCGCGGATTTCCGGCCGGCTTAGGGAGAAGGTGCGCCGAAATGGTTCGGCCCCAGGCCCGGTCCCCAATTCGGTCCCATGTTCGGACCGAAGTCAGGCCCTGCATCAGGTCCCGGATCGAAGCTGGCAAAGGGGGCGGGGGAATTGTCGCGAGCCGGTGGAACATCGAGATAGCTCATGATGTTCTCGACGTGGCTGACCTGCGAACGCAGGCTGTCGAGCGATTTGCCGGTCAGGTTGGTGCCGGCGGGCAATTGCGCCGTCAGAGGGTTTTCGTAGCGGCCGTTGACGCGTAGCTCGTAATAGAGGTGCGGGCCGGTGGAGTAGCCCGTCGAGCCGACATAGGCGATGATCTGCCCTTGCGTGACGCGCTGGCCGACGCGCAGATCCGATGGCGTCGCGGAAATATGGGCGTAGGTGGTTTCATAGCCGCCGTCGTGACGGATACGAACATATTTGCCGTAGCCGGTTTCCCAGGAGATCTTCTCGACGACGCCGTCGCCGGCAGCCTGGATCGGGCTGCCCATCGGCGCGCGGAAATCGACGCCGTTGTGGAACTTCTTCACGCCCAGAATGGGATGGATGCGCCAGGCAAAACCGTCGCCGAGCGTGCCGTTCGGCACGGGGCGGTGGACGAGCGACTTGGCGATCGAATGGCCGCGTTCATCATAGAACTCCGAGGGGCCTTCGCCCTCATTCTTGTGCAGATAGAAGCGATGCGTGTCGCCATCGGCATGGAATTCAATGAACATCAGCTCGCTGCGGCCGTCGTCCGCCTTGCGGAAGAGCAGATCGACGCTATCGGGAGCGTCGTCGATGCTGGTCAGTGAAATGCCCTTGGCCTTGGCGAGCTTCATGAGCTGCGAGGCATATTCCTTGCTTAGACCGGCTCTTTCGAGCTTGGTGCTGACCGCCGTCTCGTCGGTTTCGTCGACGCCCTTGAGATCGACCGCCGCAACCTCCGTTGAAGACGGAGCGTCGACCTGGCTTTCGCTGTAGAGCGTGGAAAACAGCCTGTCATTGGCCATCGCAACGAAACCATTGGCATCGTCGCGGGCGACGACGCGCTCCGGCGTCTTGTCGCCGCTCAAGCGCGCCATGATCAGCTTCGGGCGGGCATTGGGGCCTTTTTTCTCAAGCAGCAGTTCCAGGCTGTCGCCGGGGGAAACCGTGTCGGTTTCCAGCGCGCGCTGCAGTTCGTCGCCGGCATCGCTGCTGAGGCCTGCGGATGCCAGAATGTCCTGCAGATCCTGCTTGTCCTTCGGCATGGAAACGAGCCTGTGGAACTCGCGGCCGGTTTCGCCGGTCGTCGCGCGCGATACGCTAACGTTCAGCGGCACGCCGCGAACGGGGAAGCGAGAGCGGCGCACTGCATCGTAACGCGTGCTGCTCTGCGGATAGATGCCGTGGCGGATATCCGAAAGCGACGGCGGCGAAAACACGATGTTGTCGGCGCGCTCATCGCCATAAGAAGCGTTCATGGCGCCGGCATTGGCGCGCACGAGGGCGGCTTCGTCGGATTTGAAGACCAGTGTCGTGCGATGATAGGTGAAAATGCGGGTTTCGCCGCTGGACAGCTTTTCGGCCACCTGGGCAAAGCGGGAGCCGTCGAAGCGCTGCTTTGCGGCCAGCCGGCTGGCTTTACGCATGGCTGGCTGAGGGCGCGCGAGCTGGCTCGTATGCACCGGCACGGCCTGTTCGATCGTGTGCCGCGCCAGCAGCGGATAGAGCACGGTGGCGAGCAGGCCGAAGGATGCGGTGCCGGCGAGACCGATGGCGATCAGATGGCGCAGATGCGCAGAGCGGGGCAGAAAGGGAATATGAAAATCGTGATGCGGCCGCGCCTGCATCGCAGCTTCTGCAGGAAATTGGACGCGCAATGGACTTTCGGCCATGAAGTGAGGAACCCTGCAGATAGCGGTGGGCCCAAACTAGGGCAAATCATGGCAAAATCTAGGCAAATATTACGAGGCCGTTAATTGCCGTGATCGTCCACAGGCCCAGATTCGCGCGTTAACAATGATTCGTCAACCGAAGATGGTGTCGTAGAGCAGTTTGAGGTTCAGCACCAGGATGATCGCGGCGATTGTCCATGAAAGAACGGCGACGCTTCTGGAGACGGTGAAACTGCCCATTTTCTCGCGATTCGTCACGAATTGGACCAGGGGAATGACCGCGAAGGGTAGTTGCATCGACAGGACGACCTGGCTCAGTACCAGCAGGTTCGCAGTGCCTTTTTCACCATAAATGGCGGTCACGAACACAACCGGAATAATTGCGAGGCCACGGGTCAAAAGTCGCCTTGCCCAGTGCGGAATCCGCAGGCGGAGAAAGCCTTCCATGACGATCTGGCCGGCCAGCGTCGCCGTCACGGTCGAGTTGAGGCCGGAGGCCAGCAGCGCCACGGCAAACAGCGTCGAGGCGATGCCGAGGCCGAGCAACGGCGACAGCAGCTCATAGGCCTGACCGATCTCGGCCACATCGGAGTGGCCGCTTGTGTGAAAGGCGGCGGCTGCGACGATCAGGATCGCGGCATTGACGAAGAGCGCGAGCATCAGCGCGACGGTGCTGTCGATCGTTGCCCATTTGATCGCATCGCGGCGACCCTCCTCGGTGCGCTTGTAGGCGCGGGTCTGCACGATCGACGAATGCAGGTAGAGATTATGCGGCATGACCGTCGCGCCGATGATGCCCATGGCGATGTAGAGCATCGCAGGATTGGTGACGATTTCGGGCGAGGGGATGAAGCCGTCGAGGATCGCCGCAACGGGCGGTGCGGCGGCGGCAATCTGCACAGCAAAGCAGGTGGCGATGACGATCAGCAGCGCGATGACGAAGGCTTCGAGGTAGCGGAAGCCCTTGTTCATCAGCAGCAGCAATAAAAAGGCGTCGAGCGCGGTGATCAGCGCGCCGCCGATCAGCGGGATTCCGAAGAGCAACTGCAGCGCGATGGCCGTACCGATGACTTCGGCAAGGTCGCAGGCGATGATGGCGAGCTCGCAGGCAAACCACAGCGCCAGATTGACCGGCCGCGGATAATGATCCCGACAGGCTTGCGCAAGATCGCGGCCGGTGGCGATGCCGAGCCTTGCCGAAAGCGCCTGTAGCAGGATCGCCATCAGGTTCGACAGCATGATGACGGTGAGAAGCGTGTAGCCGAACTGCGCGCCGCCGGCGAGGTCCGTCGCCCAGTTGCCGGGGTCCATATAGCCGACCGAGATCATGTAGCCCGGCCCGACGAAGGCGATCAGGCGCCGAATCCAGCTGCCGGTATGGGGAACCTTAACCGTTGCATTGACTTCGGGAAGGCTTGGACGGTCGTCCTCGTCGCGGCTGGCAAACTGCCACGCGCGCCGCTCCGTGGCGGCTTCCTGAATTTGCGTCATGCTGTGCTCCGGGAGGATCGAACTGTGAGGTTACTAAATAAATATGCCGGTTATCAGAATTATGCAATAGGCTATATTTCAATGGTTGTTGCATTTTTTTGGCTGAAAATGCCGGCCTTTCCGTCATTCGCCTCGGCTAATGACCATGTCGTTTCAACGCGGCGGTTGGCGCCTTGCGAGCTTGAGCTTGCGAAGAGAGAATCCGGGGAGTGCGGCGCTTCGGCAAAAGATGCCGGTCGAGCCTTGAAGCGTCGGCCCACCTGGAGCGGAGGCTCGGAGAAGCGGCATCGCGAGATCTGCGATGCTGCGCTCGATATCGACGTGGCCGCAGGTCTGATTGCGGCTTTGGTCTTGTGCAAGCGGGAAAGCCTTCCGCTCGATATCCAAGTCGGCGGAAGGCGGTCTTCGGTCGAGGCCTATTCGGCGGCGTCGTGCTTGGAAATGGAATCGCGGACGACGCCATATTCGCTGCCCCAGCGATCGGTCATCTCGGCGCGAATGTCCCAGAGATCCGGAAAGAAGCGATGGCGCGCGCCGGCCTGCAGCAGCTCGACCGGCCGGCCCTTCAGCGATTTCGAGCCGAGCCCGATGGAGCGCTGGATCAGATACATGTGGTTGGCGCGGAATTTCTGAAACAGCTCATCATATTCCACCAGCGCTTCGGCGACGACATAGCTGTCGCCATGATCGTATTTGCCGTCATAAATATCCTCGACCGTCAGGCCGGGGATGTCGAGATAGTTCGTCTTGAAGGCGTGCCAGAGATCGGGCGGCATGCGCAGCAGGAATTTGAAGCCGGGCGATTCCTGGCCGCTGCCATTGCCGAGTTGCAAGCGGACTTCCTGGTATTCCCTTGGCGACATGGTTTCGAGAAGATCGAGCTGGGCCGTCATCATGCGCACGATCCGATGCACGCGGCCCATGAGGGTGACGACGCGATGGGTGTTGCGCTCCTCCATGAAGGCGATGACATCGACCAGCGTATAGGCCATCAGCTTCATCCAGAGTTCTTCGACCTGGTGAACGATCTGGAACTGCAATTCGTCGCCGTTGACCATGCCGTTCAACGGCTTCTGACAGGCGAGCAGCTTGTCGCATTGCAGGTAAACGCCATAGTCGCGCATTTCGGGCGCCTCGATGCGCGCGTAATAGTCTTTCTTCTCCATCTTCGTTCCCTTTAGTTCCGGCTCTCGGCCGTCAAGCATGTTTGCTCCTTTTCAAGGATACGAAATTTGGCTTGAACATTGTTCCTATTTGTCATTCAAATTTGGAGATATAGAGTACGATTGTTCGTTGTGGACTAGATGGAGAGAACGATGGAGTTGGACGCGCTCGACCACAAGATCATTACCGCGCTGGAGGCCGACGCCCGCATCTCCTTTGCCGCGCTTGCCGATCTGGCCGGTCTCAGCAAGACGCCCTGCTGGAAGCGGGTGAAGGCGCTGGAAGAGGCGGGGGTAATCAGGGGATACAGGGCGCTTCTCGACCCGGCCCGGCTCGGCTTCGGGCTGGAAGCCTTCGTCCAGGTGTCGATCGATGTCGAGCGCTTCGATGCCTTCGAGGCCGCGGTGCGCCGCCATCCGTTGATCTGGCGCTGTCATGCGACCACCGGCGAGGCCGATTATCTCCTGCATATCCTCGCGACCGACATGGCCGCACTCGACCGGCTGCTGCGGCAGGAGCTCAACCGGCTCCCGGGCGTCCGGCATACGGTGACATCGATGTCGACGCGGGAGATCAAGTCGGACATCTCTCTTGCCGAAGCCATGCGTCACGTCGGCGCCTGAGGCGCCTTGCGATCCCTCGGCTTCGCTTCCAGCGTTTCAGCTTTTGTCCCTATCGGAGGCCGCCAGCGGCTTTCGTGCTGCGCATGGAGGCGATGAGGCTGCGTATCAGCCGTTCGCCGATATCAACGAGGGAAAAGGACTTGCTGGATCGGAGCCATTCGGCCAAGAGGCCGTTCATCGAGCATTGGATGGCGCGGGCGGCGCTATCGGCCGTCCATAGCGGCGCGAGCGGGCTCTGTTGGTCGGCCATCTCGATCAGCCGCGTCAGCTTGCCGAACATTTCGTGATTGGCGGTCACTATTCTCTGGGCCGCATCCGACAGGTGCTCCGTAAACTCGCAGCCGAGGATCATGATGGCGAAGACGCGCTGCTGCTGTTCGTCGTTGACAAGGGTCTGCAGGACCTGGATGGCGCCTTCCTCGATCAGCCCAAGCGGATCGTCATGGCCATGCTCGATCGCATAGTCGACGATGGTTTCCTGCGGCAGGCGGATTTCCTTGTGCAGCGCCGTCAAGACCTCGGCCTTGTCCTTGAAATGCCAGTAGATCGCACCGCGCGTTACGCCGGCGCGCTGGGCGATCTTTTCGAGGCTCGAGCCGCTGACGCCGTTCTCATAGAAAATCTCGGCGGCTGCAGTCAGGACTTCCTCTCTGGTCTTGGCTGCCTCTTCCTTGGTTCTGCGCATGCTCCTCCTCGAAGTTTCCGTAAGACGAAAGGGGGCATTCGTCTCACTCTATATGTTTGATTTTATATCCTAATATCTGAACGCCGCATGAGGTTCCCGATATCGGCCATAAAAGTCACGTCGATTTGATATTTACAATCATTCATGGATGTTTGTATATTGCGGCGCAACAAAAATGTCGAATCTCGCGGTGATTTTCCCATGACGACGCATAAATCTCTCCTTCTGCGCAGCGGTCTCCTTGCAGCCGGGCTGTTTATTTTCTGCGCTTTCCCCTCCCTTGCGCAGCAGGCTGGACAGATGCCGCCGCCGCAGGTGACGGTGATCGACGTCAAGCCCCAGACCGTGGCGCTGTCTTACGAATATGCTGCGCGCATCTCCGCCTTTAGGCAAGTCGATGTACGGGCCCGCGTCGGCGGTATCCTGTTGAAAAGAAACTTTGTCGAAGGCGCCGAAGTGAAGGCCGGCGACGTGCTCTTCCTGATCGATCCCGCCTCCTATCAGGCGGCGCTCGCCCAGGCCAAGGCGCAGCTTCAGCAGGCGCAGGCGCAGCTTGAGCAGGCGCAGCGCGAGGAAAAGCGCAACATCAACCTCTTCGGGCAGAACGCCGCGACACAGAAGGCGCGCGACGATGCGGTTTCGACACGGCAGCTGGCAGAGGCGTCGGTTGCGGCCGCGCAAGCCCAGGTCCAGACGGCGCAGCTCAATCTCGACTATACGCAGGTCACCGCCCCGGTCGGCGGCATCACCAGTCTCGAGCAGGTCTCCGAAGGCAGCCTCATCGGCACGACGGGCGATACCGGCCTGCTGACCAGCATCACGCAGCTCGACCCGGTCTACGTCAACTTCTCCTTCTCGGATGCGGAAGCTGCCGAAGTGCGCCGGCTTATCGACATGAAGAAGGCCAAGGGCGAGGCGCCGAACCTCGGCGTCAAGATCTCCTTCGGCGACGGCACGAGCTACGACCATGACGGCGTCGTCGACTTCACCTCCTCCACGATCGACGTATCGACGGGAACCTTGCAGGCCCGCGCCGTGGTCGACAATCCCGATCGCCGGCTGCTGCCGGGCCAGTTCGTGCGCGCCAAGGTGACGGGCGTTTCGCTCGACAACGCCATCACTATCCCGGAAGTCGCCTTGATGCAGAGCCCGCAGGGCCAGTTCGTCTACACGATCGATCAGGACGGCAAGGCGCACGTCAATCCGGTGACGCTCGGCCAGAAGGTCGGCAGCAGCTGGCTGGTGCTTTCAGGCCTCAAGGCCGGCGACAAGCTCATCACGGAAGGCATCATCAAGGTGCGTCCGGGCGCACCGGTGCAGGCGACGGCAGATGCAACGCCTAAAGACGCGAAGAAGGTGGCGCAGAACTGATGTTAGGCAACAGATTCTTTATCGATCGCCCCGTTTTCGCGGCGGTGATCTCGATCGTCATCCTGCTCGCGGGCGCCGTCTGCATCCGTATCCTGCCGATCGCGCAATATCCGGAACTGACGCCGCCGCAGGTCGTGGTCACCGCGACCTATCCCGGCGCCAGCGCCGAGACGGTGGCGCAGACCGTTGCCGCTCCGCTGGAGCAGCAGATCAACGGCGTCGAAAACATGCTCTACATGCAGTCGACGAACTCCAACAGCGGCGCGATGCAGATCACGGTGACCTTCGCGCTCGGCACGGACCCGGACCAGGCGGCAATCAACGTCAACAACCGCGTGCAGCGTGCCGTTACGACCCTGCCGCAGGATGTGACGCGTCTCGGCGTCGTCGTCACCAAGCGTTCGACGTCGATCCTCGGCTTCGTGGCGATGTATTCGACAGACAGCCGTTATGACCGCACCTATGTCGGCAATTATGCGCTTTTGAACGTCATCGACGATCTCAAGCGCATTCCCGGCATCGGCGACGTCAACCTGCTCGGCGATGTCGACTATTCGATGCGAATCTGGCTGCGGCCCGACAAGCTTGCACAGTATAATCTGACGCCGAGCGATGTCGCGACCGCCATTCAGGAGCAGAACTCGCAATTTGCCGCCGGCCGTTTCGGCGACCAGCCCAGCAACAACCCGCAGGCCTTCACCTATACGGTGACGACGCAGGGGCGCCTGCCTGACGTCGACGGCTTCGGCGAGATCATCCTGCGTTCGACGAGCAATGCGGCGACGCTGAGGTTGAAGGACGTGGCGCGCATCGAGCTCGGCACCAAGAGCTATTCGATCCAGAGCAGCCTCAATGGCACGCCGGCCGTTCCGATCGCCGTCTATCTGCAGCCGGGCGCCAACGCCTTGAATACCATGGCGGCGCTGAAGTCGCGCCTCGACGAGCTGCAGAAGTCCTTCCCGCAAGGGGTCGCCTATCAGATCCCCTACGACACGACGAAGTTCATCCAGGTGTCGATCGAGGAGGTGGTCAAGACCTTCATCGAAGCCATCGTGCTGGTCATCATCGTCGTCTTCGTCTTCCTGCAGAATTGGCGTGCGACGCTCATTCCGGTCGTCGCCGTGCCGATCTCGATCATCGGCACTTTCGCGGGCATGTATCTGCTCGGCTTCTCGATCAATCTTCTGACGCTGTTCGGCCTGGTACTGGCGATCGGTATCGTTGTCGACGACGCCATCGTCGTGCTCGAAAACGTCGAGCGTCTGATGACGACGGAGAAACTGTCGCCAAGGAAGGCGGCCATCAAGGCGATGGGTGAAGTCACGGGGCCGGTCATCGCCATCGTGCTCGTGCTTTGCGCCGTCTTCATCCCGGTCTCCTTCATGGGCGGGCTGGCGGGCCAGATGTACAAGCAGTTCGCCGTCACCATCGCGATCTCGGTCACGCTATCGGGCATCGTGGCGCTGACGCTGACGCCGGCGCTCTGCGCGCTGATCCTGAAGCCCGGCCATCACGAACCGATCCTGCCGTTCCGCATCTTCAACCGCGCCTTCGAGCGGTTGACGGAAGGCTACGCAGCCGGTGTCGCCTTCTTCCTGAAGCGCGTCATCGTCGGCTGCGTGCTGGTCGCCGGCCTGCTTGGGGTGACCGGTTATCTCTTCTATACGCTACCGGGATCGCTGGTGCCGGATGAAGACCAGGGTTCGCTGTTCCAGATCGCCATCCTGCCGCCGGCGGCTTCGCTGACGCGTACCCAGGCCGTCATGGATGAGGCGCTTGTCAACACCGAGAAGCTGCCCGGCGTCGAGAACGTCTTTGCCGTCTCCGGTTTCGACCTTTTGTCGGGTGGCCTGAAGAGCAGCGCCGGCGTCGCCTTCGTGACGCTGAAGGACTGGAGCGAGCGCAAGACGCCCGAACTCGACGCCCGCAATCTCGCAGGCCCGCTGATTGGCGCCAACATGGGCATCAAGGATGCCATGGTGCTCGCCTTCAATCCGCCGCCGATCCAGGGCCTATCGACCACGGGCGGTTTCGAGGTCTACGTGCAGGACCGCAGCGGCAAGGGTGTCGCCGGGCTTTCCGAACAGGCGCAGAAGCTTGTTGCGGCCGCCTCCAAGCGGCCGGAGCTTGCGGCTG
Organism: Rhizobium sp. NPDC090279; assembly: GCF_044769665.1. Taxonomy (NCBI): domain Bacteria; kingdom Pseudomonadati; phylum Pseudomonadota; class Alphaproteobacteria; order Hyphomicrobiales; family Rhizobiaceae; genus Rhizobium; species Rhizobium sp. NPDC090279. The sequence goes on along the minus strand of NZ_JBIVYI010000007.1, from coordinate 280,992 downwards.
TCCGCACCACGCTCGACACCAACGTCCCGCAATTCCGCGCCGATCTCGACCGCGAAAAGGCCAAGGCGCTCGGCGTGCCGATCAACTCGGTCTTCGACGCCATGCAGGCGACCTTCGGCAGCCTCTATGTGAACGACTTCACGCTTTACGGCCGCAACTACCAGGTCAACCTGCAGTCGGAAGCGCCGTTCCGCGAATCGCCAGACGATCTGCGTCAGGTCTTCGTGCGCTCCGACAGCGGCAAGATGATCCCGCTCGACACCCTTATCAAGGTGACGCGCACGATCGGACCGGACCAGCTCGAGCGCTACAATGCCTTCAATGCCGCCAAGATCACCGGCAATCCGGCGCCCGGCTATACGTCAGGTGATGCGATCAAGGCGATGCAGCAGGTGGCGGCCGAGACCTTGCCGGAGGGATTCCAGATCGCCTGGACGGGCTCTGCCTACCAGGAGTTGGAGACCAGCGGCGCCGGCACGCAGGCGATGATCTTCGGCGTCATCATGGTGTTCCTGATCCTCGCCGCCCAGTATGAAAAATGGAGCCTGCCGCTCGCCGTCATCACCGCGATCCCCTTCGCGCTGTTCGGTGCGCTACTCGCCACCTATCTGCGCGGGCTTACCAACGACGTCTATTTCCAGATCGGCATGGTGACGCTGATCGGCCTGGCGGCAAAGAACGCCATCCTGATCGTCGAGTTCGCGGTGTTGAAACGCAAGGAAGGCATGGGTGCGGCGGAAGCCGCGCTCGAGGCGGCGCGCTTACGCTTCCGCCCAATTGTCATGACTTCACTCGCCTTCATCCTCGGCGTCGTGCCGCTTGCCATCAGCAGCGGTGCCGGTTCGGCCAGCCGCCATGCCATCGGCACCGGCGTCATCGGCGGCATGCTGGCGGCGACCTTCATCGCCACCTTCTTCATCCCGATGTTCTACCGGCTGATTGCCTGGAAACAGCCGAAGCCGCATGAGGATGACGAGGACGATGCGATCGAGCATCGCCCGCACGCGCAGGCGGCGGAGTAGGGTTTCCTGCTCTATCCCGCCTCAGCCTTCCTGCGGGCTGATGAGCGTGACAGACCGAAAATAGGTCCGGAATCGCTTTGTGTCGCGCGTCAGGAGGGATAGGCCACTGACGGCCGCATGTGCTCCAATGAAGAAATCGGGCAGGACGCCGCCACGCGTTCCGCCCGATTTTCTATATTGAGCGAAGACCTTGGCGGCGAGGAAGAGCGCCTCGCGCGGGATCGGCTCTATGCGAAGGCCGGTCTCGGCAAGCATCTCGTCGAGATCTTCGATCCTGTCGTAACGCACGGATATTTCAGCATAGACGACGTCGTTGATGCACAAAGGCCCGAGAAGGCTCGCGGCGTCGAGCTGCGTGAGCGACCAATCATACCATGCTGGGTCGTTGGTGATGACATCCAGCAGCACGTTGGAATCGACGAAAATCACGTCACTCGTCACCGCGCGTCAAAGCCATGATTTCATCCGTGGTCATTCCCTTTCCGGCGTGACCGCGAAACTTGGCAAATCGGCTGACCTGCTTGCCCGCATCCACCGGCACGACGACGATATTGCCATCGGGCAGCCGGCGAAAATCGACCTGGCTTCCGGGTCCGATTCCAAGCATGTCGCGAACGGCCTTGGGAATCGTGACTTGTCCTTTCGCTGTTACGGTCTTGCTCATCCGATCCTCGGTAATAACTTCTGAACGAGAGGTATTACTTTTGGAGATCGAGTTCAAGGCCGGCTGGCCGTGTGCCGTTCCCGCAGCGATCACATCGGCGGCGTGGTGCCGTTGAGGCCGACGGCGATGCGGTCGGCGGTAACCGTGGAATCGCCGTTGCGTTCGCCTGTGATGAAGACGCCGGCGCCGGCTTTCAGATCGGCTTTCGTTGCCGGCGCGAGCGTCACGACGGGCGTGCCATCCGGTATCTTGATCTTGCGTTCGCCACCCTTGTAGGTGAGCGTCAAGGTCGGACCATTGACGGAGGTCACGGCATTGGAGACCGTGGCATTGGTCATCGAGCTGTTCGGCTGCGAATCCCAGGGGCGGTCGCCTTCGCCGGTTCCCTTCATCGAGGCTGGGAAGATCACCACTTCGATCGCGCCATTGATGCCGCTGTCGGTCGCCTGCGAGGCGATGCCGACGAAATCGCCGGGCTTGATGTCGCTGACGGCGGCCTTGACCACGCCGCCGACATTCAAGCCGGATTTCAGCGCCACCGTGATGTCCTTGCCGTCGCGGGACTTGACCTTGAGCGTATCGCCATCAAGGCTTTCCACGGTGCCGCGCACTCTCACGCGCTCGCCGGCATCGGCGCTTTGCAGCGCGGCGAACACGGCGACGGAGAGCGTCAGCGCAGCCACGATCAGGGGTTTGCGATGCATGGGCAATGTCTCCCTTGAGTGTCGACCGTGCGATAGGCGCCGGTCGTCTGTGATGAGAAGATTGGGGCCGGTCTGCGGGATTTCCGCCACGCCGCGCAACGGCATGGGGGCATCCGCGCCGCGATCCTATGCGCCGCTTGTCTCGTTCGCCATTCAAACAAGCGTGAGACGGCCGTCTTGGCCGATGAGGCCGGAAATTCTTGGAAAAGGACGGATATTTTCCGGAACATCAAGCATTGATTAACGTTTATCGCTAGACTGCGCCGGTTATCTCGAATTCCCTATCGCGCGTTGCGCTGGGCTGGGGAGATCGGAGAACGAAATGACCGCGATTCGTCCACTTCTGATCGGAATCCTGCTGATTCTGACGTTGGTGTTGATTGCGCTCAGCATCCTGCTGGTCGATCCCGTCCAGCCTGTCCGCCAATCCGAAAGCCTTATCCCGCCACAGACCGAATCTCCGCAGCGCCCCTGAAGCAGCACCAGAAATGCGGTCAGCTTGCCGGCGTGAAGCGGGCGACAAGGCTATGGCGATCGCCGGGATAGGTGAGGCGGACGTGGGTTATCGGACCAGCCGTGCTCCATGTGCGCCGTTCCACGACGAGGCATGCCGTACCCTTCTGGATATCGAGATTCATGGCGGCGTCGGCTTCGGCTGAAATCGCGCGGATCTGGTGTTCGGCGGTGCTCCACGGCACCTGATTGAGCAGCCAGGGGCCCGGTGGCAAGGTCTCGAAATCAGCCTTTGCCGCTTCCGGCACAACGTCCAGGTTGATGACGCGATCTTCCAGACAGAAGGGACGTGCGCCGGCGTAATGGATGCAGTTGATCTCCAGCACCGGGATCGAGCCGACAAACTGCAGCCTGCGTGCGTCTTCCGGCCGCCCGCGCCGCGCGGCAAGCTTTGTCAGCCTGTGGGAATAAGACAGATTGAGCGACAGCACCTCGGACTTTATGTCGTGGATCTCAAGCACGGCGGATTGCGCTTGCGGGTGCGTGACGAAACTGCCCGAACGCTTTCGCCGCTCGATCAGACCGGCGCGTGCGAGCTGGGTCAGCACCTTGTTCACCGTCATGCGCGAGCAGTCATATTGCTCCGCCAGATCCATTTCGAATGGAATGCGGTGGCCCGGCGGCCAGGCGCCGGAAACGATCTGGCTCTCGATATCGCTGAGGATACGCTGATGCAGGGTCGCCTCTTTGACTGTGGTCATACCGCCCATCTGTTCCGTGTGAGACATGGAATTTCCCGCAAGTTATTTAGGGGCCAATCAATGGAAGGAAAAGCGGTTTCTTAGAGTCGGATGATTTTAGGTCGAAACGACCTAAAATCTGAATCCGCTCTAAAATCAAAGAAGTAGAGCATGATGTCGTCCGAAATCCCCTCACACTTTTCGGCATCATGCTCTAACCGATGAGTTCGGCCATCGTCTTGCGGAATCGCGTCGAGATTGCCTCTCTCTTCTGGTGACGGCCGCCCTCCACCTGCTTGCGGCCAAGCACCCAGACGCCGTCAATCTTGACGCCGCCGGCGAAGGTCCAGTGATCGAGAATGCGGTCGCCGGAGAGATAGGGCACGGCGCTCACATCGAGCGAAACAATGTCGGCGTGATTGCCGACGGCAAGACCTGCTGCCGCCTTCAGTGCCATGCCGCCGCCAGCCAGTGCTCCGTCGAACAGCATGCGCGCGGTCGAGCCGCCGGTTTCAGCGATGACATTGCGGGCGCGCAGTGCCAGACGCTGCGAATATTCGAGCTGTCGCAACTCTTCCGGCACTGAAATCAGGATATTCGAGTCAGAGCCGATGCCATAACGGCCGCGCTCCTCAAGGAAGAGTGGCGCCGCGAAGGCGCCGTCGCCGAGATTGGCTTCGGTGATGGGGCAAAGGCCGGCAATTGCACCGCTCTTGGCCATGCGCCGGGTTTCGTCCTCGGTCATGTGCGTCGCGTGGATCAGGCACCAGCGATCATTGACCGGGGCATTGTCGAGCAGCCACTGCACCGGGCGGGCACCGGACCAGACGATGCAATCCTCGACTTCCTTCACCTGCTCGGCGACATGGATGTGGATCGGGCCGTCGCCGGCGATCGGCACGAGCTTTGCCAGTTCCTCCGGCGTCACGGCGCGCAGGCTGTGCGGCGCGATGCCGAGTTCGGCGCCGGGGAGCCGGCTGGTGACCGCGCGGCAGCCGGCCATCAGCGCCTCGAAGCTGTCGATCGAATTGATGAAGCGGCGCTGGCCATCGATGGGGGTGGTACCACCGAAACCGGAATGGGCGTAGAAGACCGGGAGCAGCGTCAGCGCAATGCCGGTCTCGGCGCTGGCGGCGCCAATGCGCTCGGCCAGCTCGGCGATATTGGCATAGTGACTGCCGTCCTTATCGTGATGCAGATAGTGGAATTCGCCAACGCGGGAAAAGCCGGCCTCCAGCATCTCCATATAGAGCTGCGCGGCGACGGCCTCGACATGCTCCGGCGTCATCGACAGAGCGAACTTGTACATGACGGTGCGCCAGCTCCAGAAGCTGTCGTTGGCCGGGCCGCGGACTTCGGCAAGGCCGGCCATGGCGCGCTGGAAGGCGTGGCTGTGCAGGTTCGGCATTGCCGGCACCAGAACATCCTGCCTGCTGTCACCGGCTTCGGGTGCAACACCCGTCGCGATCTCGGCGATCCGGCCGCCTTCGAGGGTCAATCGCACATTCTCGTGCCATCCGTCGCCGAGCAGTGCCGAGCATGCATGAAGTGTCGTCATGGTCTCACCCTTTCCTTTTGGACGCGGAGTCCAAAATCCCTCTTGTCAGCCTTTCGATTATGTATATACATTATGAGCCAACGAGGAAAGGCGTAAAGCTGATGGGTGGGAACAATTTTTCCGAAGATGGTAAGGAGAGCGGCGTAGCAAGCCGCGTCTGGCGCAATCTCCGCCTCGCGACCTTGAAAGAGGGCGAGACGCGGCTCGGTACGATCGAGAAGGGCGCAATCCTGACGAAGGGCGGCCGTATCGTCTTTGCCGGTGATGAAGCCGACCTGCCCGATACCTCCGGTGCCGAAACGATCGATCTCGAAGGACGCTGGGTGACCCCTGGCCTCGTCGATTGCCACACACATATCGTCTATGGCGGCAATCGCGCCCGCGAATTCGAGATGCGGCTGGAAGGCGCGAGCTATGAAGAAATCGCCAGGGCCGGTGGCGGCATCGTTTCCTCCGTCAATGCGACGCGCGCGCTGTCGGTGGACGAACTCGTTGCCGTCGCGCTACCGCGCCTAGATACGCTGTTGTCCGAGGGCGTGACCACGATCGAGGTGAAGTCGGGTTACGGCCTCAATATTGAATCCGAACTGAAGATGCTGCGGGCCGCCCGGAAGCTGGAGAAAGTTCGCCCGGTCCGCGTCGTCACCTCCTATCTCGGCGCGCATGCGACGCCGGCGGAGTATAAGGGCCGCAATGGCGACTATATCGACGATGTCGTGCTGCCAGGCCTCAAGCAGGCGCATGCCGAAGGCCTCGTCGATGCTGTCGACGGTTTCTGTGAAGGCATCGCCTTCTCGACGGCGGACATCGCCCGCGTCTTCGATCTCGCCAAGTCGCTCGGCATTCCGATGAAGCTGCACGCGGAACAGCTTTCCAATCTCGGCGGTGCCAAGCTTGCCGCCTCCTATGGTGCTCTGTCAGCCGATCATGTCGAATATCTCGACGAGGATGGCGTCAAGGCGATGGCTGCGGCGGGAACGGTTGCCGTGCTCCTGCCCGGCGCCTTCTATGCCATCAACGAGAAGCAGAAGCCGCCGGTTCAGGCGCTGCGCGATGCGGGCGTCTCGATCGCCATCGCCACGGACTCCAATCCCGGCACTTCGCCGCTGACGTCGCTGCTCCTGACCATGAACATGGCTGCCACCCTTTTCCGCCTGACGGTCGAGGAATGCATTGCCGGCGCCACCCGTGAAGGCGCGCGCGCCCTTGGCCTTCTGTCGGAGACCGGAACGCTCGAAGCCGGCAAGTCGGCCGATTTCGCCATCTGGGATGTCGAAAGCCTGGCGGAGCTCGTCTACCGCATCGGCTTCAATCCGCTCCACGCTCATGTTTTCAAGGGAAAGAGGTTCAACCGATGACTGTCGTTCTCCATCCGGGCTCCGTCTCGCTGCAACAGCTGGCGACGATCTATTGGAGCGGTGAGCCGGCTAAGCTTGATGTGTCCTTTGACGCGGGTATTGCCAAGGCGGCGGCCCGCATTGCCGAGATCGCCGCCGGCAATGCGCCGGTCTATGGTATCAACACCGGCTTCGGCAAACTGGCGTCGATCAAGATCGACAGCGCGGATGTCGCGACGCTGCAGCGCAATCTCATCCTCTCGCATTGCTGTGGTGTCGGCCAGCCGCTGCCCGAGAATGTCGTTCGCCTCATCATGTCGCTGAAGCTTGTTTCGCTCGGCCGCGGTGCGTCGGGCGTGCGGCTGGAGCTGGTGCGGCTGATCGAAGATATGCTCGAAAAGGGCGTCGTTCCCGTCATTCCTGAAAAGGGTTCCGTCGGCGCATCGGGCGATCTCGCGCCGCTTGCCCATATGACTGCCGTCATGATGGGTCATGGCGAAGCCTTTTATGCCGGCGAACAGCTTTCCGGCGCGGCAGCGCTCAATAAGGCTGGCCTGACGCCGGTGGTGCTGGCCGCCAAGGAAGGGCTGGCGCTCATCAACGGCACGCAGGTTTCGACGGCACTGGCGCTCGCCGGTCTCTTCCGCGCTCATCGCGCCGCCCAGGCCGCTCTCATCACCGGCGCCATGTCGACGGATGCGGCGATGGGCTCCTCGGCGCCGTTCCATCCCGATATCCATACGCTGCGTGGCCATAAGGGCCAGATCGATACGGCCGCCGCCCTTCGCGGCCTGCTCGCCGGCTCGGTGATCCGCCAAAGCCATATCGAGGGTGACGAGCGCGTGCAGGACCCCTATTGCATTCGCTGCCAGCCGCAGGTCGACGGCGCCTGCCTCGACCTTCTGCGCTCCGTCGGCCGCACGCTCGAAATCGAAGCCAACGCCGTCACCGACAATCCGCTCGTGCTTTCGGACAATTCCGTCGTTTCCGGCGGCAATTTCCATGCAGAGCCGGTCGCCTTCGCCGCCGACCAGATCGCTATCGCGGTTTGCGAAATCGGCGCGATCGCACAGCGCCGCATCGCGCTGCTCGTCGACCCGGCACTCAGCTATGGTCTTCCCGCCTTCCTCGCCAAGAAGCCGGGCCTGAATTCCGGCCTGATGATTGCCGAAGTGACCTCGGCGGCGCTGATGTCGGAAAACAAGCAGATGTCGCACCCGGCCTCGGTCGACTCGACGCCGACTTCCGCCAACCAGGAAGACCATGTGTCCATGGCTTGCCATGGCGCGCGCCGTTTGCTCGGGATGACCGAAAACCTGTTCGGCATCATCGGCATCGAAGCGCTCACCGCCGCCCAGGGCGTCGAGCTGCGCGCGCCGCTGACGACCAGCCCGGAGCTGACCCTTGCCATTGCTTCGATACGCGCCGCCGTGCCGTCGCTGGAAGAGGACCGCTACATGGCAAACGACCTCAAGGCCGCCAGCGACCTCATCGCTTCCGGCGCACTGAATGCCTCGATCTCAACCGACATCCTGCCCTCCTTGGAGATGTGACATGACCAATCCACGCCATAATATCCGCGAAATCCGCGCTCCTCGTGGTCCGGAGCTCAATGCCAAGAGCTGGTTGACCGAAGCGCCGCTGCGCATGCTGATGAACAACCTCGATCCGGACGTTGCGGAAAACCCGAACGAGCTGGTGGTTTACGGCGGCATCGGCCGCGCCGCCCGCACCTGGGACGATTTCGACCGCATCGCCGCGACGCTGAAGACGCTCAACGAGGATGAGACGCTGCTAGTGCAGTCCGGCAAGCCGGTCGCCGTGTTCCGCACCCACAAGGATGCGCCGCGCGTGCTGATCGCCAACTCCAATCTCGTGCCGCATTGGGCGACCTGGGATCACTTCAACGAGCTGGATAAGAAGGGCCTTGCCATGTACGGCCAGATGACGGCCGGCTCGTGGATCTATATCGGCACGCAGGGCATCGTGCAGGGTACCTACGAGACCTTCGTCGAAGCCGGTCGCCAGCACTACAACGGCAGCCTCAAGGGCAAGTGGATACTGACCGGCGGTCTCGGCGGCATGGGTGGCGCACAGCCGCTGGCGGCCGTCATGGCCGGCGCCTGCTGCCTCGCCGTCGAGAGCGACGAAACCCGCATCGATTTCCGCCTGCGCACCCGCTATGTCGATGAGAAGGCATCGAGCCTCGACGAAGCGCTTGATCTGATCGAAAAGTGGACCAAGGCCGGCGAAGCCAAGTCTGTCGGCCTGCTCGGCAACGCCGCCGAAATCTTCCCGGAACTGGTGAAGCGCATGAAGGCCGGCGGCCCGCGTCCGGACATCGTCACGGACCAGACCTCCGCCCACGACCCGCTGAACGGCTACCTGCCGGCCGGCTGGACCGTTGCCGAACACAGGGCCAAGCGCGAGAGCGATCCGAAGGCCGTCGAAGCTGCCGCCCGCGCTTCGATGAAGGTGCATGTGGAAGCCATGGTCGATTTTTGGAACGCCGGCGTGCCGACGCTCGACTACGGCAACAACATCCGCCAGGTCGCCAAGGACGAGGGTTTTGAAAACGCCTTCGCCTTCCCGGGCTTCGTGCCGGCCTATATCCGCCCGCTCTTCTGCCGGGGCATCGGTCCCTTCCGTTGGGCCGCTCTTTCGGGCGATCCGGAAGATATCTACAAGACGGATGCCAAGGTGAAGGAACTCACCCCCGGCAACACCCACCTGCACAACTGGCTCGACATGGCGCGCGAGCGCATCGCCTTCCAGGGCCTGCCGGCGCGCATTTGCTGGGTCGGTCTTGGCGATCGCCATCGCCTCGGCCTCGCCTTCAACGAAATGGTCAGGAACGGCGAGCTGAAGGCGCCTGTCGTCATCGGCCGCGACCATCTCGACTCCGGCTCGGTCGCCTCGCCGAACCGCGAAACGGAAGCCATGAAGGACGGCTCTGATGCCGTTTCCGACTGGCCGCTGCTCAATGCCCTGCTCAACACCGCATCCGGTGCGACCTGGGTATCGCTGCACCACGGCGGCGGCGTCGGCATGGGCTTCAGCCAGCATTCGGGCATGGTCATCTGCGCCGATGGCACGGATGATGCGGCCCGTCGTCTGGAGCGTGTTCTCTGGAACGATCCGGCAACCGGCGTCATGCGCCACGCCGATGCCGGCTACGACGTTGCGCTCGATTGGGCCAAGCAGCAGGGCCTGCGCCTGCCGGCCATCCTGGGGAACTAAAGATGAAGCTGCTGCGCGCCGGTGATCACAAGCGCATGCCCTGGAAAAACGGCGGCGGAGAAACGGTGGAGATCGCCGTTTCGCCCGAGGGCGTGGGGCTTGCCGACTTCGACTGGCGCGTCAGCATGGCGACCGTTGCCACGGACGGGCCGTTTTCGGTCTTTCCGGGCATCGATCGCACGCTGTCCATTCTCGAAGGCGAGGGAATGACCCTCTTCATCGAGGGGCGCGAGCCGGAGCGTCTGACGCAGACAAGCGATCCGCTACCCTTTGCGGCCGATGCGCCGACTTCGGCGACCTTGATCGACGGGACGATCACGGATCTCAACGTGATGACGCGGCGGGGACGCTTCACGCATTCGGTGCGGCGCGTTTCGGTGGATGGCAATGGCGAAGTCGGTTTCGAGGGCGGGGCCAGCCTTGTTCTTTGCCATCGCGGCAATGCTGAAATCGATGGCATGGCGCTTGATGCGGGCGATTGCCTGCTTGTCACGGATGACAGTGCCGCAAGGCGCTCGATCTCCGGCAAGGCGCAGCTGTTCTGCATCGCCATCGCGGCTATATAGTTGGCTATCTGCCGTCCTTGACTTGACTCCCGCGCAGCTCGGTCATCCTATTTCTGCTCAGCAGAGAGGATAGCTGCATGAGCGACGACCAGATCCCCGCCGACAGCAAGCTCACCACTTCCAAGCGCCGCTGGGCGGCGGAGGGCAGGTTTCTGACCGGGCGCATCAGCCGACCCGAGACCGAGCGCCTGCCGCCGGGGCAGCATCTCGTCAAGAACTGGCCGGTACTCGATCTCGGGGAGCAGCCGCAGGTTTCGCTGTCGAGCTGGCGGCTCGATGTGTTCGGGTTCGTGGAAAAGCGGCTCAGCCTCGATTGGGCTGCCTTCCAGGCGATCGTACAAAGTACGGGGATCAGCGACATCCATTGCGTGACGACATGGTCGCGCTACGACAATCGCTGGGAAGGGGTTTCGACGCGCGATCTCCTTGATCTCGTCATGCCGACGGCGGAGGCGCATCATGTGCTGCTGACGAGCTATGACGGCTATACCACCAACCTCCCGCTTTCAGATTTCGCGGCCGAGGATGCGATCCTCGCCACCGCCTGGGAGGGCCAGCCGCTGACCGGCGAGCATGGCGGGCCGATGCGTCTCGTCGTGCCGCATCTCTATTTCTGGAAGAGCGCGAAATGGCTGAACCGCATCGAGCTCATCGGCGCCGACAGGGCCGGCTTCTGGGAGAAGAACGGCTATCACATGTATGGCGACCCCTGGCGCGAGCAACGTTATTCCGACGATTGACGCCTGGGTAGTGGTGCGGATCGAGAGTTACCGCGGCAAATCCGGCTAGCGGCGGGGTTTCTTATGTCATAGTGCCAATTTTTGATGACCTCTGACATGGGTTGCGGCTTTGCAAGCCGTGGCGATGGGCGTATTCATTGATCCTATGATTGCTGTCGGGAGAACCCGACCATCCCTTGAACACGATTCTTTGAAATTCCATGCCATGACCGTTGCCCGGACTACAGAACAGCTTTCCGAAGACAATTTCGGCCGGCAATCGCGTATCATCGCCTTCGTCGTCGCCGTCTCCTTTTTCATGCAGTTCCTGGACGGCACGATCATCACCACCTCGCTGCCGCAGATGGCGCTGACGTTCGGCGTCGAGCCGGTGTCGATGAGCATCGGCATCACGGTCTACCTGTTGACCATGGCGGCCTTCGTGCCGCTCGCCGGCTGGGCGGGCGATCGCTACGGCGCCCGGCGGGTGTTTCTGGCGTCGATCATCATCTTTACCGCGGCGTCGCTGTTTTGCGGCCTGTCCGGCAGCCTCACCGAGTTCGTCATCGCGCGCGCCGTCCAGGGTGTCGGCAGCGCGCTGATGACGCCTGTCGGGCGCATCATCGTGTTGCGCAACGCCCGCAAGTCCGATCTCGTGAACGCCATGTCGATGATCGTCTGGCCGGCGCTGACGGCGCCCGTCATCGGGCCGGTGCTCGGCAGCTTCATCACGACTTACCTGACATGGCACTGGAATTTTCTGATCAATATCCCGATCGGTCTCGTCGGCATCGGTCTCGTCCTGCGCTTCGTGCCGGATCAGCGCGAGGAGAAGGCCGTACCGCTCGATGTCGTCGGTTTCCTCCAGTCGGCGGCAGGGCTGACCTTCCTGCTTGCCGGTCTTGAATTTGTCGTCCAGGGCACGTTCGGTCTTGCGCCCAGTGTCGGGCTGATTGTCGTCGGGATCGTCCTTTCGGTCATTGCCACCCGGCATTTCATGCGGGTCGACGCCCCTTTGCTCGATCTCTCGGCCTTCAAGGTCCAGACCTTCGCCATGTCGACGCTTTCGGCCGGCACGGCGAGCCGGATCGCGATCAACGCGACGCCGTTTCTGATCCCGCTGCTTTTTCAAGTCGGCTTCGGCCGCACGGCGATCGACGCGGGCACCTATCTGCTGTTTTACTTCGCCGGCAATCTCGGCATGAAGGCGATCACGACGCAGATGCTGAAAATCTTCGGCTTCCGCAACGTGCTCGTCGTCAATGGCCTGATCTCGTCGGCCAGCATTGGCGGCTGTGCGTTTCTGTCCCCGTCGACACCGGACCTGCTGATATATTGCCTGCTATTCATTGCCGGCCTTTCGCGGTCGATGAACTTCACGGCGCTGAATACGCTGGGGTTTGCCGATATTCATGCCGCGCAGCGCAGTTCAGCCTCGACGTTGTCGAGCATGCTGCAGCAGGTTTCGCTCTTGCTCGGCGTTGCCGTGGCCGCCGCCGTCCTCAATCTCTCGCGCACGATTCATGGTGGGGAAACGCTTTCGCTCGTCGATTTTCGCTGGGCTTTCCTCGTCGTTGGCCTTATCGGTGGCATCTCCGCATTGCGTTTTATCAGCCTGCCGCATGATGCCGGCGCCGAGGTGTCCCGCCATAAAGTGAAGACCTGATCAAAACCTTCAAATTCTTAACGATATTGACAGGCAAGCCGCTGTAAAAATGGCCTGCCAGTTCCCATATGAAATTTGCGTCAACTCCCACAGGAGCCAGTTCCATGCTGCTCAGAACCCTCGCCATTTCCGCCCTCGTCATCGGCATGTCCAGCGCCGCCATGGCGGAACAGGTGCACAAGCATCATCCCAAGCGCGTCAATGTCGAGGCGCTCCAGACCGATATCGGCAATGTCGATCATTCGAAGGACGCAATCCTCCCGAACGGGGTTATCAATACCGACCCGTCGGTGACCGGCCCGATCCGTGCGGGTGACACGATTTCCCGTCTGCAATGCGCTGCCGCACCGAACTCTGTCGGCGCGCGCGCGAGCGCGTTTTCCGCAGGTTCAGCATCGCTTTGCCCTTGATCGCAATATCGCATCGAGCCGCTTAGGCCAGCTCGATGTCCGTCTGCTTGAACCGGTCGCTCTTCGACAATAGCGGCTGGCGATAATAGCGAGTGCAGGCATAGGTCATGCAATCGTCAAGGCTGAGGCCCGCCGAGTGGCGGCCTTGGCCGAAATGCTCATATGCTTCTGCCGCCAAGGCGGCGGCACGAGGCGGAACTGCGAGCAGCTGAATATTCATCAGTTGCAGAAACGTGCGCACTGCTTCGCCGGCCTCGGTCGGCGACATCCCCAAAGTGGTGGAAACCTGGATTGTGGCATTGGCTGCGGCAAGCGGCGAGGTCATTCTGACGGTTGCCGGCTGCATGCGGATGGCGAAGGCGCGCGCCTCCTCCTCGTCGGTCATCATCGCCGACAGCACCGAAGCGTCGATAAACATCAAACCTCCCCCGTCGTGTCAGCGCTTCCACCCCTGGCGGTGGCCTTCTGCCTGAGGTTGCGGCAGAAGGCGACGGCGACGTCGGCGAGCGCCGGTTTGGTCAGTTCCTCATCCAGTGCCTTCTGCAAGGCGAGCCGCACGGCTTCGGTCTTGGTGGGGGCCTTGGTCAGCACCTGGTAGCGCCGTGCCAGCCGGTCGATGGCGTCGTCCTTGATGTAAAGCGGCATGGAATATCCCTTTGAATTCTAGAGATATCCTTACGGTGTATCCGCTAAGCGGGCAATCACATCTGTCGCCGGTTTCGCATTCAACCTCTCGCAATATTTAGATGACGATCATCATCTAACGTGATAGCTATACAGGCGAAGATATCGTTTGTTGACCCGTGAGGAAACGTCATGTCCGCTATCGACCCCGTCGTCATCGTATCCGCCACGCGTACGCCGCTCGGCCGTTTCCTGGGAGATCTTTCGCCTTTGCAGGCGCCCGAGCTTGGCGCGCATGTTATCCGCGCCGCGCTGGAGCGTGCCGGCCTTTCGGCTGACAGGGTGGATGAAGTTCTGTTCGGCTGCGTCCTGCCCGCGGGGCAGGGACAGGCGCCGGCCCGGCAGGCTGCTCGCGGGGCTGGCCTGCCGGATGCCGTCGGCGCCACCACCGTCAACAAGGTCTGCGGCTCGGGCATGAAGGCGACCATGCTGGCGCATGACCTCATTCTTGCCGGTTCGGCCTCCATTGCAATCGCCGGCGGCATGGAGTCCATGTCGAATGCGCCTTATCTGCTTGCCAAGGCGCGCGGCGGTTATCGCATGGGCCATGACCGCATCCTCGACCATATGATGCTCGACGGGCTCGAGGATGCCTATGAGAAAGGCCGATCTATGGGCGATTTCGGCGAGAGGGCGGTCGAGGCCTATCAGTTCACTCGCGACGATCAGGATGCCTATGCGGTCGAAACCCTGTCACGTGCTCGCAAGGCGCTGGAGACAGGTGCTTTCGAGGCGGAAATTACCCCAGTTTCCGTCATGGCTAAGGGTGGCGCTGTCATGGTGTCGAAGGATGAGCATCCGCAGAAAGTCTCGCCGGAGAAGATCCCGACGCTCAAGCCCGCCTTCCGTAAGGACGGCACCATCACAGCGGCCAGCGCCTCTGCCAATGCCGATGGTGCGGCAGCCTTGGTCCTGACGCGCCGCTCGGTTGCCGAGCGCGAGGGGTTGCCGATCCTTGCCGAGATCAAGGCCCATGCCACGCACAGCCAAGAGCCTGCCTGGTACACGACCGCGCCGATCCCGGCGATCCGCAAGCTGCTTGAGAAGACCGGATGGAAGGTGGGCGATGTCGATCTCTTCGAGATCAACGAGGCCTTTGCCGTCGTCGCCATGGCGGCCGCCAAGGAGCTCGGCATTGCGCGCGATCGCCTGAATGTCAACGGTGGCGCCTGCGCCCTTGGCCACCCGATCGGCGCCACGGGGGCAAGGTTGATCGTGACGCTGCTGCATGCGCTCGAACGTCAGGGTGCGCGGCGTGGCGTTGCCGCGCTCTGCATCGGCGGCGGCGAGGCGACGGCGATTGCTATCGAGCGGGTTAGCTAAAAGATGCTTAGGGTGCGCCTGGCGAGATAGCCCCTCATCCTAACCTTCTCCCCGCAGGCGGGGAGAAGGGACGACTACGCCAGGCCCGTGAACTTACAGGAAAGATCGTAGGCTATGCCATCAAAGCCCCCTCGCGCCGCTTGCGGGGAGAGGGCTGGGGTGAGGGGCAGCGCGGTCCGCCCTCTCCATGCCGTTAAACATAGACCAGTTCGTAGACGTAGGATTTCGCCTCCTTCTTGCTTACCCATTCTCCTTCGGGCGGATAATCGGCATCCTGTTCCGGAAACGGCACGTTCCATGGTCTGCCGAGCAAGGCCGCGTCTTTGTCGTCCCAAACGCCCCAGCCGAAACCCGATTGAAAGCTGATCCAGAGGTCGGCGTCCTCACGCTGGTAGCCGATCTTTCCGTCGGGCAGCTGTTTGCGATGAAACGTACAAAACCAAGTCGTCGCTTCGCCGCCTTAGCTGAAATTGATCCCTGTTCTTGCCCCATCCGCTGTCTTGTTTGGCGAACGGATACTGGCATCAGGCATTTGCGGTGTCCAATTTCTCAATATTGCTCTATTTCGCCAGCCGGAGCCGGAGTGCGTTGGCGATGACCGAGACTGAGGAGAGGCTCATCGCCGCCGCGGCGATCATCGGAGACAGAAGCAGCCCGAAGACCGGGTAGAGCACGCCGGCTGCCAGCGGCACGCCGAGCGCATTGTAGCCGAAGGCGAAGGCGAGGTTCTGCTTGATGTTGCGAATAGTCGCTTCCGAGAGGCGGCGCGCCCGGACGATGCCGTTCAGATCGCCCTTGACCAGCGTGATGCCGGCGCTTTCCATCGCGACATCGGCGCCCGTGCCCATGGCGATGCCGACATCGGCTGACGCAAGCGCCGGCGCGTCGTTGACGCCGTCGCCGGCCATGGCAACGACGTAGCCTCTGGTGCGCAGTTCGTCGATCAGCGCCTTCTTGCTCTCGGGCAGCATGTCGGCGCGCACCTCGTCTATGCCGAGCTCTCTGGCGACGGCGGCGGCGGTTTTGCCATTGTCGCCGGTCGCCATGACGATCTTGAGGCCGCTGTCATGCAGCGCCTTGATCGCGGCTGCCGTGGTCGGCTTGATCCGGTCGGCGACGGCGACAAGGCCGGCAAGCTTCCCGTCGATGGCGACGAACATGACGGTCTTGCCTTCGCCGCGCAGGCGCTCGGTCTCCGCCTTCAAGGCATCGGTCGTAACGCCGAGGTCGGCCATCATCGCGGCATTGCCGAGCGCGATTACGGTCTCGCCGACGCGGCCTTCGACGCCCTTGCCGGTCACCGCCGAGAAGCCGGAGATTTCGACAAATTGCGCGCCGCGCTGCTCGGCGCCGGCAAGGATCGCTTCGGCGAGCGGGTGTTCGGACCCGCGCTCCAGGCTGGCGGCGAGGGAAAGCAGGCGCGCCTCATCGACACCCGCAGCGGTGACGATATCGGTGAGGTTCGGTTTGCCTTCGGTCAGCGTGCCGGTTTTGTCGACGATCAGCGTGTCGACCTTGGCGAAGCGTTCCAGCGCCTCGGCGTCGCGCACCAGCACGCCTTCGTGCGCGCCTCTGCCCGTGGCAATCATGATGGACATCGGCGTTGCCAGGCCGAGCGCGCAAGGGCAGGCGATGATCAGAACGGCGACGGCGGCAAGCAGCGCATGCGCCAGGCGCGGCTCCGGCCCGACAAAGGCCCAGACGGCAAAGGCGATGATGGCGGCCGCCACGACGGCGGGCACGAAGACGGCGGAGACGCGGTCGACCATTGTCTGGATCGGCGCGCGCGAACGCTGTGCCTTGGCGACGAGCTCGACGATACGCGACAGCGTCGTCTCGGCGCCGACCTTCTCGGCCCGCATGATGAGCGTGCCGTTCTTGTTGATCGTGCCGCCGGTCAAGGGATCGCCCTTGGCCCTTTCGACCGGCAAGGGTTCGCCTGTGATCATTGATTCATCGATGGTGGATTGCCCTTCGACGACGGAACCGTCCACGGGAACGCGCTCGCCAGGGCGCACGCGCAGTCGGTCGCCAGCCAGGATTTCGTCGACGGGCACATCGGTTTCGCTGCCGTTGGCGTCGATACGCCGCGCCGTCTTCGGCGCGAGATCGAGCAAGGCGCGGATGGCCGAGCCGGTGCGTTCACGGGCTTTCAGTTCTAATACCTGGCCGACAAAGACCAGTGCGACGATGACCGACGCCGCCTCGAAATAGACGGGTATGGCCTCGCCATGGCCACTAGACATCATGGGGAAGAGGCCAGGCGCCAGCGTGGCGACGATGCTGTAGAGATAGGCGGTGCCGACGCCGAGGCCGATCAGCGTCCACATGTTGGGGCTGCGATTGACGATCGAGTTCCAGGCGCGGCGGAAGAAGGGCAGGGCGGCCCAGAGCACGACCGGCGCCGCGAGGACGAGTTCGACCCATGTGGCTGTGGGTTCGCCGATCCAGCCGCGGATGGGCAGGCCGAGCATCGGCCCCATGCTGATGACGAGCAGCGGCAGCGACAGGGCGGCACTGATCCAGAGCCGGCGCGTGAAATCGACCAGTTCCGGGTTCGGGCCTTCATCGGCGGCGGGCGCGCCCATCGGTTCCAGCGCCATGCCGCATTTCGGGCAATCGCCGGGGTGGTCGCTGACGACTTCGGGGTGCATCGGGCAGGTGTAGAGCGTGCCTTTCGGCACCGGCTTCGGCGCCGGCTTGTTGCCGTCGAGATAGGCGGATGGATCTGCCTCGAACTTTGTTTGGCAGCCGGCGGAGCAGAAGTAGAATTTCTCGCCTTCATGCTTCAGGAAATGGCGTGCGGTGGCGCGATCGACCGCCATGCCGCAGACGGGGTCCTTGGCGGTGAGATAGTTTTCCGGCGCAGCCTCGAACTTCGCGCGGCAGCCGTTGCTGCAGAAGTGAAACGCGCGGCCGCGATAATCCAGCGACGGCTTGCCCGTGGGATCGACGGTCATGCCGCAGACGGGATCGCGGATCACCACATCCTGCACATGGGCGTCATGATGGTCGCGGCTATGACCATGATTGCCGTGATCGTACTCGTCGTGCGGTGTCATGTCATACTCCCTTGCCCGAAGAGGGCGTCGGATCGTTTTATGAACCTTCCCATCGCTGGAAGGTCAAGACGAAAAATAGTGATTGCCATCCACAGTTCACAGAGTTGCCTTCCTATCTCGCTGCGAATGGCGATGATAGGTTCCGTAAGATCGATGCAACGATGTGATTCCAATGCGATATGATCTGACCACACTGCCGCTTGCCACGCTTCTGCCCGCCATCGTCAAGGCGGAAGACATGTTGGCGCGGCTGGACGAGCGTGTCCTCAGGCACGTGGTGGCGGATGGCTTTCGCGAGCGCGGGCATTTTTTCGACGCGGCCGGCGCGCTCTGGGTCGGCGGGGAACTCGTGCATGTGGAGGATCTCGTTCTGCATGACGCGCGCATGGATACGCGCACGCCGACGCACGAGCTGACCATCGCCCATGCCGTGCTGCGCAGCCGGCGCCGCCTTTGGACCGCCGATCCTTCCTGGGGGCTGGAGCCGGCAGGTCTTGCCGTCCTGCGCGGTGACGTCGGCGAGGCCGAGGATGCAATTGTGCCGCGTTCGACGCCTGCGGAAATTATGGAGCCAGACGAGCAGCAGGACGAGGAGGACGATTTCGGGGTCGATTTCGCCGAGATCGATGCGATCCTTGCCCGATCCGACAAGATCCTGAACGGCGGCATCCCGGAGGCCCGGCTGCCGACGGTCGATATCGAAGACCCCCTGGCGCTCATCCGCGACGAGGATTGGGATGAAGACGAACGGGTGGAGAGTTGGCGTGCCATCATCCGCGAGGCGGATCTGTTGCCCGCGGCTCTCGGCGCCGCGGTGCTGTTCGATGCCTGGGAGCGGATCGAACCGCTCAGGCGCCAGCATTGGCTCGGCGGCTTGCTGGTCAGCGCCTATCTGCGCAGCCGGGGCAAGGTCACGTCGCATCTCTTCTGCCTGAATGTCGGGCTCAAAGCCGTCCGGCATGATCGGCGGCGCGCGCCGGACCGCATCACGCGGCTGACAGCCTTTCTGGAGGCGATGGCGCTGTCGGCCGATTCGGGTCTGAAGGAGCTCGATCGGCTTTCGCTCGCCCGGCTGCAGATGGAGCTGCGGCTCAAGGACCGGCGATCGAACAGCAGCCTGCCCGAAGTCATCGACATCGTGCTGTCGCGGCCGATCGTGTCGGCAAAGATGATCGCGCGTCATGTCGGCGTTACTTCCAGAGGTGCGCTCAATCTGGTGGCCGAACTCGGCCTGCGCGAGATGACGGGTCGTGGCCGCTACCGTGGCTGGGGCGTCCTTTGATGCGCCGCAACGGCCAGTGCGGGTAGGCGCGGCGGCGTTGCAACCACAACCCTAGTTTTTCGTCCAATGTTACAGTTTGTTACGCTAAGTGGCGCTAAAATGGACAAAATTTAATGCCCATACCAAATTCCTAAGCGGCACGATGCAAGCTAAGGTCGCGCCATGAAAATCGGGGGATCACGGATCACCTGGGGCTTTGAAGAAAGGTGCGTGAATGGCTCGGACGTTTCGGGTCGTGGTGTGGTTGGCTGTTATTGGCGCAGTGGGGTACGGCGCCTATGCGACCCGCGATCGTTGGCTTGGGCCGGCAGAGAAGCTGCTCGGCTATCAGAATGCTGCAGCACCTGGCGAGCAGGCCCAGGGCGGACGCCGTAACGGCCAGGGGCAGGGCGGCGGCTCCGGCGGACGGCGCAGCCTGTCGCAGTTCAGCGGGCCGGTTCCGGTGCTGGCCGCGGATGCGACGACGGCCGACGTTCCCGTCTATATCAATGGCGTGGGTTCGGTGAAGGCGCTGAATACCGTGACGGTGCGTGCGCAGGTCAACGGACGAATCGTCGGAATCAATTTCGTCGAGGGCCAGGATATCAAGAAGGGCGATGTCATCGCCCGCATCGACGATTCCGTCTATAAGGCGCAGCTCGACCAGGCGATCGCCAAGAAGGCGCAGGACGAAGCTCTGCTCGCCGGCGCCCAGCGCGACCTCGTGCGCTATCAGCTGATGGTGAAGAGCGCCTCCGGCACGCAGCAGCAGGTCGACACGCAGACGTCATTGGTGGCGCAATATACCGCGCAGGTCCAGGTGGATGTGGCCGCCATCGAAAGCGCGCAGGCGACTTTGGACTATACGACGATCAGGGCAGCCTTCGACGGGCGGACCGGTATCCGCAACGTCGATGTCGGCAACCTCGTCAGCTCGTCGGACGCGACCGGCATCGTGACGCTCTCCCAGATCAAGCCGATCTCCGTGCTGTTTTCCATTCCACAGCAGCAGCTTGCCCGCGTCAATGCGGCAAGCGCAGCCGGAACGCTTGCCGTCCAGGCCATGGGCAATGACGGCGAGACGGTCGTCGACGATGGTTCGCTGGGAGTGGTCGACAATCAGGTCGATCCCACGACGGGCACGGTCAAGTTGAAGGCGAATTTCCCGAACGACAAGCTGGCGCTGTGGCCCGGCGCCTTCGTCAATGCCCGCCTGCTCGTCGAGACGCTGAAGGGCGTCACCGTCATTCCGAGTGGCGCCGTGCAGCGCGGGCCGAACGGCACCTTCGTCTATATCATCGGACAGGATCAGACGGTCGCGATGAAGCCGGTGAAGGTGCGTCAGCAGGACGACACGCTGGCCGTCATTACCGATGGCGTGTCGCCCGGCGACAAGGTGGTGACGACGGGCTTCGCGCGGCTTCAGAACGGATCGAAGGTGGAGATCTCGGCCAATCCGGATCAGGCTTCGCCGGCTGCGCCGTCAACCGACAACAACGGGCAACCGGTGGCGGAGAACGACCCGCAGAATGCCGGTGCCGGCGCCGCGAACGCGGGCGAACGTCCGCATCGCCGCCACAACGGCCAGGGTGGAAACGGCGGCCAAGGTGGTCAGGGCGGCACGGGCGGTCACAACGGCCATCGCGGCCAGGATGGTCAGCCTGCTGCTGGCGCCGCGCAGGGGGCGGATACGGGCGGCGGCTCCACGGCCAACAATTCCTCCGCTACGCCGACGCAACAACAATGAACGTCTCGTCGCTCTTCATCTCCAGGCCTATCGCCACCTCGCTTCTCGGGGTGGCGGTTCTGTTGGGCGGCATTCTCGGTTTTATCTTTCTGCCGGTCGCGCCGCTGCCGCAGGTGGATTTCCCGACGATCCAGGTGACGACGCAGCTTCCGGGAGCCGATCCCGACACGATGGCGGCGCTGGTGACGGCACCCCTGGAGCGGCCGCTCGGCCAGATCCCATCGCTCGCCTCCATGACCTCGTCGAGTGCTTTCGGCATCAGCCAGATCACGCTGCAATTCGATCTCGGCCGCGATATCGATGGCGCCGCGCAGGATGTCCAGGCGGCGATCAATGCCGCCGGTTCGACCTTGCCGCGCACGCTTCCCTATCCGCCAACCTATTCGAAGGTGAACCCGGCCGATACGCCGATCGTGACACTGGCGCTGCGCTCCAACAGCTATTCGATCCGCGAGCTCAGCGATTTCGCCGACACGATGATGGCGCAGCGTCTGAGCGAAGTATCCGGCGTCGGCGACGTCAATATCCAGGGCGGCGTCAAGCCGGCCATCCGCATCCAGGTGGACCTGCCGCGCCTTGCTTCCTATGGCCTGGCGCTGGAAGACATCCGTTCTGCCATCACCAATGCCAGCGTTGCCGGCGCCAAGGGCTCGCTCGACGGCACCCAGCAGAGCTTCACGCTGGCGGCCAACGACCAGATCGTCGATCCGAACATCTACAGGTCTGTCATCGTCGCCTATCGCAACAGTGCGCCGGTGCAATTGAAGGACGTGGCGACTGTTGTCGAAGGGCTGGAGAACAACCGCGTCGGCGCCTGGTATCAGGGGCAGCCCGCCGTCATTATCGACATCATGCGCCAGCCGGGCGCCAACGTCATCCAGACGGTCGAGAACGTGCTGAAGCAGATCCCGAAGCTGAAGCAGGCCATGCCGGCCGGCGTTTCCCTCGATATCGTCAATGACCGTACCGAGACCATCCGCGCCTCGATCCATGACGTGCAATGGACGCTGGTCATCTCCATCGGCCTCGTCATCCTCGTGGTTCTGCTGTTCCTGCGGACGATGACGGCGACCTTCATCGCCGGCGTCGCCCTGCCGTTGTCGCTGATCGCGACCTTCGGCGTCATGTGGTTTGCCGGCTTCAGCCTCGATAATCTGTCGCTCATGGCGCTGACCATCGGCACCGGCTTCGTCGTCGACGATGCCATCGTGATGATCGAGAATATCGCCCGCCATATCGAGGAGGGCGAAAACCCGATGCAGGCGGCGCTGAAGGGCGCCGGCGAGATCGGCTTCACCATCATTTCGCTGACGGTCTCTCTCGTTGCGGTGTTCATTCCGCTGCTGTTCATGACCGGGATCGTCGGGCGCATGTTCCGCGAATTCGCATTGACGCTCACCATTGCCGTCGTCGTGTCGGCGGTGGTCTCGCTGACGCTGACGCCGATGATGTGCGCGCGCATCCTGCGCAAGCCCAAGGAGCGCCGGGGCGGCTTCCTGGCCGGCGCCGACCGCTTCACGGACTGGATGATCGAAGGCTATCGCCGCAGCCTGGTCTGGGCCGTGGATCGCAGCGCACTCATGCTGCTGGTGACGGTGGTGACGCTCGCCGCAACCATCGCGCTCTATATCGTCATTCCCAAGGGCTTTCTGCCGGCGCAGGACACGGGTCTCATCACCGCCGTCATCGAGGCGGAGCCGACGACGTCCTTCGAGACCATGAAACAGATCCAGGCTGATGTGACCGACCGGCTGCGCAAGGACCCGGATGTCGATGGCGTCGTCTCCGTCATCGGCGCCAGCGCCAGCAATCTGACGCTGAATACGGGCAATCTCAGTCTCGTGCTGAAGCCGCGCAGCGAGCGTAATGCTTCCGCCGATCAGATCATCGACCGGATGCGCGGCGAGGTCACCGGTATGCCCGGCATCCACGTCACCTTCCAGAGCGTGCGCGACATCTCCATCAGCACCAGGGCAAGCCGCGCGCCCTATCAATATACCTTGACCGGCACGGACACGAACACGGTGGTCGACTGGTCGCAGAAGCTCGCTCAGCGCCTGCAGGAGAGCCCGAAGCTCTTCGATGTCTCCTCCGAAGTCGAAATGGGCGGCGGTCGCATCTTCGTCGACGTCAATCGCGAGACTGCTTCGCGGCTCGGCGTGTCGATGCAGGCCGTCAGCGATACGTTGAACGATGCCTTCGGCCAGCGGCAGATCGCGACGATCTACGGCCAGGCGAACCAGTATCGCGTCATCCTCGAGGCCGCGCCGCAATATCAGGCGGACCCGAAGTCGCTCGACAAGCTCTATGTCGCCGGCGCCAGCGACACCCAGGTTCCGCTCAACGCCTTCACCACGGCGAGTTTCACGACCGCGCCGCTGGTCATCAGCCACGACGAACAGTTTCCGGCCGTGACGCTCAGCTTCGATCTTGCCAAGGGCGCGTCGCTCAGCGATGCCGTGGCCGAGGTCAAGGCGGCCGAGCTGGATATCGGCATGCCCGACAATATCCAGCGCAAATATT
Source organism: Rhizobium sp. NPDC090279 (assembly GCF_044769665.1). Classification (NCBI taxonomy): domain Bacteria; kingdom Pseudomonadati; phylum Pseudomonadota; class Alphaproteobacteria; order Hyphomicrobiales; family Rhizobiaceae; genus Rhizobium; species Rhizobium sp. NPDC090279. The sequence goes on along the minus strand of NZ_JBIVYI010000007.1, from coordinate 257,313 downwards.
CAGGCGACGCCGAGGAATTCGCCTCCTCGCTTGCCGGCGAGCCCTGGCTGATCCTGGCGGCCGTCGTGACGATCTACATCGTGCTCGGCCTGCTTTACGAAAGCGCCGTCCATCCGATCACGATCCTGTCGACACTGCCTTCGGCCGGCGTCGGCGCGCTTCTGGCGCTGATGCTGTTCGGGCAGGATCTGTCGATCATCGCCCTCATCGGCATCGTGCTCCTGATGGGTATCGTCAAGAAGAATGCGATCATGATGATCGACTTCGCGCTCGAGGCGGAGCGCAAGGAAGGCCTTGAGCCGCGCGAGGCCATTCTGAAGGCTTCGATCCTGCGTTTCCGGCCGATCATGATGACGACGCTGGCGGCGTTGTTCGGCGCGCTGCCGCTGGCACTCGCACAGGGCACCGGCGCAGAGCTGCGCATTCCGCTCGGAATCACCATCATCGGCGGCCTCGTGCTGTCGCAGCTCCTGACGCTTTATACGACACCTGTGATCTATCTCGCCTTCGAGCGCCTGCGCGCCAAGGTCGTCGGCCGCAATAGCGGTACGCCGAGCACCGAGATGGACGAACTGGCGGGCGGCGAGACATGAACATCTCCGAGCCGTTCGTCAAACGCCCTGTCGGGACGACGCTTCTGGCGATCGGGCTGATGATCCTCGGCATCGTTGCCTATCGCTTCCTGCCGGTCGCAAGCCTGCCGACCGTGGACCTGCCGACGATCGTCGTCTCCGCCAGCCGTCCGGGCGCAGATCCCGCCAGCATGGCTGCGAGCGTCGCAGCACCGCTCGAACGCCATCTCGGCACCATTGCCGGCGTCACGCAGTTGACATCGGTGAGCTCGCTCGGTTCGAGCACCATCATCGCGCAATTCGATCTCTCGCGCAGCGTCGATGGCGCGGCGCAGGACGTGCAGGCCGCCTTGAATGCGGCGGCAACCGACCTGCCTGGCGATCTGCCGACCCTGCCGTCCTTCCGCAAGATCAATCCGGCGGCAGCACCTGTCCTGATCCTGGCGCTGACATCGGACAACGTCTCTCCAAGCGCCATTTATGATGCAGCCGATACGGTGGTCGTGCAGCGCATTTCGCAGGTGGATGGCGTCGGCGGCGTCACCGTCAGCGGCGCGGACCAGCCCGCCGTACGCGTCAGGCTCGATCCCGACCGTCTCTCGGCCATGGGCCTGTCGCTCGATGCCGTCCGCACGGCGATCGTCAACGCCAGCGTGCTGGGGCCGTTTGGCGCCATCGACGGGGCGGGGGGCGCTTTCTCGCTTGCTGTGAACAGCCAGTTGCGGACGCCGGAAGCCTATGGAAGGATCATCGTGCAGAGCGGCGACGGCACCGCCGTTCGCCTCTCCGATATCGCCACCGTCGAGCCGGGCGTTCGCAACAGCCGCTCGGATGCCTGGTTTGACGGCAAGCCTGCCGTGCTGCTCAATATCACCAAGCAGGCGGATGCGAACGTCATCGCCACGGTCGACGGCGTCAAGCAGCTGATCCCCGAGCTGCAGCGTCTCATTCCCGCCGGCGTCAAAATATCGATCCTTTCTGACCGCACCACGACGATTCACGCCAGCGTCAACGACATGCAGTGGACGCTGCTTGCCACCATCTGCCTGGTCATGGCCGTCGTCTTCGTGTTTCTGCGGCGCGCCACGCCCACGGTCGCGGCCGGCGTCACCGTTCCGCTATCGCTCGCAGGGACCTTCGCCGCGATGTGGCTGTTCGGGCTGTCGATCGACAATCTCTCCCTGATGGCGCTTGCGGTATCCGTCGGCTTCGTCGTCGACGATGCCATCGTCATGATCGAGAATATCTATGCCAATCTGGAAACCGGCATGAAGCCGATGAAGGCGGCGCTCGAGGGGGCAAAGCAGATCGGCTTCACCGTCGTTTCGATCAGCCTGTCGCTGCTTGCCGCCTTCATCCCGCTGTTCTTCATGGGCGGCATCGTCGGCCGGTTCTTCCAGACCTTCTCGCTGACGCTCGGGTTTACCATCGTTGTCTCGACGCTGGTGTCGCTGACGCTGACACCGATGATCTGCGGCCATCGCCTGCGCCAGCATGATATCGATGCCCGGCCCGGCCCGTTCGGCCGCATCGTCGAGGGCACATTGGGCGCCATTATCGGCTTTTATGGCCGGACGCTGCGGGCGGTGCTGCATCACCGGGTCTTGTCGGTGCTCGTCATCATCGCTTGCGTGGTCATGTCGGGCTATCTTTACGTCAAGGTTCCGAAGGGCTTCATTCCGCAGGACGACACCGGCTTCATCCAGGGCGGAACGCAGGCGGCGACCGATATTTCCTATCCCGCCATGGTCAAGCTCCAGCAGCAGGCGGCGGATATCGCCTCGAAAGACCCTGCGGTGTCGGGTCTCGGCTCATCCGTTGGCGGCGGCGGTTTTTCCAGCTCGATCAATCGCGGGCAGCTCTATATTTCGCTGAAGCCGGAATCGGAGCGTGCGCCGACGGCCGAGGTCATCGACCGGCTCCGCAAGCAGCTGATGGCCGTTCCAGGCCTCAGCACATTCCTGTTTTCGCCGGGCGATATCCGCGCCGGCGCCCGCCAGTCGCAATCGCAATACCAATTCACGCTCTGGAGCGCGAATTACGACGAGCTGGTGGAATGGGCGCCCAAGGTGCTGGAGCGGCTGCAGGCCCTTCCGACGTTGACGGATGTCGCGACCGACAGGCAGCCCAACGGCCTGCAGGCGACCGTCAATATCGACCGAAGCCTCGCTTCCCAGCTCGGCGTCAACATCCAATCCATCGATTCGGCGCTCAACAACGCCTTCGCGCAGCGGCAGATCTCGACGATCTACACGCAGCGCAACCAGTATCGCGTCGTGCTGGAGGCAGATCCGAACTATGCTCTCGATCCGCACGATATTTCCAAGCTTTATGTGCCGGCGACGGGCGGCACGCAGGTGCCGCTGAGCGCAGTGGCGTCGATCGACCGGACGCTGGCGCCGCTGGTGGTCAATCATCAGGGGCAGTATCCCGCCGTCACCATCTCCTACAATCTGGCGCTCAACACGCCGCTGCAGCTGGCGAACGACGCGATCCAGAAGGCGGTGCTGGACATGCACCTGCCCGATACGCTGCATGCGGATTTCGCCGGCGATGCTGCAAGCGTCAGCCAGTCCTCCGGCAGCCAGCCGCTTCTGCTTTTGGCGGCCTTGCTGACGGTCTACATCGTTCTCGGCATTCTCTATGAGAGCCTGGCGCATCCGCTGACGATCATCTCGACGCTGCCGTCGGCCGGTCTCGGCGCGCTGCTGGCGCTCGCAATCAGCGGCACCGAACTGACGATCATCGCCTTCATCGGCATTATTTTGCTGATCGGCATCGTCAAGAAGAACGGCATCATGATGGTGGACTTCGCCCTGCAGGGTGAGCGCACGCTCGGCCTGCCGCCGGAGGAAGCGATCTATCAGGCGTGCCTGAAGCGTTTCCGCCCGATCCTGATGACGACGCTCGCCGCGCTGATGGGCGCCATTCCGCTGATCATCGCCTCCGGCCCCGGTTCGGAGCTGCGCCGTCCGCTCGGGATCACCATCGTCGGCGGCCTTGTCGTGTCGCAGGTGCTGACGCTCTATACGACGCCGATCATCTATCTGATGCTCGCCAAGCTGCACGCAAAATGGTCGCCGAAGGCGCAGCCCGCGGCACCGGCTCCGGTATCGTCGAGCTGAGTTGACCTTACCTCCATTGATCGTTGGCGCGTACCCCTTCTCCCCAGCGGGGAGAAGGTGCCGTCAGGCGGATGAGGGGGGCCTGCCAAGAGCGCGAAATCCATGAATTCAGATCGGTCAGCCGCCCCCTCATCCGACCCTTCGGGCCACCTTCTCCCCGAGGGGAGAAGGAGCTTGCGCCGCCGACATGCCTCGCATGAGACTACCCTGCGTTTCCCGGAGACAGTTCCCGAGTATTTGTTCGGCTCCTATGACATCAAAACGAAAGGGGTTCCCGCATCAATGCGGGAGCCCCCTTGGCTTAATCAGGAGTGACGCCGCCCGCTCCCCTGTCGAGGGCGGGCGGTATTTCGTTAATGCGTAGTGCCGCTATCGGGCGCCGGCGTCTCCTGCGCGGTCACCGCGCCAACCCTGCCCTTGAAGACACGACGGACGGAGACGAAGAGCAGCGGAATGAAGAAGATGCCGAGCACGGTGGCGGAAATCATGCCACCCATGACGCCGATGCCGATCGAGTTCTGGCTACCCGAGCCTGCGCCGTTGGCGATCGCCAGCGGCAGAACGCCGAGGATGAAGGCAAGCGAGGTCATCAGGATCGGCCGCAGGCGCTGGCGAGATGCTTCGAGCGTCGCATCGATCAGGTTCTTGCCCTGGTTCTGCTGCTCGATGGCGAATTCGACGATCAGAATGGCGTTCTTGGCGGCCAGACCGATGGTCGTCAGCAGGCCGACCTTGAAATAGACGTCGTTCGACTGACCGAACAGCGTCGCAGCCAAGAGCGCGCCGAAGATGCCGATCGGCACCGACAGCATGACGGCGAGCGGGATCGACCAGCTCTCATAGAGTGCTGCGAGCGCCAGGAAGACGACCAGGATGGAGATGGCATAGAGCTGGCTTGCCTGGTTGCCTGACAGTTTTTCCTGAGCGGACAGGCTGGTCCACTCATGGCTGAAGCCGGGCGGCAGGGTTGCCATGATCTTGTCGATCTCGTTCATGGCGTCGCCCGAGGAAACACCGGGAGCGGCCGCCCCCTGGATTTCGACGGCGGACGAGCCGTTGTAGCGTTCCAGTCGCGGCGAGCCATAATTCCATTCGCCGCTCGAGAAGGCCGAGAACGGGACCATGTCGCCACTGGAGTTGCGCACATACCAGCGGCCGAAATCCTCCGGCTGCATGCGGAAATCCTTGTCGGCCTGCACGTAGACCGGCTTGACGCGGCCGCGGTCGATGAAGTCGTTGACATAGGTGCCGCCCCAGGCCGTCGACAACGTCGAGTCGATATCCGACAAGGTGATGTTCAAGGCGCTTGCCTTTTCCTGATCGATGTCGACCGAGTATTGCGGCGTGTCCTCCTGGCCGTTCGGACGCGTGCCGAAGAGCTTCGGATTCTTGGCGGCTGCTCCCAGCAGCTGGTTGCGAGCGGCGATCAAGGCTGCATGGCCGGCGCCATTGATATCCTTGATGAAGAAGTCGAAGCCGCTGGAGCTGCCGAAGCCGGGGATTGCCGGCGGCGCCAGCGCGAAGACGCTGCCGTCCTTGATCTTCGAGAAGGCGCCCATTGCGCGGCCGGCGATCGCCTGTGCCTTCGATTGCGGTGTCTTGCGCTGATCGAAATCCTTCAATCGGACGAAGACGAGGCCGACGTTCTGGCCCTGGCCGCTGAAGCCGAAGCCGGCGACGGCGAATGCGCCTTCGACATAGTCCTTCTCGGTGTTGAGGTAGTAGTCCCTCACCTGATCGAGCACGGCCCAGGTCCGCGAATCCGCGGCGCCAGGCGGCAACTGGACGGCGGTGAGCAGGATGCCCTGGTCTTCTTCCGGCAGGAACGAGCTGGGAAGACGGTTGAAAAGATAACCGACACCGACGCCGATCAGCACGAAGATCACCAGGAAGACGGCGGAGAAGCGGATCATGCCGCGGATGCTGCGCTGGTAGCGATGAGTCGCCCGTTCGAAATTACGGTTGAACCAGCCGAAGGCGCCCTTCTCCTTGGCCCCATGCTTGGGTTGCTTCAGAAGGGTGGCGCAAAGGGCCGGCGTCAGGATCAGGGCGACGATGACCGACAGCACCATCGCCGAGACGATCGTCACCGAGAACTGCCGGTAGATGACGCCGACGGAACCGGAGAAGAAGGCCATCGGGATGAACACCGCCGACAAGACCGTGGCGATGCCGATCAGCGCGCCGGTGATTTCCTGCATCGACTTGATCGTCGCCTCGCGCGGCGACAATCCCTCTTCCTCCATCACACGCTCGACGTTTTCGACGACGACGATGGCGTCGTCGACCAGAAGACCGATCGCCAGCACCATGCCGAACATCGTCAATGTGTTGATCGAGTAGCCGAACAGCGACAGCACGCCGAAGGTGCCGAGCAGCACGACCGGGACGGCAAGCGTCGGGATGAGGGTGGCGCGAATGTTCTGCAGGAAGACGAACATGACGATGAAGACGAGCACGATGGCTTCGAACAGCGTCTTGACCACGTCCTCGATCGACAGCTTCACGAACGGCGTCGTGTCATAGGGATAGACGATCTCGACATTCGGCGGCAGGGTCTGGCTCAGATTGTTGATGGTCGACCTCACCGCCTCGGCCGTATTGATGGCGTTGGCGCCCGAGGCGAGCATCACGGCAAGGCCGGCCGAGGGATGGCCGTTATAAGTGGTCGAGGTCGTATAGGATGAAGCCCCGAGCTCGACGGTGGCGACATCGTTGATACGCACCAGAGAGCCGTCGGGTTGGCTCTTCAGGATGATATTCTCGAACTGCTCCGGCGTCTGCAGGCGGCTCTTGGCGGTCACCGTTGCGTTGAGCTGCTGACCCTTGCGTTGCGGCAACGCGCCGAGCTGGCCAGCCGAGACCTGCGAGTTCTGAGCTTCTATCGCGCTGGTGACGTCGCTGACCATCAGCTGATATTTGGCAAGCTTGTCCGGATTGACCCAGATGCGCATGGCATAGCCGGCGCCGAAAATCTGGGTGTTGCCGACGCCGTCAATGCGCTTCAGCGTATCGTTTAGCGTGCTGGCAACATAATCCGCCAAGTCGTTGGAGTTCAGCTTGCCATCGGTCGAGACGAAGCCAACGACCATGAGGAAGTTCGACGTCGACTTGGAAACGACGATGCCTGTGGACTGCACGGTCTGCGGCAGCTGGGCGGTGACGAGCTGCAGCTTGTTCTGCACCTGCATCTGCGCGACGTCGGGATCGGCCTTGTTGGTGAAGGTCACCGAGATCGAGGCCTGACCCGTCGAGGTGGACGTCGACGTCATGTAGTCGAGATTATCGATACCGGTCATGCCTTGCTCGATGACCTTGGTCACCGAGTTTTCGACGGTTGCGGCATCAGCGCCTGGATAGGTGGCGCTGATGCTGACCGTCGTCGGTGCGATCTGCGGATATTGCGAGATCGACAGCGTGAAGATCGACAAAGCGCCCGCCAGCATGATGACGATGGCGATCACCCAGGCAAAGATCGGCCTGTCGATGAAAAAACGAGACATGATCTAACCTTACTTCTGGACGCCGGAGGCGGCTTTCATATCGGTCTTTTCCAGGCCGGCCTGCTCCGAGGACGGCTTGCTGTCGGCGGCGGCCTGCTTCACTTCGCCGGTCGCATCGTCGATCGTCACCGGAGAAATGTTGACTTCCTGACCGTCGCGGACGCGCTGGATGCCCTCGACGACCACGCGGTCGCCGTCGGCGACCCCTTGATTGACGAGCCAGCTGTTGCCGATGCTGCGCTCCACCTTCAAGACCCGCTGCTGCACCTTGCCTTCTGCGGTCACGAACAGGGCGATCGGTTCGCCCTTCGTGTTACGCGTCACGGCGCGCTGCGGCACCAGGAAGCTGTTTTCGGCAATGCCTTCCTGGATGGTGGCACGGACATACATGCCTGGCAGCAGGATGCGGTCGGGATTAGGGAAGACGGCGCGGACGGTAATGGTGCCGACCGTCTCAGCGACGGAGGATTCGGCAAATTCCAACTTGCCGGTTTCCTTGTACTGGCTGCCGTCCTCGAGCGTCAGATGCACGGAGACGTTGTCGCCGCTGGTCTTCAGCCGGCCGTCGGCGACGGCGCGGCGGAATTCGAGCAGGTTGGTGCTCGACTGGGTGACGTCGACATTGATCGGATCGAGCTGGCGGATGGTGGTCAGCGCCGTCGTCTGATTGGCGGTGACGAGTGCGCCGACCGTGACCGTGGAGGCATCGACGCGGCCGGAGATCGGCGCGCGCATCTTCGTGTAGTCGAGATTGATGCGGGCGGTTTCGAGCGCAGCCTTGGCGGAGGCGACATCGGCCTGCGCCTGTACCAGCGTGGACTGCGCGTCATCGAAATCCTGCTTGCTGACGGCGTTCTGCGCGCTCAAGCCCTTGTAGCGGTCGAGCTTGGCCTGGGCGCTGGGCACGGCACCCTCTGCCTTCTGCAAGGCTGCTGCGGCGCTGTCATAGGATGCCTGGTAGGAGGCCGGATCGATTTCGTAGAGCACCTCGCCTTCCCGGACCTCCGTGCCTTCCTTGAAATTGCGGCTGCGGATGATGCCGCCGACCTGCGGCCGCACTTCGGCGACGAGGTAGGCGCTGGTGCGGCCTGGCAATTCGGCAGTGATGGCGACGGATTGCGGATGCAGCGACATCGCGCTGACTTCCGCCTTGACGACGGGAGTATTGTTTTTGGCGGCATTCTGCTGGTTGCAGCCTGCCAGCAACATCACGGCGACAATTCCGGCAGCGGTCATCGAGCCGCGGCCAACCGAAAGGCGGTTGGATATCGCCGGATATGCGGGTGCAGAAGTGGGAGGGGCGAGCTTTCGCACGTTGCTATTTCCTGTTGCCTTATTTATGGTACCATGTCGTACAGAAAATATTTGTACTGCTTCAAATGTCAATCGCATTCGGCTGTTGAGGTCAATACGGAAGTGCTGACAAAGGAACGAGCAGCCAAGGCTGACCAGCGTCGCCCGCGGGGCCGCCCTAAAACCATCAACGACGACGCTCGCAGAGCCGAGATCGTCAGCGAGGCGCGCGCGACCTTCTATGAGCTCGGCTATGGCGGCACGACGATGGATCTCGTGGCCGCCCGGTGCCGGATGTCGAAGCAGACCCTCTACAGACTGTTTCCGAGCAAGACCGAACTTTTCATGGCGATCATCGCCGAACATCGCGCTTCCATGTTTGCCTTGCCGCGCCCCGCGGATGAGGATCTGCCGCTCGACGAGGCGCTCGAACAGATATTCATGATCGACATGGACGAAGCCCAGGAGCGCGAACGCGAGGCCTTCATCCACCTCGCCCTTAGCGAATCACAGCAATTTCCCGAGATCGCGACGTTGCTGCACACCTATGGCGCCAGGCAATCGCAGCAGATGCTGGCGGACTGGCTTAGCGAGCAGCAGCGGCGCGGCCTGATCGAGATTGCCGATGCTTCGAGCGGTGCGCGCATGCTGATGAACATGATCTTCGGCGCGATGATTTCGAAACCGGGCCACCCGAACGACTGGCCAAACCGTGAAACGCGGCTGCGTCATCTGCGCCACTGCATCGCGATTTTTACCGCCGGCGTCCAGCCGCGCAAGGGCGATTGCTAAGCCTGTTCGCTCTGACAATCTCGGCTCATCAACGAAAAATGCCGATATGGCTTCTAACCATATCGGCATCGTTCCGTATCCGGCGAAAGCCGGGATTACTGCATTCAGTGTGCCACCACGTTTGCCGCATCCATCGCCTCGTCAAACACGGGGTTCGGCAAGCCGCTTTGATACATTTCCTGCAGCACGGCACCGAGCGCCAAGTCCAGGCACCAGACCGGGAATTCCGCATTCAGGTTTTTGGCGCTCTGCCGTGCATAAGTGATCAGTCGAGCGATGGATGCCAGCTCCTTGAGTGAGTCCGGGTCCTGGTATGCTGTTCCGATCGGAAGTGCTGCTGTCATTTCGTGCCCTCTATTGCCCCCGTTCCCGGCAGACGAATCGTGTCTGGCCGGGAACATGAGCAAACCGTAACGAATGTTTTGCAGCTTGGCGCGTGACATGCGGCGTGACACGATGCTTGATTGTGGCAAAATTTTTATTTTGCAATTTCAAGGCGCGAAACCGCGGCATGTAGACGGGCAAGCGATATCGCGGCCCGAATATTTGCTTGCCGAAACCCGCCTATGCTTCCGCTATCGGCAGGTTTCGGCGCGAATAAAATAAACCGGCATGCTCGCCGGTGGCAGGCCTCAGCTGTGCAAGCTGACCGACACGTTCTTCGCATGGGGAACGTGATCCGGTAGAACGTCGGAAGCATTTGCCAGCGACTTGATCAGCATCAGCACGGACTGGCGGATGCTGGGATCGTTGATCTTCATGAACGCCTTGTTGAGGCTCAGCCCTTCCTTGGACGTCAGAAAATCCGACAGGTCCTCGAGGCCGTTGATCGCGCCAAGGCCGTCCGTGTTCAGCGGCTGCGAATTGTCCTGCTGGAAGAAGAAGGCGACCGGAACGGCCAGCACGCCGGCGATGGCCTGCAGCCGGCTGGCGCCGATGCGATTGGTGCCCTTTTCGTATTTCTGCACCTGCTGAAACGTCACGCCGATCTGTTCGGCGAGCCGCTCCTGGCTCATGCCAAGCATAAGACGGCGCGTGCGCACGCGAGAGCCAACATAGGCATCGATCGGGTTCGGTACTTTTGCACTCACTGCGCGATCTCCTTATCAAATAGGGGCTGGTGGATAGCACCATACTCGTGACCCTTCGCGGGAAGGGACGCGTGCTCTATCTGCCCGCAAAATGTGCGTTAAATATGGGTAGAATTCAACTAAAAGTCTTTTTATGTTAAATTTTATAACTCCGCCACGCGCATAAACCGCAGAAAAGATGATTCGCGTCAATGCGGATTGAAGACGGATGACGGCTTGCAATTGTAGACCGGGCAGCGCGGGTTGTCCCTCGTCGGCACGTAGCTGCGGCCGGCATATTCTGAAATGTCGCATTGGCCGCTGTCGGCCACGTAGCGGTCGTAGAGAACGGGGCCGCCACGGGGTGCAGGATAGCGCAATATCACGGCGCGTTCGCCGGCGATGAGTTGCTGCACCGACGCACAGGTTTTGCTGAGCGACTCGTAGCGGGAAATTGCCGATGCCGGCCCGGCTATCGCGATCACCGTCAGAATAAGGGCTGCGGCAATGATTTTCATGGATGGTCTCTCCCGCAAAAGCGCTCAATCTAAAATAGTAGCGATACGGGAAATGCCAAGATGTGGTGATGCTTCCCGTTGCACGGCGATCCGGTTTTGCATTGATGAGACGCCAGCGATCACGGCCGATGTCAGCCGCGGATAAGGGGAATCAGCAGCTTTCAGCTCAATGAAAGGTTGGGCGTGCATGTCTCTTTCGCTTCAGGAGGAAGCGCGTGCCGTGCCGCTATCAATCGGCGTCGGTACACAAATGGAGAGGAGGACTTCATGCGTGCATCCAGCATTCTCAGATATTCGGCGGCTCTTTCCCTTGCGGTGACCGCCGCCTCATTCGCTACGACGACGGCACAGGCAGCCGGCAAGATTTCGATCATGGTGGGCGGTTACGAAAAGCAGATCTATCTGCCGGCGAAACTCGCGGAAGCGCTCGGCTATTTCAAGGACGAGGGTCTGAACGTCGAGCTTCTCAACGAGCCTGCCGGCGTCGATGCTGAAAATGAAATGCTCGCCGGCGCCGTCCAGGGGGTCGTCGGCTTCTACGACCATTGCATCGACCTTCAGGGCAAGGGCAAGTTCGTCGAATCCGTCGTGCAGTTCAGCCAGGCGCCGGGCGAAGTGGAGCTGGTGTCGGCCAAACATCCGGAAATCAAGTCGCCGGCCGATTTCAAGGGCAAGAGCCTCGGCGTCACCGGCCTTGGGTCCTCGACCAATTTCCTGACGCAATATCTGGCGGTCAAGAACGGCCTGAAGCTCGGAGAATTTACGTCCGTTCCGGTCGGCGCCGGCCAGACCTTCATCGCCGCCATGCAGCAGGACGCCATCCAGGCGGGCATGACGACGGAGCCGACGATCTCGCGCCTGTTGAAGACCGGCGAGGCCACGGTTTTGATCGACATGCGCACGATGGCCGGAACGAAGGCCGTTCTGGGCGGAACCTATCCCGCCGCTTCTCTTTACATGCAGGAATCATGGATCAAGGATCACAAGGAGGACGTGCAGAAGCTTGCCAACGCCTTCGTCAAGACTCTGCATTTCATCAACACCCATTCGGCCGCCGAGATCGCCGACAAGATGCCTAGGGATTTCTATGTCGGTGACAAGGAAGGCTATGTGAAGGCGCTCGAAAACGGCAAGGCCATGTTCACGCCCGATGGCGTGATGCCGGAAGATGGACCGAAAACCGTTCTCGCCGTGCTTTCCGAATTCTCCAAGAACGTCCAGGGCAAGTCGATCGACCTGTCGAAGACCTATACGACGGAATTCGTCAAGAACGCCAAATAGCTCGAGTATCGCTTCCGGTATTGACCGGATGCTTCGGGGCCACATCTCCGATCCCGAAGTAAAAGACAGCGCCGGCAGCCATAATCGTGCCGCCGGCACCGCTGAAATAAAATTGCAATGCCGCCCTAGAAGGATTGTGCGCTGAAAGCTGACTGAAAGGTTGCCCACGTTAGGTTCGCCGAGCTTCGTGGAGGAAGCATATTTTCGCAGCGTCGTGTGGCGCAGCTATTCAAACAGGAGGAGACATTGATGCGTCCATCGCGCACCTTTTTTCATACCGTAGCCCTTTCCCTTGTCATTTCAGCTGCTTCCTTTGCAGCCACGGCCGCCAACGCCGCCGATAAGATCTCCATCATGGTGGGCGGCTACGAAAAGCAGATCTATCTGCCGGCCAAGCTCGCCGAATCCCTCGGCTACTTCAAGGATGAAGGCCTCGAGGTCGAGCTTCTGAACGAGTCCGCCGGCGTTGACGCCGAAAACCAGTTGCTGGCCGGCGCCGTTCAGGGCGTCGTCGGTTTCTACGACCATTGTGTCGACCTGCAGGCCAAGGGCAAGTTCATCAAGTCTGTCGTGCAGTTCAGCCAGGCACCGGGCGAAGTGGAGCTGGTCTCGGCCAAGTATCCTGATATCAAGTCCTTCGCCGATCTCAAGGGCAAGCGCGCCGGCGTCACCGGCCTCGGCTCGTCCACCAACTTCCTGACACTCTACATGGCGTCGAAGGCCGGCCTGTCGCCGGCTGATATCACGCCGGTTCCGGTCGGTGCCGGCCAGACCTTTATCGCCGCCATGCAGCAGGACGCCATCCAGGTCGGCATGACCACCGAACCGACAATCTCGCGCCTGCTCAAGACCGGCGAAGCCAAGATCCTCGTCGATCTGCGCACGCTGAAGGGCACCGAGGAAGCGCTCGGCGGTACCTATCCGGCCGCTTCGCTCTATATGGATGCCGCATGGGTCGACGCTCATAAGGAAGAGGTGCAGAAGCTGGCGAACGCCTTCGTCAAGACGATGCGCTTCATCCACACGCATTCCGCCGCCGAGATTGCCGACAAGATGCCGAAGGACTTTTACGTCGGCGACAAGGACGGCTACATCAAGGCTCTCGACGCCGGCAAGGAAATGTTCACGGCCGACGGCGTGATGCCGGAAGATGGTCCAAAGACCGTTCTCGCCGTGCTCTCGCAGTTCTCCAAGAACGTCAAGGGCAAGACGATCGACCTGTCGAAGACCTACACGACGGAATTCGTCAAGAACGTCAAGTAAGCAGTCATAACGCCGCTTCCGGCCAGTTTTCAGACAGATTCCGGAAGCGGCAGTTCAAGGGACTTTGCAGTTCACCGGGCTTTGCGTGCACGCCCGAAGGCACGCGTGAGGATCAGCACCATGCAACAGGATGGACGCCGCACTCCGGCGATCGAGCTCATCAATGTCAGCCGCCGTTTCGTATCGCCGACCGGCAAGTCGCTGACGGCACTTCGCGATTTCAACATGACGGTCGAACGCGGCGAATTCGTCGCCGTTGTCGGACCGACGGGCTGTGGCAAGTCCACGACCCTCAATCTCGTTACCGGCCTTGCCAGGCCCAGTGCCGGCGAAGTTCGCCTGATGGGCGGCCCGGTCAGCGGCATCGACCCGCGCGTCGGCTTCGCCTTCCAGACGGATGCGCTCTTCCCCTGGAAGAACGTCATCGAAAACGTCATGGCCGGCCCGCTGTTTCGCGGCAAGCCGAAGGCTGAGGCTGAAAAGATGGCCAAGGACTGGCTTGCCCGCGTCGGCCTCACGAAATTCCTGCATCACTATCCGCATCAGCTCTCGGGCGGCATGCGCAAGCGCGTCTCGCTGGCGCAGACCTTCATCAATGAGCCGGAAATCCTGCTGATGGACGAGCCCTTCTCGGCGCTCGACGTGCAGACCCGCACGGTCATGCATGAAGAGCTGTTGAAGCTCTGGGCCGAACGGCAGGCGTCCGTCGTCTTCGTCACGCACGATCTCGAAGAGGCCGTCGCGCTCGCCGACAAGGTCTATGTGCTGACGGCCGGCCCGGCGACGGTGAAGTCGGTCTACACGATCGATCTGCCGCGGCCGCGCGTGGTCTCCGAGATCCGCTACGAGCAGAACTTCATCGATTATTGCAAGACGATCTGGGACGACCTGCGTGAAGAGGTCGAAACCAGCTATCGCCGTGCCGCGGAAGCGGCATAAGGGAGGATTGATCATGGCAAATACAGCTCTCGAAGCAGGCAATGCCCCCATCTTCCGCGCCGGCACCTCGGATGCGGAAATTGAAGCCGCAGCGATGAAGGCGATGACACGGCGCAAATACGTCGTGCTGTTCTGGCAGGTCGCCATTCTCGCCGCGATCCTCGGCCTCTGGCAGATTGCCTCGGACCTGCACTGGATCGACCCGTTCTTCTATTCGAGCCCGTATGGTATTGCGCTGCGCCTCTGGGAATGGATCACCGAAGGCACCGAGAGCGGCTCGCTCTGGTATCACCTCGGCGTCACCATGGAAGAAGCGCTGATCGGCTTTATCATCGGCTCGGTCGCCGGCGTTCTCGTCGGCGTCGCACTCGGCCGCAACAAGCTGGCGTCCGATATTCTGTCGATCTACATCAAGGCGATCAACTCGATCCCGCGCGTCGTTCTCGCGCCGATCTTCGTGATGATCATGGGTCTCGGCCTGCCGTCCAAGGTGGCGCTCGCCTTCATCATGGTATTCTTCGTCGTGTTCGCCAATGCCTTCCAGGGCGTTCGCGAAGCCGACCGGAACATGATCGCCAATGCCCGCATCCTCGGCGCCTCGAACTGGCAGGTGACCCGCAACGTCATCCTGCCGTCGGCGATGAGCTGGATCTTCGCCAGCCTGCACGTCTCGTTCTCGTTCGCCATCATCGGCGCGATCGTCGGCGAGTTCGTCGGTTCGCTGGCCGGTATCGGCTACCTGATCTCCATCGCCAAGGGCACCTATGATGCAGCCGGCCTCTACGCTGCGATCATCCTTGTCATGGTGGTGACGCTCGGCGCCGAATACGTGATGACGCTCATCGAGAACCACATCACCCGCTGGCGTCCGCAGCAGAGCCTCGACACGCATTAAGCGACTATTTCCGTAGCCTCCCAAGGCTGAGGCCGGGCATCTTGCCCGGCCTTTTTTGTTTTATCGCCACAAGAGACTCCCTCTCCCCCGCAGGCGGGGAGAGGGGACTATCCCGAAATTACTGCGCCTCAAACGGCCGGCAGCCGAACGCTGACCAGCAGCCCGCCGCCGGCGGCATCGGCAAGGGCGGCGGAACCGCCGGCGCCGTCGACGACCTCGCGGACGATGGCAAGCCCGAGGCCGCTGCCTTCCGGCTCCGTGCCCATGATGCGGTAGAAACGCTCAAACACATGGGCGCGCTCGGCCTCGGGAATGCCCGGGCCGTTATCTTCGACCCATAGGAGCGCCGTGTCGCCTTCTTGTGCGACGCCGACCGTCACGCGGCCGCCCGCCTGCGTGTAGCGCAGCGCATTGTCGACGAGATTAACAAGCATTTCGCGCAGCATGGTGCCGTCGCCTTCGATATGCACGGGCGTGTCATCGGCCTCCAGTCCGAGGTCGATATTACGGCGCAAGGCTTCCTCGGCGAGCGTTTCCAGCACCCGCCGGGCCGTCTCCCCGAGATCGATCGTATCGTTGCGCGGCCGCCGGCTGCCGTGCTCGGCACGAGACAATGTCAGGAGCTGGCTGGCAAGGCGTGTGACCTGCCGCGTGCTGGAACGCAGCGCCGTCAGCGCCTCGTCGCGTCTGATACTGTCCGTTTCGCGCGCGGCAAAACCTGCCTGCGTCGAGATCAGGGCAAGCGGGGTGCGCAGTTGATGGGCGGCATTCGAGACGAAGCGGCGTTGCGCCGCCATCTGGTTCTGCACCCGCTCCATATGATCGTTGAGGGCATGGACCAGCGGCCGGAGCTCGTTCTGCACCATGTGAGGGTCCAGTGGATCGAGGCGCTGGCGGCCGCGTTCGCGAACGGCGTCGCGCAGGCGCAGCACCGGCGCAAGGCCGCGCTGCAGGCCGATAATGGTCACAAGACCGGCGAGAAGGACGAGAACGAGCTGCTTTGTGAAATCCGACAGCCACAGTCTGCGGCGCATGGCATCCTGGCTGTTATGGGTGACGGCGACGGCAACAGAAATGGTGCTGTCCTGATCGAGGCCAACAACGGGATGGCTCAGCATCAGTACGCGGACGCCATCGGTCCGGAACGTCTTGTCCTCGCCGACCCGATCACGCTCCGGCCGTGGCAGATCGGGGAAGCCGGCGACGAGGTTTCCCCACGCGGTCATCACCTGATAGAAGACGCGGTCGCCATAGCCGGTGTCGAACATTTCCAGTGCGGCGGGCGGAATGTCGATCTGCACCGAGCCGCTGGCATCGACACGCACGGCCTCGGCGATCACGCGCGCCGAAGCAAGCAATGTGTGGTCGGTGACGAGCTTGGCCGTCGCGTCGGCCGAACGGTAGCTCAGATAAAGGTTGATGCAGATCGCCCCGATCAGGGTCAGCACCACCCAGGCGAAGAGTTGCGCCCGAAGGCTCGTCGTCAGCGCGCGCATGGCGCGGCTCAGGACTCCTTGAGGTCGGGAAATCTCGTCATTGTGCATGGCGAAGGAGGTAACCCAGGCCGCGCAGCGTCGCGATCTGCACGGTGCTGCCTTCGAGCTTCTTGCGGACGCGATGCACATAGATCTCGATGGCGCTGGTGTCGGCGAGATCGTCAAAGCCGAAGACGCTTTCCGACAGCGTCGTCTTGGTGACGGTCGTGCCTGCCTTCATGACCAGATGTTCGAGCACGGCGTGTTCGCGCGGGGTTAGCGCCAAGGATTCGCCGGCCAGGTAGAATTGCCGTGTGCCGCCGTCGAACACGAGGTCGCCGACGGCGATCTCGGGCGCGGCACGGTCATGACCGCGGCGGACGGCGGCGCGTATGCGGGCTTCCAGCTCGGCAATTTCGAAGGGTTTTGCCAGATAGTCATCGGCGCCGCTGTCGAGGCCGGTCACCCGGCCGTCGAGGCTGGCATTGGCCGTCAGGATGATGACAGGCACCTTGTTGCCGCTTTGGCGCAGGCGTTTCAGCAGCGTCAATCCGTCCATTTTCGGCAGCGACAGATCGAGGATGACGATGGCATAGGCCGCAACTTTCAGCATGTGCTCGGCGTCCTCGCCGTCATAGGCGATGTCGACGACATATTGCGCCTGACGCAGCGCCTTGCCGAGCCAGGACGCCAGTTCGCGGTTGTCTTCGACGATCAGGAGCCTCATCGGACGACTATACAGCAAGTATCGGATGTGGCGAACATTTCCGGCAGTTTTCCAGTCGAGGCATCATCGTGCGCCGAGCCGCAAACCCATTTCCCTGACCTCTTTCAGATAGACCTTGCGCGCATAGGGCGGGGTCAGATTGTGATCTGCTTCGGGAATGATGGTGAGGCGTATATCCGGAAAATGTTTCAGGCCGACGCCGTTCTCGCCGAACTGGTCATGCAGGTGGTCGAGGCCGATGTCATGGGCGCTGTAGATCAAGGACATGTCGACGCCGCGCCTGGCAAGCGTGCGAAAACCACCAAGGACAGGTCCTTGCGCCGCGGCGAAGACGGGGAATGCGCCGAGCAGCTGACGGCCCGTTCGTGCCGCGCGCCGGCGGAGCCCGGTCGCCATGTTGTATATGGCGCTTTTCGCATCGATCTGGCCGCCAAAGAGCCGCTTCAGCGTCTCCATCTGCAGCAGTTTTCGGCCGTAGGTTTCCAGCGACCGGGGCGCGAAGCGCAGCGCTTCGTCGACCGATCGACTCTCATCCCAATGGAAGCTGTAGGGGTTGACGGTGATGAGGCCACCGCAGCGCGCGTCGCGCACCGCGGCCTGGAAGGCGAGATAGCCGCCGCTGCAACGCCCCACCACATAGGCCGGTAGCAGATTTCGCTTTTCCAAGAGGTCCAGCGCCTCCGCGACATCCCGGTGCTGTTCGCGGGAATAGAGCACCTGCTCGGGAGCGCCGGAAAGCGGCGGGCTGTCACCGACGTTGGCCGTATCGAAACGCAGCGAGGCAATGCCGTCGCGGGCAAGCGTGCGCGCCATGGTGACCGACATCCGGCCCCAACCGGCGCTTCTGTCATAGGCTGTGGTCAGGAGCAGCGCGGTCGCGCCGGTGCGGCTGCCTTCGGGTTCGCAGAGAATACCGAATAGGCGGCTTTCCGCGCCGAAGCGCAGCGGCGTCTCGCGAAAACCTTCGCCGACGAGAGGCTGCGCGACGGGCAGGGCAGGATCGGTCGCTGCGATCTCGCCAGGCACGGCGGCGACCGACTGCACCCACTCGATTATATTCCGGCCGGCTGCGGTCGGCATGGTGGCGACGGTCGGGTTCGAGACGAGATCGTCGTAGCCTTCGTAGGAGGCCTGTGCGACCTGGGGAGCCAGCGTTTCGAGATGACGCGCAAAGTCGGCGTCTCCGGGGCGGCCGGGTCGCGTCAGCACGAGGCAGTTCGGTGTGCCGAGCCGGTCGAGCGTCATGAGGTTCAGCTTCCTGATCGCATCGGCCGCGCTATCGGGCATGCGCAGGCTGGCGACGGTGACGCCCTCGGCCAGACGCTGCGCTTCGGCAAGCCCCATGCTTTCATCGATCATCCTGGACCAGACCGTCAGTTCGCGCAGATAGGCGCGGCCGGAGATGACGGGTGCAAGAAAGGCAATGCCGTCAACGCCGGCAAGACGTTCGGCGAGAGCAGCGGCGATGGTTCCGCCAAGTCCCTGGCTGACGAGGATCAGGCGCTTGCAGCCGGAAAGCGCCTTGAGCTCGGCAGCGGCGGCAAGCGCGGTTTCCTGCCAAAGCGTAAGACCCTCGCCTTCGTCCGCCGCATCAAGCGCATCGCCGGTGCCGGCATAGTCGAAACGCAGGCTGGCCAGGCCGATATCGGCGAGATCCTCAGCCAGAATCCGCCAGAACTTGCGGACGCACATCTCCTCGAAGCCCCAGGGGCTGAGAAACAGCACGGCCGTGCCACGCGAGGGTGCAATGGCTGATGTAAACAGGCCGACCGTTCCGGCGAAGGTTGCCGGTGTCGCTGCCGATCTCAGCTGCTTGCCTTCGTTCCGTTCTTTTTCGGCGGCTCCCCAACCAGCCATGGCATTCTCCTCACATTCGGCGTGGCGCAAGTAGTGCCAGAGCCTGAGTGGCAATAGGATGAGCCCTGGCAGGCAATCGCGCTGCGATCTTCTGCAAGACCTCGATATCTTCGGCTGGAATGGCATTCAGCAATCTGAGCGCGGCACAATAGGCCAGGGCGCCGGCGATGATGGCGCTTATGAGACCTGCGACACCGGTCAGCGCCTGAACGAAACCATAGGCTGCAACCGCGCACACAATGGCAGCAACCGTAACTTTTGCAAGGTTGATCAGCATGCCCCGTGTCGATCCCTCGAATTCCATGCGTCGCACCGTCAGCACGCATATGGCGGTGAAGGCCAGCAGGCGGACCAGCGCCGCTCCTTCGCCTCCGTAATACGGTACGGCGATCAGGCAGCCGATGACCATGAGGACGCTGGCGATGACGCCGATGACGGTGCGTTCGCGCACGCGATCGAGCGAATAGAGATATTGCGTGCATATCTGCATCAAGACGTAGGGGGCCGCGGTCAGGGACAGAAGCGCGACCATGCTTCCGCTCGGCGCAAAGGCCGGGCCGAAGATCGTCACGACAAGCTCGGGCGAGATGGCGGCAAGCCCGAAGCTCATCGGCAGGGTGATATAGGCTATGCTGCGCGCCACGCCGGCAAAGACCTCGACCGGCAGCTTGTCCGATGCCCGCGCGTGCATCTGCTCGGAATAATAGGGTAGCAGGCTGCCGCTCAATTGTACCGGCAGCTGCAGCGCCAGGTTGGCGAGCGACAGGCCGACGGCATAGAAGCCGACTGCTTCGATGCCCCAGTAACGCTGCAGGAAGACGAGCTCGATGCGATTGAGGAAGATCGAGCTGTTGATGAGTTCGATCGAGAGAATGAGCGATGAACCGACGAGGGCGGAAAAGCCGACGCCGCAGCTGTTCTTGCGCGCGATCGCAATCCTGAGCGTTGCAATGAACATCGGCAGCTGGCCGATCGCATAGCCGGCCAACGCGCCGCTGACGCCGAAGAAAATGGCTCCCGCGAGCACGGTAACGAGCTGCAACACCGAACTCGTCACGGTAATGCGCAGGAACGCGCCGACTTGCTGCTCGCCGATCAGATAGTTCTTGCTGTAGGCGCCGAGTGACTGAAGAACGAAGAATACCCCGGTGATGGCGATGACTGCGGACGCATCGCCGGCCCAATGCAATCGCTCCGTATCCCAATAATAGGCGGCGTAGCCGAGAAGCAGAATTCCGGTTGCGAGAATCGTCGGCTGCAGGAGATAGGCGGCAAAGCCAAGCCGCTCTTCCGTCGAATAGCCATTTCCCTTCAGTTGCGGCAGGATGCGCAGCAGGGTAACGCCAGCGCCGAGCTCGGCGATCAACGCGCCGGTCGTCGTCAGCCACAGGGAAAAGGCGATGATGCCGTTGGCCTCCGGGCCAAGCAATCGCGCCGCGATGATCGAACATGCAAAGCCGGTCGCAAGCAGGGTCAATCCCGCCGCCGCGTTCAAAACCGAATTTGCCATAATGCTCTTCGTCATGAAGACAGACCGTTCCTCAAATCACCGGAACCTACTCGCACACATCCGGTTGATTGCGGGATAACGTCAGCTCTATTTCATATGCCTTAATATTTAGGGTTTAATGCTGCCCTAAGTTCATTTTTTACTTCGGCTAATATTCTTTCTCTCTGATATTGGTCGCTTGGGGCTTGTGCGGAGGGTTTTAGTGTTCAGCCTCATCGTCTGCACGATCGATCGGTTCGACCAGCTGGAGCGGCTGTTCCGTTCGCTGGCGGCGCAAAGCCACCGGGATTTCGAAGTTATCGTCGTCGACCAGAATGTCGACGACCGGCTGCGTGTGCTCATCGACAGTTTCTCGCCTTCCTTCCTCATTCGCCATATCCGTTCGCCGAAGGGACTTTCGCGGGCGCGTAACAACGGCATGGCGGTTGTCGAAGGTGATTATGTCTGCTTTCCCGACGACGACTGCTGGTACGAAGCCGATACGCTTTCGACGGCTGCGATGCTGTTTTCGACTCATCTGGACCTGGCGATCGTCACCGGCCGCACGCTCGATGCCGAAGGGGCGGCCTCCGTCAGCCCGACGGGCGAGACGCGGCTTGTACTGACGCGCTGGAACTACCTGAAATGCGGCAATTCCAACGGCATATTCGTGCGCCGTGCGGCGCTTGCCGATATCGGCGGCTTCGATGAGGATCTCGGCGTCGGCTCGGAATCGCCCTTTCAGAGCGGCGAGGAGGCGGATTTTCTGCTGCGCGCGCTTGCCGCCGGCAGACAAGCGGCGTTCTTTCCGGAGCTTATCGTCCATCACGATCAGGTCACCAGCGAATATGGGCCGCGGCAGGTGGAGCGGGCGCGCAAATATGGACGCGGCTTCGGCGCGCTGATGCGCAAGCAGGCCTTTCCCCTGTACTATGTCGGCTACCGACTGTTTCGGCCGGTCGCCGGCTGGCTGGCGGCGCTGGCACGTTTCAACCTCGATGCGGCCCGCTACAAGCGCGCCTGGCTGATGGGTATTCTGGAAGGTTACGCCACCTGGCCGCGTTGGCGGAGAAGCTGAGGCGACTTGCCTTTCGGTGTCAGGGTTTCGGCATAGACATCCATGTAGCGCTGAGCGACTTCGTCCCAGGCGTAGGCGCGGGCATCGCGCAGCAACTCCTGCCGCAGGCTCAGGTCGTCGGCCATGAGGCGTTCGAAGGCTGATGTCAGCGTATCGGCGGCGGCTTGCGCATCGGAGAAATCCGAGAGCATCAGGGCAGGGTGGGTTTCGGCCATCGCCTTATAGGCTTCGTTGGCGTTCAGCACCGGCAGCAGGCCGGCGCTCATGGCTTCAATCGCCACCAGACCGAAGCCTTCATATTCGGAGGCCGACGCGAAGAGCGAGGCGCGGGCGATGATATTGCGGATCGAGCCGTCATCGATCGACACATGCAGCGCGACATTGTGGTCGAGGCCGTGGGCGGCAATTTCCTTTTCCAGCATCGGCCGATCGAGATCCGACGCGGCGCCGATGATGTCGAGATGCCAGTCGGCCTCGCGGGCTGCCAGCACTTTCATGACGTCGAGCAGGTGGTCGAGCCGCTTGTTGACCGAGAAGCGGCCGATGGTGACGATGCGGCGGCGGGCTTCCAGCGCGGCGCAATTGGAAAACTTGCTGACATCGGCGCCGTTTTCGATGAGGCGGACACGGCTCTCTGCAATCTGGGAAAAGAGCCGCGCGTCGGACTGGCTGCAGCAGATGAGCGAATGATAGCCGAGGGCCGAAAGCCGCGTTGCCGTATTGAACCAGACCTTCTTGATGGCCGCATATTTCTGGGTGTGGAAGAAGCCGCCATGGGTGGTGGCAACCATGGGCCGCCCATGCATCAGCTTGCCCCAGGCCAGCGCATCGAAGAAGAAATCGACGGCGTGGACATGAACGAGGTCGGCATCGGCCAGATGGCGAAAAACCTTCGGAGCCAGCGGATAGCGGCTGGAGCCGGACCAGGGAATGCGGACGATCTCGATGCCATCGATCGTTTCGCGTTCCGCGAGTTCCCGGCCGGGATCGGAAAACAGGCTGTTGCAGGTGACGACCCGGACGCGATAGCCGCGGGTGACCAGCTGACGGCAGAGATTGGCGACGACGTCTTCCAGGCCGCCCTTGTTCGGCAGGAACTGGCGCACGACATGCACGATCAGCGGCCCGGCCTGTTTGTTTGCCTGAATATCCGCAACAGCCGATGTCATCGATCCACCCTCGACCCCTATGCCGCGCCACGTGCCGGCAATCCGGCGCTGCAGCGCGCCACCCGTTGATCAGTCGGCAAAGCAGATCATCGGGGTGGTTAAAGAGGGCTTAATTGCCGGTCGAAAGCCAAGCAGCTTTAGGTAAGAGGGTTAATATCGGAGTGTCGCGTAAGGGTATTGTGCTTGTCAGGTGAGTGTGTTGATGCCGGATTATAGTGCCTGGCCCCTCACCCTAGCCCTCTCCCCGCAATGCAGGGAGAGGGGACTGGTCCGGCGCTTGCAGCGCGATCCTGCCCCAGCCACAAAACTCAGTGAACTCCCTCTCCCCGTCAGAACGGGGAGAGGGTTGGGGTGAGGGGCAATCCTGCGAACGCGGCTTTAACCGTGACGGGTGCCGATCCGAAATCTCGACCTCTTAAAACGCTCGGAAGGTCAGTGTCGTCAGCGAGCGGACGATGCCGGGGATTTTGGCGATATTGTCGTTGATGAAAATGCCGATATCCTGCTCTTCCTTGATGTAGACCTTCAGCAGTAGATCGTAGTCGCCGCTGGTGGAATACAGCTCCGAAACCAGCTCCGTCTGGTAGATTGCGTCGGCGACCTCGTAGGTCTTGCCGGGCGCGCATTGGAGCTGAACGAAAATGGGCTTCATGAGAGTGTCCTGCTTTTGTCCGCAGCCGCGATGGCGGCGTGTTTTTGTCTGCGGCCACCATGGCGGCCGGCATTTTCTCTATAATGGCCGAAAGCCCCGCCGCCATGCAAGTTTTTCTCCAGAGCGGATGATTTTAGGTCTGTTCGACCTTAAATCATCCGCTCTGGAACCAAAGAAGTGGAGCATGATGTCGTCCGAAAACCGATCACACTTTTCGGCATCATGCTCTGTCCACCGGATGTCGTTCTTGCCGCTTCCGCAATTTCGCGCGTGGCGCTAGATTGGCGCGAATATCTCTCTTGATTGGACTGATTTCATGCTGAATGACCCGCGCTCCCATGGTCTTTGGGAAAAGACCGCCCCTTCGCCGCCGGCAACCAAGCCGCTTTCCGGCGATGTCCACGCCGATGTCGTGGTGGTCGGTGGCGGCTATACCGGTCTTTCGACGGCACTGCATCTGGCGGAAGCCGGCACGAGCGTCGTGCTGCTGGAAGCCAATGAAATCGGTTTCGGCGGTGCGGGACGCAATGTCGGTCTCATCAATGCCGGCATGTGGGTGATGCCGGATGATCTGCCGGGCGAACTCGGTGCCGTCCACGGCGAACGACTGCTCGATCTGCTCGGCAATGGGCCGAAGCTGGTGATGGAACTGATCGAAAAGCACGGCATCGCCTGCGAGCTCGAGCGTAACGGCACGCTGCATTGCGCTGTCGGCCCCGAAGGATTGAAGGAAATCGAGGAGCGGGCCCGGCAATGGGGCAAACGCGGAGCGCCGGTTACCGTCCTCGATGCGCGGGAGACGGAGCGCCGCGTCGGCAGTTCCGCTTATGCAGGCGCGTTGCTCGATATGCGCGCCGGCACCTTGCAGCCGCTTGCCTATGCGCGCGGTCTTGCCCACGCCGCGGTGAAATCAGGCGTCGCCATCCATACCGGCAGTCGTGTGACGTCGACGGAACGAAGCGGCGCGAAATGGGTGGTTTCGACCGATAGCGGCAAGGTCAGCGCCGACTGGATCGTCGTCGCCACCGACGCCTACAGCACCGGTCCGTGGGAGGCGATCAGGAACGAACAGGTGCATCTGCCCTATTTCAATTTCGCGACCGTGCCGCTGGGCGACAACTTGCGCAAGTCCGTCCTGCCTGGGCGCGAGGGCGCTTGGGACACCAAGGAAGTGCTCTCATCCTTCCGCATGGATCAGGCCGGCCGGCTCGTCTTCGGCAGCGTCGGTGCGCTGCGCAACACCGGCCTTGCCATCCACAAGAGCTGGGCGCGGCGGTCGATCAAGAAACTCTTTCCGCAGCTTGGCGACATTCCCTTCGAATGCGAATGGTACGGCAAGATCGGCATGACCGACAACGCCCTGCCGCGCTTCCACAAGCTCGCCCAGAATGTCGTCGGTTTCTCCGGCTATAATGGCCGTGGCATCGCGCCGGGCACCGTGTTTGGCAAGGTGCTTGCCGGGCATATTCTCGGGCAGATTTCCGAGGCCGATCTGCCGCTGCCGGTGAGCGATATCGTCGAGCCAAGCTTCAGGGCGGCAAAGGAAATGTGGTACGAGGCCGGCGCCCAGGCCGCGCATTTCGTCGGTGCTCGGGTCTAAAAAACAACGAACCAGAACTACGGGAAGAGGAAACAAGATGACCGCGACATCAGATCTTGCTGCCGAAACCAAGGCAATATTGACGGAGCTTGGCGTATCGGCCGATCGCTATACCGGCGGTACGCTTGCCGTTACCTCGCCGGTCACCGGCGCGGAGATCGGCCGGCTCAAGGAGCATTCGGCCGCCGAGGCGAAGGCTGCGATCGGGGCGGCGCACGAGGCGTTTCTGTCCTGGCGCAATGTGCCC
This sequence comes from Rhizobium sp. NPDC090279, assembly GCF_044769665.1. NCBI lineage: Bacteria > Pseudomonadati > Pseudomonadota > Alphaproteobacteria > Hyphomicrobiales > Rhizobiaceae > Rhizobium > Rhizobium sp. NPDC090279. The sequence continues at coordinate 231,768 of NZ_JBIVYI010000007.1, read as the reverse complement.
GCGCCGAAGCGCGGCGAGCTGATCCGCCTGCTTGGAGAAGAGCTGCGCGCCGGCAAGGCGGCGCTTGGCCGTCTCGTGTCCGTCGAAGTCGGCAAGATCACGTCCGAAGGCCTCGGCGAGGTGCAGGAGATGATCGATATCTGCGATTTCGCTGTGGGACTCTCGCGCCAGCTTTATGGCCTGACCATCGCCACCGAGCGCTCGGAACACCGGATGATGGAAAGCTGGCATCCGCTGGGTGCCATCGGCATTATCTCCGCCTTCAATTTCCCGGTTGCCGTCTGGTCGTGGAATGCGGCGCTCGCCATCGTCTGCGGCAATTCCACCATCTGGAAGCCATCGGAAAAGACGCCGTTGACGGCGCTTGCCGTGCAGGCCTTGTTCGAAAAGGCGCTGAAGCGCTATGTCGCCGAGGGTGGCGAAGCGCCGGCCAATCTTTCGACGCTGTTGATCGGCGGCCGCGATCTCGGCGAGCTGCTGGTCGATCATCCGCAGGTGCCGCTGGTCTCGGCAACCGGTTCGACGGCGATGGGCCGCGCCGTTGGTCCGCGCCTTGCCGGTCGCTTTGCCCGCGCCATTCTCGAACTTGGCGGCAACAATGCCGCGATCGTCTGCCCGTCTGCCGATCTCGACCTGACATTGCGCGGCGTCGCCTTCTCCGCGATGGGCACGGCAGGCCAGCGCTGCACGTCGCTGCGCCGTCTCTTCGTCCATGAGAGCGTCTACGATCAGCTCGTGCCGCGCCTGCAGAAAGCCTATGGCTCGGTGACGATCGGCAATCCGCTTGAAGCAGGGACCCTCGTTGGCCCGCTGATCGACAAGCAGGCCTTCGACCGCATGCAGTCGGCTCTTGTCGCTGCGAAGTCGGCTGGCGGTACCGTCACCGGCGGCGAGCGCGTCGAAAGCGGTTCCGCCGACGCCTTTTACGTCCGTCCGGCCCTCGTCGAAATGCCAGAGCAGACCGGCCCGGTCGAGCAGGAAACCTTTGCGCCGATCCTCTATGTGATGAAGTACGGCGATTTCGACAGAGCGCTGGCGCTGCATAACGCCGTACCACAGGGCCTGTCGTCCTCGATCTTCACCAACGACATGCGGGAAGCAGAGACATTTGTATCCGCGCGTGGCTCGGATTGCGGCATCGCCAATGTCAATCTCGGTCCCTCCGGTGCCGAGATCGGTGGCGCTTTCGGCGGCGAGAAGGAAACCGGCGGCGGCCGCGAGTCCGGATCGGATGCCTGGAAGGCCTATATGCGCCGGGCGACCAACACCATCAATTACGGCCGCACGCTGCCGCTGGCCCAGGGCGTCAAGTTCGACGTGGCATAGCGCAGGAGCATTTCCAGGAAAAGTGCGTAGCGGTTTTCCGTCCGGAATGCGTAAAGGAACAATAAGACAAGAGTTTTGCTGCATTGCGATGGGGAGGGCGAAGGCGTAGAAAGCCTCTATCCTCCCCATTGGTTTTCAAGGTCTTGTCTCATGCACCTGTCGCTTGCCGAAGCCGAAACATTGGTCGTGGAGGCGTTGCAGCGAAGCAAGGTGAGTGTGGAAAATGCCCGTTCGGTGGCGGTTGCGCTCGTTGCGGCAGAGGCTGCGGGGCAGAGCGGTCATGGTCTGCGCCGCGTTCCCGCCTATGCCGGACAGGCCAAGGTCGGCAAGACCGATGGCCTTGCCACGCCGCGGTTGAGCCGGCCCTTTCCGGCCGTGCTGCGCATCGATGCCGGCAATGGCTATGCTTACCCCGCGCTCGATCTTGCCGTTGCCGAGCTTCCCAAGATTGCCCGCGAGCAGGGGATCGCGCTTGCCGCCGTCAGCCGCTCGCATCATGCCGGCGTCATGGGCCTGACGGTGGAGCGGTTCGCCGATCAGGGACTGGTGGCGCTGATGGTTGCCAATGCGCCGGCGGCGATGGCGCCCTGGGGCGGCAAGACGCCGGTCTTCGGTACCAACCCGATCGCTTTCGCCGCGCCGCTTCCGGATGACGAGCCGATCGTCATTGATCTGGCGCTTTCGAAGGTGGCGCGCGGCAAGGTGATGGCCGCCCGGCAGCAGGGTGCCGCGATCCCCGCCGACTGGGCTTTCGACCGCGAGGGAAGACCGACCACCAATGCCGAAGAGGCCTTGGCCGGCACGATGATCCCGGCCGGCGATTCGAAAGGGGCGGCACTCGCGCTCATGGTCGAAATTCTGGCGGCCGGCCTGACCGGCGCCAATTACGCCTTCGAATCCTCTTCGCTCTTCGACGACAAGGGGGCACCACCAGCGCTTGGTCACACGATCATTGCCATCAACCCGGTAGCGACGAGTGCGGCCGATACGGCGCAACGGCTGGCCTTGCTCGCAGGCGAAATCACCCGCGACCCGAATGTCCGTCTGCCGGGCCGGCGCGGGCAGAGTTCGCGGCGGCTTGCTCTCACGGAGGGAATCTCCGTCGAGGATGAGGTGATTGCGGCGATCGAGAGGCTTTGAGGGGCCAAAGGTCGGGTGAGGGGCCAAGCCCGACGCTCTGATATCATATGGCCGAAATCTACCGATGATCCGCAGATCAAGCGATGGCGGGCGCCGTCTTCTTCTCGTCCAGCCAGCCGCCGGTGAAGCCGGCGCGTTCCAGCCCGGTGCGGAGGATCGGTGACTGCCGCATCAGGTTCCAGATCATGCCGGTGCGAGCATTTTCGATCATCATGACCAGCAGGCCCTGGTCGATGGCGACGGAGCGATCATCCACCCAGCCTTCCGGGCCGGGGCCTTTGACGCTCGGGTTGAAGCCGCCGGGAAAGCGGCCGTCGAGCAGCAGGTTGGGATAGGTCGAAAGCAGCGCCCGCGTGCCGTCGAGTGCGGCCTGTCGGTCGAAAGCAAGGCAGGATAGCGGTCCCCAGGGGGCGATGGTGCCGTCGTCCGGGCCGAGCGGAGCGCCGCGGGCGGCATAGCCGAAAACTTTCGGGGCATAGCGCAGGCTATGCTTGGTGCCCGTGGGGTTCGGGCCATCGCAGGCGGAGAGACCCCATATGTCCTTGGTATAGCCGGCGAAATGGCCGGGATTGCGTTCGGTATAATCGCGCTGCACTGATATCGCCGTCTGCGTATTGCGGAAGTAGTCGGTATCCTTGTCGGCGACATGCTTGTCGCGGATATCGCGGAAATCGATCCAGGCATGCGAGAAAAGGTGGATGAACAGCGGCCCGGCATAGAGAAAGGGCGTGTCCTTGAACATCATCCAGGTGTAGGTCGAGGCGAAGGCATCGTAGCTTGAGGATGGGATCGGATGCGTGGGCGAAGCGAGCGCCATGACGTAGAGGAAGATCGCCTCGTCATAGCCCTGGTAGCGCCAGCGCAGGAAGCCGCTCGCCGGTTTCCAGCCCATGCTGATGGTTTGCCCCTTGTTCAGGGCCCAGTGCCAGTCGCAGCGCTCATAGAGGAATTTTGCCTGCTTGCGGAGGTCGCGCTCGACCTGACCGTTTCCGGTGAAATAGGCCGCCGCGGTCAAGACGCCGAGCAGCAACAGACCGGTATCGATGGTCGAAAGTTCGCTGTTCCAGGCGCGGTTGCCCGTCTCCATATAGAGGAAGTGATAGTAGAAGCCGCGATGGCCGGTGGCGCCGCGCTCGGTGCCCTGATCGCTGTTGGCGAAGAAATCGAGCGTCGTCAGCACCCGTTTGGCCGCATCGGCACGGCTGATCCATCCGCGCTCGACGGCGACGGGATAGCTCGACAGCGCAAAGCCGACCGCGGCGATGCTGCAATGGCTCGTCTTTATGGAGGTATCCGCCACCAGTCCGTTTTGCGGATTGGTGTGGAGCATGAAATATTCGAACGCCGAGCGTTGCAGTTGGTCGATCAGCGCGTCGTCGGTTTCGTTTACCTGCTGCAGCATCTTCTATCCATCTCCTCGATGCTCCCATTGCCTGCTGAACATGGGAGCTTGGATAGTTGCAAATCAAACATGATTAATAATGGCATTATTTTATGGACGATTGTTTAAGAGATGGCGAAATGGTCACACTCATGGTTCGGCTGCTACCGCCGCGAGATTACTGGCGGTAGCGTGAGGTAAATTCTCCCTGATGAGGAAGGGCGGCGCTCGATATCAGACCTGTGCCTGGCCGCCGTCGACAAACAGCTCGGTGCCGGTAATGAAGCTTGCATCGTCAGAGGCGAGGAAGATGGCGGCCTTGGCGATTTCGTCCGGCTCGCCGACACGGCCGAGCGGCACTTGCGTGGCGAGATAGTCGAGCAAGCCCTGCTGGTTGGCGGCATCCGGGCCGGCTAGATCGACGAGGCCGGGCGTTTTCGTTGGGCCGGGGCTTAGGGTATTGACGCGGATCTTGCGGTCCTTCAGGTCCAGAATCCAGTTGCGCACGAGATTGCGGCTGGCTGCCTTCGAGGCTGCATAGACGCTGAAGGCCGGTGTCGCAGTGCTGCCGGCGGTCGAGCCGGTGACGATGATGGAGGCACCATCGGAAAGCAGCGGCAATGCCTTCTGCACGGTGAAGAGCACACCTTTGACATTACGATTGAACGTGTCTTCATACTGTTCTTCGGTGATTGCGCCGAGCGGCAGCATCGATCCGCCGCCGGCATTGGCGACGAGCACGTCGATCCGGTGTTTCTCGGCCTTCACCCTTGCATAGAGATCGTCGAGATCGGAAAGGCTGGTCGAGTCGGCCTGAATGCCGGTGGCCCGCGAGCCGATAGCGGCAACGGCCGCGTCGAGCTCCGCCTTGCGGCGGCCGGTGATAACGACTTCCGCGCCTTCCCTGGCGAAACGCTTGGCGATGGCGAGGCCGATACCGGTGGTGGCGCCAGTGATGACGGCGATTTTTCCTTCGAGCTTAAGGGACATCTTCTTTCCAGTTCTCTTGTGTTCGGTTAGGCGGAGTGCCGAACGAAGAGGTATGGACGCCGCCATCGTTTAGAAATAGAAAGAAACGCAAACTATCGTTGCAGATTTGATGATGTCGAAACGACCGGATTTCGAGGGGCTGGCGATGTTCGCCAAGGTGGCCGAGGAGCGCTCCTTCGCGGCTGCCGCCCGAGCGATGGATATTTCCGTCGCCACCGTCTCGCGCGGCGTCAGTCGGCTGGAGGACAGTCTCGGCGTTCGGCTTTTGAACCGCACCTCGCGCCAGCTCTCACTGACGGATGCCGGGCGGACGCTTGCCGAGCACGCCAGTCAGATCTATTGCGAGGCTGAGAAGGCGGAAAACGAGGCCCGCGATATGGCGGGCGCGCCGCGGGGGCTCATCCGCTTCGCTGTGCCGATGTCTTTCGGATTGCACTGGCTGGCGCCGATATTGCCGGATTTTTTCAAGGCCTATCCCGATGTCTCGATCGATCTGCATCTGAGCGACGCCGTTGTCGATCTGGTCGCGGAAGGGTTCGATGCGGCGCTGAGAATCGCCGTGGCGTTACCGGATTCGTCATTGGCGGTGCGCAAGCTCACCCCGGTCTCGCGCTTTATCGTCGCCTCCCCGGAGTATATTGCCCGTCATGGCCGTCCGGCGCATCCCAAAGATCTCAATGAACGTCATTGTCTCGGCTACGCCTATCGTCCCCGCCAGGACGTATGGCGACTCTTCAATGCCGACGAGGAGGAGGAGACGGTGACACCTCGGGGATATTTGAAGGCCACCAATGTCGACGCCTTGATCCCGATGACGCTCTCGGGGCTCAGCATCGCCGAACTGCCGGAGTTCGTCGCTGCGAAGTATCTTGCCGACGGGCGGCTGGAGCGGCTTGTGCCGGATTGGTCGCTGAAAGGCGGTGGTCTCTATTTCGTCACCCAGTCGGCTCGGGCGCGACCGGCAAAGATCGAAGCATTGGCGGAATTCCTGACGTGGCGGCTGTCGCAGCCATCCTGGCGCTGGCCGCGTTAAAGCACTAGCGCGGCCTCCACACGGTTCTTCAGCCGCTCCAACATTCGCCCAAAGACCGCTTCATCCCCAAGTGCCCTTGCAAGCATCAGCGCACCCTGAATGCCGACAACCGTTTCTTCGGCGAGCGCCTGTGCTTCGATGCTGGCCATGCCAGCTCTCGTCAGGGCGCCGGCAAGCGCTTCGATCCAGCGGTGAAAATAGCCGAGGATGACAGCTGAAAAGTGATCGCGCGTTTCGTCCAGCGCAAAGGCGCCGATCAGGCAGACGCGGCGGCCGGAGCGGAAATAGCTGTCGGTCGTCTCCCACATGCTGGATATGGCCTCGTGCGGTTCGCCCTCCTCGAGCGGCCTGAACATTTCCGCGACGAACCAGGCGTCGATATGGGCCATGATCTCTGCCGCCATCTGTTCCTTGCCGCCGGGAAAGAAGTGATAGAGGCTGCCCTTGGAGAGCTTCGTGCGGGCGGTGATCTCGCTCATCGACGCCCCCTCGTAGCCGAGTTCGCGAAAGACCTCGGCCACGAGGGCAACGGCATCGGATTTTTCGAAGACGGTTCGCACCATCTCAAAGGCCGAGTTCCGACAAGCCGGGATGATCGTCGGGCCGGCGGCCGAGTGGCCAGTGGAACTTCCGGTCTTCTTGCCCGATCGGCATGTCGTTGATGGAGGCGAAACGGCGCTGCATCAGGCCATCGGCATCGAATTCCCAGTTCTCGTTGCCGTAGGAACGGAACCAGTGACCACTATCGTCATGCCATTCATAGGCAAAGCGCACGGCAATGCGATTGCCTTCGAAGGTCCAGAGCTCCTTGATCAGCCGATAGTCCAGTTCCCTTGCCCATTTGCGTGTCAGGAATTCGACGATCTCCTTGCGGCCGCGCGGGAATTCGGCGCGGTTCCGCCATTGGCTGTCTTCCGTATAGACCTTGGAGACGCGCTCGGGATCGCGGCTGTTCCAGCCGTCTTCGGCCATGCGGACCTTGGCGATGGCGGTTTCGCGGGTGAAAGGCGGGACGAGTGGGGTCGGCATGACGAGCTCCTTCTAAACCGATTGGTTATTTATAGACTGATCGGTTTAGAAGATCAAGCAGCTGGGATTTTGCCGAGGTAATGGTCTCAGTGCGCGAATTTCCGCGCCCCGGCGACGCAGCCGACGACGGCGATCGTCACCACGAGCATCGACCAGCTGACGCTTTCCTTGAGGAGCGCTGCGGCGAGCGCGAAGCCGAAGAAGGGCTGCAGGAATTGCAGCTGGCCGACGGCGGCGATACCGCCTTGCGCCAGCCCACGATACCAGAAGATGAAGCCGATCAGCATGCTGAACAGCGAAACATAGGTGAGGCCAAGCCAGGCCGGCTCGCCGATGCCGTCAAGGGTTTGGGGCATGGTCATGACGCAAAGCGCGATGGTGACCGGCAGGGACAAAACAAGCGCCCAGCAGATGACCTGCCAGCCGCCGAGCCGGCGCGAGAGCACGGCACCTTCGGCGTAGCCGAGCCCGCAGACGACGACGGCCGCCAGCATCAGGAGATCGCCGACCGGCGAAGCCGAGATGCCCTGCGCCAGTGCATAACCGCTGACGAGGGCGCTGCCGATGGCGGAGAATATCCAGAATGCCGGGCGTGGTCGCTCGCCGCCGCGCAATACGCCGAAGATGGCGGTCGCCAGCGGCAGCAAGCCGATGAAGACGATCGAATGGGCTGACGTGACGTGCTTGAGTGCCAGCGCCGTCAATAGGGGAAAGCCGATGACGCAGCCGAGTGCGACGATCGCCAGTGATACGATGTCGCTACGAGCGGGGCGCTTTTCGCGAAAGGCGAGCAATAGGCAAAGGCCCAACAGGCCGGCGATCACAGCACGGGCGACCGTCAGGAACAGCGGGTCGAAATCCATGACGGCCACGCGTGTCGCCGGCAGCGATCCGCTGAAGATCACCACCCCGGTCATCCCGTAGATCCATCCCGTCGTCGTCTTATCCATTGTACATGCTCCTTCTTGATCCCAGCGGTATCGGAAACTTCGCCTGGTCAAGCCAGAGACAGTGCAGTACAATTTTTGAGAACTGTTATGGCATAAGAGGCAGTACGGATGGACAATCTATCGCCGCAAAACACAGGTGGAAGCACCCGCATCGAGGAGGTGATGGCGGCGATTTCCGACCGCATCGCCAGTCGCAGCCTGATGCCGGGAGCCCGGCTTCCTTCCGTGCGCGGCTTCGCCAAGACGATGCAGGTGTCGGTTTCCACCGTGGTCGAAGCCTATGAGCGGCTTGCCGCCGAAGGCACGATCCGCTCGCGACCGGGCTCGGGATTCTATGTATGCGGCCCGCTGCCGCCGCTTTCACTGTCGGAGGGGGGCACGGCGTCCGATCCCGACGTCGATCCGCTGTGGATCGCGCGACAATCGCTGGAAATGGGCGATGACGTCTTGAAGCCCGGCTGCGGCTGGCTTCCGCCCTCCTGGCTGCCGCAGCCGGGATTGCGGCGCGCGCTGCGAACGGTGGCACGAGGGGATATGGGCGTGCTTGCCAATTACGGAACGCCACTCGGCCTGCGGCCATTGCGGCAGCTGCTGGCAAGACGCCTCGGCGATCACGGCATCACGGTGCCGCCGGATCAGATCATGCTGACGGAATCCGGAACGCATGCGATCGATCTTCTCTGCCGCTTCCTCGTTGAGCCCGGCGATACCGTGCTGGTCGACGATCCCTGCTATTTCAATTTTCATGCGCTCCTGCGGGCGCATCGCGTCAACGTCATCGGCGTGCCCTTCACGCCGACGGGGGCGGACATCGAGCTGTTCGGTCAGGCTCTCGAACGGCACAAGCCGCGGCTCTACATCACCAATTCGGCGATCCACAATCCCACAGGCGCCGTGCTCTCGCCTGTCACGGCGCATCGCCTGCTGAAGCTCGCCGAGGCTTCCGGCCTGGTCATCATCGAGGACGATATCTTCGCCGATTTCGAGCATGTGCCGGCGCCGCGTCTTGCCGCCTTTGACGGGCTCGACCGGGTGATCCATATCGGCAGCTTTTCGAAGACCCTTTCGGCCTCGATACGCTGCGGCTTCATTGCGGCGAGACGGGACTGGATCGACGGGCTTGTCGATCTCAAGGTTGCGAGCAGCTTCAGCTCCGGACAGCTGTCGGCCGAGCTGGTCTATCTGACCTTGAAGGATGGCAGCTACCGCAAGCATGTGGAGGCGCTGCGGCTGCGGCTCGCCAAGACGATGGAGGAGGTATCGGCGCGGCTGGAGGCGATCGGCATCGTGCCCTGGCTGAAGCCGCAGGCTGGGATGTTTCTCTGGTGCCGGCTGCCGGAGGGGCTCGATGCCGCCGATGTTGCCCGCGTTTGCGTCGCCGAGGGTATCGTTCTCGCGCCAGGCAACGTTTTCAGCCTCTCGGAGGGGGCCGGACGTTTTATGCGGTTCAATGTTGCACAATCGACCGATCCCCGGATCTTCGAGGTGCTGGAAGCCTCGATGCGAAGGTTGAAATAGCGCTCCCGACCAGTGGATTGGCGATCGTTTTCGCCATGTTTAGGAGCGGCGATAAGCCACCGCTCTTGCCAGACGGAAATGATCCGTCATAGCTTTGCCACATCGCCGCGCCAATTGCGGCCCACATCGGCTAAGAAATATTCGACTAAATGAGGTCGGTCGTGCGCGTTCTGCTTGTTGAAGACGACAATATCCTCGGATCATCGCTGAAGAAGGCGCTGGAAAAGCATGCCTATGGCGTCGACTGGATGCGCGATGGCGAATCCGGTCTCGAGGCAGCGGCACATTCGCATTTCGCGGCGATCGTCCTCGACATCAATTTGCCGTTGCTGAGCGGCATGGAGGTGTTGCGGCGCATCCGGCAGCGGGGAAATTCCGTGCCTGTGCTGTTGCTGACGGCGATGGATTCGGTGCGCCAGAAGGTCGAAGGGCTGGATGAGGGCGCCGACGACTATCTGGTCAAGCCGTTCGATCTCGACGAGCTGCTGGCGCGGCTGCGGGCGCTCATCCGCCGGCGCGACGGGCGGACCGAAAGCGTCATCCGCTGTGGCGACGTGGAGGTCGATCCCTCCGCCATGGTGGCGCGCAAGGGCAGTGTGCAGGTCCATACCACGGCGAAGGAATTCCATCTCTTGAAGCTGCTGATGGAGCGCAGCGGCCGATACGTGACGAAGAACGATATCGAATATGCGCTCTACGACGCGGAAAACACCGTCGAAAGCAATACGATCGAAGTGACGATCTACAATCTCCGCAAGAAGCTCGGCACCGATTTCATCAAGTCGATCCGCGGCGTCGGCTACATGATCGAGCGATGAACAATTCCACGCTTACCCGCAAGCTATTTCTCCGCATCGCACCCGTCGTCGTGGTGACCATAGTCGTCATCGCCGCCTTCGCCTTCAACAGCGCGACGCGGGAGATCAACAATATCTACGACGCGCAGCTCATCGACGATGCCAACGTGATCTGGAGCCTGCTGCGCCGGCCGCTGGAGAAGAATCCGGACCATGCGGCCAAGCAGATCGACGACATCGATTTCAACATGGACAATCAGCTGGCCTTCAACGAAGACGCCGACGATTATGCCGACGCGCACATGTTTCGCGCCTGGGTCGACGGCAAGATCCGCTTCTACAGCAGCACGGCCTTCCTGTCCGATGTGCCGCAGCAAAGGGTCGGCTTCACCACGCTGACCTATGGCGGGGAGGAGTGGCGCATCTATTCGCTGCCGATCCCGAATACGAGCATCGTGATCGAGCTTGGCGAAAAGATCGCGCTTCGCGAAACGCTGGTCTCCAACATTCTCCTCAATCTGTTCTTTCCGCTGCTGATGCTGGTGCCGGTCATCGGCTTCCTCATCTGGCTCGGCATCAATAGCGGCCTGCGCACCATCCATGGGCTGGTGCGGCAGATCCGCACGCGATCACCCGAGGATCTCTCCGCAATCCCCGTCGAGGAGTTGCCGCGCGACCTCCTGCCGCTCGGCCGGTCGATCAACCAGCTGCTGGAAAAGCTCGGCCAGTCGCTGACGCTGGAGCGGCGTTTCTCCGACCTTGCCGCGCATCAGCTGCGCACGCCGCAGGCGAGCGTGAAGCTGCTTTTGCGGATGCTCGAACACAGCGACAGCGATCACGAGCGGCAGGCGATCATTTCCGATCTCGTCGCCAGCAACAACCGCACCATCCATCTGATCGAGCAGCTGCTGCGGCTCGCCAGGGTCAGCCATCATCCCCTTAATCTGACATCGGTGCCGCTCTATCACTGGATGGCGTCGCTCATTGCCGAATTTGGCAACATCATCACCAGCCGCGAGCTCGACGTCGTGCTCGAAGGGGACGAGCTGATCCAGGTCACGACCGACGAGTCGCTGCTGCGCATGCTGGTCACAAACCTGCTCGACAACGCCATCAAGTACACGCCCGTCGGGGGGGAGATCAAAATTTCCATCGCCTCCGAGGACGGTTTCGGCCGCATTTCGATCAGCGACAGCGGTCCCGGCATCCCGCCGCATGAGAGGGAGGCGGTGTTCCAGCGTTTCTACCGCCTCAATACGCTTCACACGGAAGGCGCCGGCCTCGGCCTCGCCATCGTTGCGGATACCGCGGACCGCCTTTCGGCGATGGTCGACCTTTCTACTTCGCGTTCCGGCAGCGGTCTTCAAGTTGATCTAAGATTGCCTTTGAGCTAAAAATCGACCTCTCGTCGTTTTTCATTTTCGCATCATTTTCCGCTCATACCCGGCTCATCTGAGGTTGTTAGACGCAACTTAGGATAAGGCGAAAGGGTGTTTCATGCAGGTGTTTTGCGATTTTGATGGAACCATATCCATCGAAGACGCGACGGATATGGTGCTAACCCGTTTCGCCGGTTCCGAGTGGGAAGATATTGAGAAGCTGTGGAAGCAGGGGCTGATCGGCTCCGGCGAGTGCATGCGTCGGCAGATCGCCCTCATCCAGGCCAACAGAGGCGAACTCGACCGGTTTCTCGACACTCTATCGATCGATCCGGGCTTTGAGGGCTTCCTGTCTTTTTGCCGGCGTGGTGAATTGCCTGTCACGATCGTCAGTGATGGTGTGGACTATTTCATCCGCCGCATCCTGGCGCGTCATGGCATAGACGGCTTGCCGATCATCGCCAACGTGCTGACCTGCAGCGTTTCACAGGGTCGCGAGTCCTACTCGCTGTTTCCGCCATTCACGGCGACCGGCTGCGTGTCCGGTGCCGGCGTCTGCAAATGTCGCGTCGTCGATAGCAACGACCTGCAGGTCTACATCGGCGACGGTCGAAGCGACTTCTGCGTTTCCGACAAGGTCGACCTCGTTTTCGCCAAAGCCAAGCTTGTCGATTACTGCGAGGAAAACGGCATCCCCTATGTCGGTTTCGAAGACTTTTCCGATCTGCTTCCGAAGATGGAAGCCGTTCTCCCGAGCGTCGAACGACGCTCCCGTACGCTGCCGCATTTCAAGACAGCGTAAACCAGACCAAGAGGCATTGAATGAAAACGAATGCAGCAGAAGCCTTCAGCGGCGAGACCGAGTCTGTCCGCTCCGAAGAAGAATTGCGCGCCCTCGAAGAGCTCTATTGCTCGCACGGCGACACGGTTCACTACACCGACAAGCCCAAATTCTTCGAGGAATGCGAAGGCTCCTTCGTCTACGATCGGACCGGCACGCCGTTCCTCGATCTGCAGATGTGGTACTCCGCCGTCAATTTCGGCTATCGCAACGAGCGCCTGAACGAAGCCGCCCATCGCCAGCTCGATCGCCTGCCGCAGGTCGCCTCGCAGTATCTGCACCGTGAAAAGGTGGAGCTTGCCGCGATGATCGCCCAGGACGCCGAGCGCAAGTTCGGCCACAAGGGCCGCGTTCATTTCAACGTCGGCGGCTCGCAGGCCGTCGAGGATTCGCTGAAGCTGGTGCGCAACTATACCGGCGGCAAGAGCCTGATGTTCGCCTTCGAAGGCGGCTATCACGGCCGTACGCTCGGCGCGTCCGCGATCACCTCGAGCTACCGTTATCGCCGTCGCTACGGCCATTTCGGCGATCGGGCGCAGTTCGTCGAGTTCCCCTATTATTTCCGCGGCCCGAAGGGCATGTCGAAGGAAGAATACGGACATTATTGCGTCCAGAAGTTCGCTCGCCTGTTCGAGAGCGAATATAACGGCGTCTGGGACCCCAAGGCCGGCAAGTCCGAATATGCAGCCTTCTACATCGAGCCGATCCAGGGCACGGGCGGCTACGTCATTCCGCCGATGAACTTCTTCGTCGAACTGAAGAAGGTGCTGGACGAACACGGTATTTTGCTCGTTGTCGACGAAATCCAGATGGGCGTCTACCGCACCGGCAAACTCTGGTCGATCGAGCACTTCGGCGTTTCGCCTGACATTCTCGTCTTCGGCAAGGCGATCACCAACGGCCTCAACCCGCTTTCGGGCGTCTGGGCCCGTGAAGAGATGATCAATCCGACCATCTTCCCGCCCGGCTCCACGCATTCGACCTTCGCCAGCAACCCGATGGGGACTGCCGTTGCGCTCGAAACCATGAAGATGCTGGAAGAGGAAGATTTCGGCGCCGCGATCATGGAGAAGGGCGCACACTTCCTTGACGGGCTGAAGCAGCTGCAGAAGCGCCACGCCATTGTCGGCGAAGTCGATGGTCTCGGCCTCGCCCTTCGCATGGAAATCTGCCAGGACGACAGCTACACGCCCAGCAAGGCGACGATGGACTGGATGTGCGACGAAGGCATGAAGGGCGATCTTCAGGTCGGCGGCAAGACCTACGGCCTCGTGCTCGACGTCGGCGGCTACCACAAGAACGTCATCACCTTCGCCCCCAATCTGCTCATTACCCGCGAAGAGATCGACCTGGCGCTTGCCCTGCTCGATCAGCTTCTGACGCGCGCGGTCCGGAGATAAGACCGTGCAACTGCTGCTTCTTCATCTCGATGATGCTTTGGAGTTGCAGCCAGACTTCGTGCGCGCTTGCAAATTCGCAGGCGCGCACCAGTATTTCGGCAAGAATGCGGGGTCGCAGGTTCGACTGTGGAGCAAGCAGGGCGCCCTTGACGACCTCAGCCGCGAGATCGTCAAGAACAGGCCGACGACCGGCAAGGACCCGCAATTGTGTTTCATGGGGTCGGGCGACTTCCATCACATCACCGCCTTGCTGCTCGATGCCGCGCTCGAACGACAGTCCGGCGCGGCCACGCTGATCCATTTCGACAATCATCCCGATTGGGTCAAATTCGACGGCGGCATGCATTGCGGTTCCTGGGTCAACACCGCCCTTGCCAATCCGAATATCCAGAAGGTCATCACCATCGGCGTCTGCAGCCATGATCTTCGCAGCCCGGAGCGCAAGGGGGCCAACCTGCACTGGCTCGGCGATGGCAAGCTGGAACTCTACCCTTACGAACATCCGCCGAGCCGCGTGCTGGCCGATTACGGAACCGGCGCCAGTTACCGGCAAGAAAAGGGTGCGCTGCATTGGAAATCGATCGCCGAAATCGGCGAGGAAAATTTCATCGACCACATGCTCAGCCGCATTCGCACCGAGACCGTCTACGTCACGATCGACAAGGACGTGCTGGCCGCTGACGATGCCGTCACCAATTGGGACCAAGGCCGCATGCGGCTGCCCTATCTCCTGGCTCTGATCAGTGAAATCGGCAGCCGTCACCGCATCATCGGCGCGGATGTCATTGGGGATTATTCAACTCCGAGTTATGCTGGCAGCCTTCGGACGCAGTTCATGAAACGCGCGGAGATCTTCATCGATCAGCCGCGCATGCGGCAGGGCGTCGAGACGATGAGGAACATCAACAGCGCGGCCAATCACGCCCTGCTGGAGGTGCTGGCGGAGTACATGGAATGACTGGCAGCCTGACACTTCCCATGCTTGGGCTCATATTGTTCTGCGTGATCGCGGAGACCGCCCGCGAGGTCTGCTTCAAGCAATCGGCCAGTGGAAACGCCCCCCTTTCGGCGCTGGCAAAGCCGGTCACCTGGCTCGGCATCGTGCTCTGGGTCGTGGAGCTTTTCGCCTGGACGGCCGTTCTGGAACACGTCCCGCTGACCATCGCCTTCCCGCTGATGGCGCTGAGCTATGTCATCATCGTGTTCGCCGGCGCCGTCATCTTCAAGGAAAACATCAACCTGCGCCACGCGACGGGCGTGTTTCTCGTCACCGCCGGCGTGGTTTGCGTGGGAGTTACAGGATTATGAAAATCTTTGCACACACTCGATGGGATCTGGCGCCGGTTCTGGCCGCTGTCGCCCATCTCGCCTTCGATGTCTATCTGATCGTCGGCTTCGAAAGCCGGCCGCTTTGGCTTTCGGCCGTTCTCGGCTGCCTTTACGCTGTGTCGATCTCCTGGAACATCAACAGCATATCGCACAACTTCATCCACACGCCCTATTTCAAGCCGCGCTGGATGAACTACGGCTTCAGCCTGCTGGAATCGGTCGCGATCGGTTTCTCGCAGACCTATTATCATTGGGTGCATATGCGTCATCATTCCGGCAACAGCGACCGGCCGGACGAAAAAGGCGATACTGTCGATCTGCTGTCGATCTATCGCCACGGCCATGACGGCCAGCCTGAGAACGTCTGGTCCTATACGCTCCTGAGCTTCTTCCGTGACAGCATCGGCGACATCCACAAGGCGATTGCCCGCAATCGGCCGTTCGATGCGGCCTGGGGGCGGTTCGAGCTCTATTTCTTCCTGGGGCTTGCCGCGCTTGCGCTCATCTACGACTGGAAGGCCGTGCTGTTCTTCGTGCCGTTCTATTATATCGGCAACTGCCTGTCGTCGCTGAACGGTTATTACGAGCATCTGAACGGCGATCCGGACGAGCCGATTGCCTGGGGCGTTTCGAGCCACCAGCCTTTCTACAACTGGCTGTGGTTCGGCAATGGCTATCATGCGGAGCATCATTATCGTCCGCGCACTCACTGGACGAAGCTCCCGGCGCTGCACGAGCAGATCAAGGACGAGCAGGAAAAGAATGGCACGCATGTGATCAGCACCTGCCATGCCCTCGGCTTCATGGCCAAGGAAAACCGGCAGTCGGAGCTGTCTCATGAAAGCTGATGAATTGAGCTTCTTCATGGAGGGCTCAAACGGCAAAGGCGTCCTTCTGGTCCACGGTCTGACCGGGGCGCCTGCCGAAATGAAGCTGGTCGCCCGGCACCTCAACCGCAGGGGATACAGCGTCTATGCGCCGCTGCTGGCCGGTCACGGTGTCGATGCGAAGACGCTGCGGCAGACCAGCTGGGAAGACTGGCTCGCCTCTGTCGTCGCGGCATCGGAGCTATTGGCATCCAGAACGCAGGAGGTCTTCGCCGCCGGTATCTGCGTTGGCGGCAAGCTCGCCATGCTGGCTGCCGAACAGCAGAAGAAGACCATCAGCGCGGTGGCGATCTATTCCCCCTGCTTCAGTTATGACGGCTGGGACGTTCCCTTCTACTATCCGCTGCTGGCCTCCCAGATCGGCTGGCTGTCGCGCGTTCCTTTCCTCGATCGGCTGAGTTTCAGCGAAACCACGTCGCTCGGGATCAAGGACGAACGCATGCGTCGGCTGATCGAAGGCATGGCGAGCGAAGGCGTTCTGGAGAAGTTCCCCGGCAAGGGTCTGGTCGAAATGCATCGGCTGGGCAAGACGCTGCGCAGCCTGCTGCCGCAGATGCAGACGCCGACGCTGATCCTGCATGCCGAGGATGACGATCTCGCCAGCCCGAAGCATGCCCGCTATATTTCCGAGCATATCGGCGCTCCGCACGAGCTGAAATGGATCACGGACAGCTATCATATGATCCATGTCGACCGGCAGCACCGCCAAGTGGCCGATTTCACGGCCGACTTCTTCGAGGCGCGTCATGTCGCAGCCGCTGCTTAAAATCCCACCTCGGCCGACAGGCGATCCGGTGGCCGAAGTTCATTTCAGCATTTGCGCCATCGGCCGCGATGCGTGGAATGCGTGCTTCCCGGGTCAGGTCGAGGACTATGATTGCCTGCTTGCCATCGAGGAAGCAGGCCTTGAGGGATTTGAATGGCGCTATATCACCGTCACCGAAGGCGGGCGCGTGAGCGCCGCCATGCCGGCTTTTCTTTGCCTCTATGCGCTCGATACGACGCTGGATGAAGGTTTCCTGCGCAGATCAGTGCGCAGCGTGCAGCGTAATTTTCCGGGTTTCCTGAAGTTGCGCCTTGCATGCCTGGGATCGCCATGCACGGAAACCGGCGCGATCGGTTTTCATCCCGACCTGTCGCGCGAGCGTCGTCGCCTACTGCTGACGGAGATGCTGTCCTTCTTCGATCAGGTCGCCGCGACGGAGCGTTGCGGGCTGATCGGCCTCAAGGATGTTCCGGAACAGGCTTCGGCGGAGTTCGGCGATCTGCTTGCCGCGCGTGGCTATGCCGCGATCGGCGGTCTTCCGACGGCGTGGCTCGACATCGACTTCAAGACGATCGACGACTATCTCGCGAGGCTCTCGGCCGGCACCCGCAAGGACATGCGCCGCAAGATGAAATCCTTCGAGCAGGTCAGGGTGGAGATCCGGACGGAGCTTGGCGAATTGCTGCCTGAGGTCATGACGCTCTACCGCGACACGCGCAACCGCAGCGAATTGCAATTCGAGGAACTGACATCGGCCTATTTCCAGGGCATTCTCGCCCGCATGTCCGGACGCTCCTTCTGCGTTCTTTATTTCGTCGAGGACAAGCTGCTTGCTGCCAATCTGATCATGCATGACGAGCGCGTGGCCATCGACAAATTCTTCTGCATGGACGGCGAAAAGGGCCGGCCCTATAACCTCTATTTCCTGAGCTGGTTTACCAACCTGCGCTACTGCCTGGACAACGGCCTGAGCCGTTATCTGAGCGGTCAGGCTCATTATGAAAACAAGCTGCGTCTCGGCAGCCAGCTGACCGCCAATGCGATGTATTTCCGCCATCGCAACCCTTTGCTTCAGAGATTGCTACGGCTGGTATCGCCGCTGTTCTCGACAGACGAGGCGGATGCGTGATGCCTATGCGTTTTTTCTGGCTCGCCGTGCCGGTGCTGAGCACCCTGTTCCAATTTTTCATTAAGCTCGGTGCGGAGCAATTGCACGACGAAGGTACACAGACCTGGCTCTGGCAGGCTTTGTCTTCCCAATGGATATTGGCGGCGATAGCCGTCGAGATCGTCGGTTTCTTCATCTGGATGAAGGTGCTTGCCGAGCTCGATCTCAGCCGCGCCTTTCCGCTGACGGGCATCGCCTACGTGCTGGTCGTCGCGAGCGGCTGGTTTGTCTTCGGCGAGCGGGTGGTCGCCCTGCAGTTGATTGGTAGCGGCTTGATCCTGACGGGCGTCTGGCTGATTGCCGGCGCCAGCGTCGAGACGAAAGCCGATGATGGCGAATGGGACGCGAAGCGCAATGAACTGCGCACGGGTACCGGCAAGGATAGGTGATGTCGAGTTCTCAAGCTGAAAACCGCCCCAAGGGCAAGAACAATGTGTTTTTCTCCGGCCTTGTCGACTGGTGTGTGAAGCGCGCGCTGTCGTCGATCGTCACGCGAGGGGCGCTGACCGTGACGACGGCAAGCGGCCGCGTGCTGACCTTCGGCGATGGCACCGGCGAGCCTGTTCACGTCCGTTTCACCGACAACCGCGCGGAATGGGCGCTTCTGATCGATGCCGATATGCGGCTTGGCGAGCTCTTCATGGACGGTCGCTTCATTGTCGAACAGGGCACGCTTTACGATTTCGTGGCGATGATGCTGCGCGAGGGGCAGAACACTACCCACCCGCTCATTGCCCGCATCATCGATCACATCAGGACGAAGCTGCGGATTTTCCGCCACCGCAATCTGCCTGGGCGATCGAAAGCCAATGTCGCGCATCACTATGACCTCGATGGCCGGCTCTACGAGCTCTTCCTCGATCCGGACCGGCAATATTCCTGCGCCTATTTCGAGCGCGCCGACCAGTCGCTGGAGGATGCGCAGCTCGCCAAGAAGCGCCATCTCGCCGCCAAGCTGCTGATCGAACCGAAAAACAGCATCCTCGATATCGGCTGCGGCTGGGGCGGTCTGGCGCTGCATATGGCAGAGCAGGCGCCAGGCGGCTCCGTGCTCGGCGTCACCCTTTCCGAGGAGCAGCATGACTATGCGTCGAAACGCGTCGCCGAAAGGGCCGGAGGAACGCCGGCAGATGTTCAGTTCGCACTGAGGGACTATCGCAGCCTCACCGGCCATTTCGACAGGATCGTTTCCGTCGGCATGTTCGAGCATGTCGGGCTGGCGTCCTATCGCACCTTCTTCCGCAAATGCGCGGAGTTGCTCGAGGATGACGGCATCATGGTGCTTCACACCATCGGCTGTTCGGCGACCCCCGGCTTCACGACGCCATGGCTCGACAAGTACATCTTTCCCGGCGGCTATATTCCGGCGCTTTCCGAAATCGTGCCCGAGATCGAGGCGGCGGGGCTTGCCATCACCGATGTCGAAGTGCTGCGGCTGCATTATGCCAAGACGCTCGAGGCGTGGCGGGAGCGTTTCATGGCGCGCTGGGACGATGCCGCCAAGCTTTATGACGAGCGCTTCTGCCGCATGTGGGAATATTATCTTTCGACGGCGGAGGCCGCCTTCCGCTACGAGGATCTCGTCGTCTTCCAGATCCAGATCGCCAAGCGCAACGACATCATTCCGCTGACGCGCAATTATATCGCCGAGAATGAAGCGAAGAGCGCTTCAAAAGTTGATGTTGAAGGTTCTGTTCAGCGTGAAGCCAATGATGTTCTGGTCGGGTGAGCCGAAGCGCGAGGTGATCGGGCTGTCGGCTGCATCGCCCACCAGGCGATTATATTTCTCATAGACCTGCACGCTCCATTCCGGGGAGATCGTGTAGGTCGCAGCCACGGTAAAGCCGACAGATTTCACGCCGGCGCCGGCGTCGAAAGCGCTGACATGCGCTCTTCTTGCCGCCTCGCTCTCCGAAATACCAAAATTGCTGCGCATATAGACAGAGTTGGCCACCGACAGGCGAGGTCCTGCCGAGAAGAGCCACTTCTCGCCAACGGGCTGAAACCAGTCGAGCGCGAAATCGCCGACCAGGCCATCGCCACCCCAAAGCGATTGACGCACTTCCGTGCGAAACCGGAGCTGATTTTCCATCAGCCAATATTGTGCGAAGCCGCCTGCATCGAAATTCCAGCGCACCCTGCGCTGGCTTTGCAGATGCAGATTATTGAGATCGAACCGATCATCCCTCAAGCCGACCACAGGGCCGATTTCGAGGCCGCCGAGATCAAGGAGCTGATAGTCGAAATTATCGTCCGGGGCGCTGTATTCCTTGGCCTCGCCGAGGCGATGGACGTCGAAAGAGGGCAAGGCACCGAATGTATAGTGCTTCGAGCCTTCATAGCTCGGGCCATATTCCACGGTGGCGCCGAGCGTGACAACCCAGGTGCTCGAGGAGGATTTTGCGGCGTCTTCCGCCCTGGATGATACGGGAAATATACCGACCACAGACGCAGCCAGCAATCCCATTCCGGCCAGCGTCGACAACTGAGCGGAGAAAGATGTCCCAACACTTAACACTCTGACATTACCCGATCTCTGATCGCCCCTGCGGTACTACTAGCACAGCTCAACATTTCGAAAATAGCAGAAATTTTACGGCAATCATCGCGGCTACCGGACGGACGGGATGATTTTGCACCGTTTGTGGAAATACGGCCACAGCACACATCCTTTCTCTTTGGCGACGCCTCCCACGCATCGTCGTTCAACAGGAGATGACCCGAACCATATTCCCTCCCGCAGCAGCCGTGGATTGCAGAAAACATCTGTCAGGATAGCGACATAACATGTCATGAACCTGAAGCGCTTGTTGCGCCAAGCAGGCCAAGTCTGTTTGCTTCACGGTTGGAAGCCGCACATTGTATCCCTAGATAGGCAGTGTCCTGTTTCGCGTTCCGACTATGGAAGAGACGATATGATCATATGCAAGGCGGGTTTCGGCGCATGAAGGATCGACCATTTGACACATCGCGCCTACCTGGATGGTTGAACCGCTACGAGCCCTTGCTGCTTGTCATGTTCGCCGCGCTTTCGGGTGGAATTCTCCTGTTCATCTACCTGACGGGAGAGGTTCTCGAAGGCAGCACGAAGGGGTTCGACGAGGCGATATTGCTGGCGCTTCGCCAGTCTGGCGATCTCTCCGTTCCGATAGGGCCCGGTTGGCTGACCCATGCCGTCAAGGACATCACAAGTCTCGGCGGGACGACCGTGCTCGCGCTGATGACGGCCCTGGTGACGATCTATCTGCTGCTCGACCGGCAGCGCGCCATCGCCATCTTCATTCTCGCTTCGGTGCTTGGCGGCTGGGCGTTGAGCGCGGCCCTGAAGGTCGGCGTCGCGCGACCGCGACCGGATATCGTGCCGCATCTCGTCGAGGTTCACGATCTGAGCTTTCCGAGCGGCCATGCGATGGTGTCTGCCGTGACCTATCTGACCCTTGCCGCACTGATCTCGGGCACGCGGACCTATCGGTCGACGCGTGTCTTCACCGTTGCGGCCGGTATTCTCCTGACCTTGATGATCGGCGCGAGCCGGATCTATCTCGGCGTGCATTATCCGACCGACGTTCTCGGCGGCTGGTGCGCAGGTGCGACCTGGGCGCTCGCCTGCTGGATCATCGCCCGCCGCTACATATCGCTTGCGCCGGATGGCGAGAGCCCAGCAGGGCGGGGCGCTCCGCCTCTCAAATGAATCGGGATATTTCCGGGTGCGGGATCAGCACTGGACTTCCAGCCGCGTCGCCACGAGCAGCGAGTAGTCTGTGCCCTTCGGATCGCTGAAAAACATGCTTGTCAGCGCGGCCTGGTTTTCCGCCATGACTTCCTTGGGATTGGGCCTGATGACCTTGCGCTTGCAGCGGCCGGACGCGGGTCCCGACATGCTCATGTCGTTGTCGGTGGCGAAATCGACGGCGGTGTAGAGCGTCTTGTCGTAGATCCCGAAGATCGTCGTTCCCTTGAGGAAGGTCTTCTCCACGGGTTTCAGCGAAAAGGTCAGGGTCAGCGAACCGTCCTTGTAGTCGGCCTGGATCGCATCCGGCTTGGCCATCGGCACGGCTTTGCCGTTGCTGGTGACGTTCGTATAGTAATCATACTGCGCCAGCGAATCCTTGACCGTCTTGCCGACCGCCTTCAGCTCGCTCGCGCTCAGCGCGTCATCGCCAGCCTTGCCGAAATCCATGAGGACGGAGGAGGTGAACACCTCGTCGAAGCTCCAGACATTGCGCAGCTCGCTGATCGAGCCGTCGGGTGCTGCGACGACATCGAACTTGGCGTCAATGAAGATATGCGGATGGGCAGACGCGGGAACGGGCAGAAGCGCGAGCATCGCGACCAGCAGGGAAGTCTGTCTTTTCATGCGGTCAATACCGGGTTCCGTCCATCCATCTGACGCGCAGACCTGAACGCCAAATGAGACTGATTTGAGACCCAAGGCGCGTTGGGAAAGCCATAGTGCCGGGGAAGGAAACAGGACTATGGAAATTCGGCCTTTTGGCAAAAATCAGCCCGCAGCCTGAGCCGTGGCTTCTTCGTTATCAGAGAAAGGCTGGAAAACTGGAGCGGGCGAAGGGATTCGAACCCTCGACCCCAACCTTGGCAAGGTTGTGCTCTACCCCTGAGCTACACCCGCTCATTCCCGTCGCGATCCGGGGTAGTGTGTTGGACCGCTGGGCGTCGTCTTGCGGCGACGGGCGGTATATGGCCTAACCGATTTTCAAATGCAACAGGGAAATGACGAGTTCGCCAAGAAAAATTGCATGTTCTTTTCAGGAGCCGCCGCAAAGGCCGGAAACGCCGGGCTTTGTCGCCTGGAAGATTGCAATGAAATTGCCGGCGACGTATCAGGGGCATACCATTCTTGATTGCGAGACGCCATGACCGAGACCAGCCCGAAATCCCGCGACGATCTTTTCCGATTCCTGGACGGGCTCGGCATCAGCCACGCGACCAAGGATCATGCCCCGGTCTTCACCGTGGCCGAATCGGTGTCGTTGCGCGACGAAATTCCGGGCGGTCATACGAAGAACCTGTTCGTG
This sequence comes from Rhizobium sp. NPDC090279, assembly GCF_044769665.1. Classification (NCBI taxonomy): domain Bacteria; kingdom Pseudomonadati; phylum Pseudomonadota; class Alphaproteobacteria; order Hyphomicrobiales; family Rhizobiaceae; genus Rhizobium; species Rhizobium sp. NPDC090279. Next base: position 208,798 of record NZ_JBIVYI010000007.1, on the reverse strand, counting down.
AAGGACAAGAAGGACAATTTCTTCCTGCTGACCGTGGAAGAAAATGCGACGGTCGACCTGAAGACCGTGCACACGCTGATCGGCGCGGCAAGCAAGGTGTCCTTCGGCAAGCCGGAAAAGCTGATGGAATATCTCGGCGTCATTCCGGGCTCGGTGACGGCATTCGGCGCGATCAACGACACGGCCGGGAACGTCACCTTCGTGCTCGACGCCGAGCTGATGGCGCATGACATCGTCAATTGCCATCCTTTGTCGAACGATGCGACGACCTCGATTGCCAGCGGCGATCTCCTGCGTTTCATGGAGGCGACGGGTCATGCACCGCTAGTCTTGAAAGTGACGAGCTAACGTACGATTTTAGCGCTAAGATTATGGCGATCGGCTTGTCTTCGGATTGTCCGGTCGTTTTGGCCATTTCATGGAGCGTGCTGCCAGGCGAATCGCGTCGTCTCGTCTGGAGATCATGCTTCTCACAAAATCCAAAGATGCCGGCAGGCGGGAGACACTCATGAGCGGTTCGAACAATCCCTATAACGCTTCCTTCGGCGGGCAGATGTCGGCCACGGCATCCTTTGGCGCCGCGCCGGCCGCCGGCGGCGCTTCGCCGATCAAGGACACGACGACAGCCAATTTCGCCAAGGACGTTATCGAGGAATCGCGCAAGCAGCCGGTGCTGGTCGATTTCTGGGCGCCCTGGTGCGGCCCGTGCAAGCAGCTGACGCCGGTTCTGGAAAAGGTCGTCACCGAAGCCCAGGGCCGGGTCAAGCTCGTCAAGATGAATATCGACGATCACCCGTCGATCGCCGGCCAGCTCGGCATCCAGTCGATCCCGGCGGTTATCGCCTTCGTCGACGGCCGTCCGGCCGACGGGTTCATGGGCGCGGTTCCGGAAAGCCAGGTTCGCCAGTTCATCGATCGCCTCGGCGGCCCTGCAGGCGGCGCCGATGATCAGGCGGCCGAGATCGCCGCGGTTCTGGAAGAAGCAAGCGGCCTGCTTGCCGCCGGCGACGTCAACGGCGCGGCCGAATTGTTCGGCGCGGTGCTGCAGGCCGACCCGGAAAATGCCAAGGCGCTTGCCGGCATGGCGGAATGCATGATCGCCGCCGGCCAGAGCCAGCGCGCCCGCGAAGCGCTTGCCGACCTGCCGGAAACGCTTGCCAACGATGCCGGCATTCAGGCCGTGGTCAAGAAGCTCGACCAGATCGACGAAGCCCGCAAGCTCGGCGATCCCGTGGCGATCGAGCACGAGCTGGCCGCCAATCCCGACAATCACGAGCAGCGCATCAAGCTTGCCAAGATCCGCAATGTCGAAGGCAAGCGGGAGGAGGCGGCCGACCATCTTTTGACGGTGATGCGCAAGGATCGCAGCTTCGACGATGACGGCGCGCGCCGCCAGCTGCTGGAATTCTTCGAGGTCTGGGGGGCGAAGGACCCAGCCACGATCGCGGCACGGCGCAAGCTTTCCTCCATTCTATTTTCGTAAAGGGCATGGCGATCGTGCGGAACCTTCCGTACGATCGCTTGTCAGACGGCAGTCCCGGGTATCCGGCGAGCGGAAGCACCTTGGCGTCCTCGTTCAAAATTTTCTTGTGTTTTCGGCAGACCGGCCCACATTGTCGGTGACGCGGCGCGAGAAGGGCGATGGCCGCGATGTGTGTCGTTCCTGTACGGCCCACTGCGGCCGGCAGCGCGGTGTTCTAAAGCGCGTCGCGATCTTTCAGATTCGCTTCTCGCACTTTAGGTCCTTGATTTTGCGCATGTCGTTGTCGCAAAATCGCTGCATACTTTTGCGCGACATGCTTTAGCGGGATGGAAGAGATGCAAGTCGGCAATGCCAGATATCTGAAGCCGGGCGATCTGCCCGAATCGGTTGTTGTCTTTCCCCTGTCCGGCGCGCTGCTGCTGCCCGGTGCGCAACTGCCGCTCAATATCTTCGAACCGCGCTATCTCGCGATGTTCGATGCGGCCATTGCCGGCAACCGGCTGATCGGCATGGTGCAGCCGGCTCTTTCCGAACCGGCCGAATCCCCGAACCTCTCGCATGTCGGCTGCCTCGGGCGCATCACGTCCATCGCGGAAACCGGCGACGGACGCTATATCGCTGCGCTGACCGGCATATGCCGTTTTCGCCTGATGGACGAGATCACCGCCCACCAGCCCTATCGCACCTTCCGCATCACGCCCTTCATCTCCGACCTCAAGTCGCATCACGAAGAGGGCACGGTCGACCGCACGGCGCTGCTGTCGGCTTTCCGGGCCTATCTGGAAGCCAACACGCTGGAGGCGGATTGGGAAAGCGTCGAACGGGCCGACAACATGATGCTGGTCAATTCGCTGTCGATTATGGCGCCCTTCGAGCCGGCCGAGAAGCAGGCGCTGCTGGAAGCGCCTGACCTGAAGACCCGCGCGGAAACCTTCATTGCCATCGTCAAGATCGTGCTCGCCGGCTCCGGCGATACCGATTCGCTGCTGCAATAGGAGCTTGCCCATGGATGTCACGGTCAGCAAGGTCGATCCGAAACTGCTCGATCTGCTCGTCTGCCCGCTCACCAAGGGGCGGCTGAGCTACGACCGGGAAAAGAACGAGCTGATCTCGGAAAAGGCGCGCCTTGCCTATCCGATCCGCGATGGCATCCCGATCATGCTGATCTCGGAAGCAAGACGCATCGAGGATTGAGGTTGGTTCTTGCGGGATTGGGAATTAGAGGCCGGCGTCCCTCTCAGGGATCAATGGAATGGCAATTTTGCGCCTTCATTGTTGCTGTTAAAGTCAGCTTTGCCATCGCCTAAAGTAGTCACTGCTAACGGCCACGGTGGAGGTCGCCGTCGCGCAGTCTACGACCTTTATGCTGGATACAGAGAAAGTCGCGATCTGACCCGGTCGCGGATACTCTGAACTGCGGTCCCAGATGATCCTGGGCGTCTCAACAAGGCGACTCGACTTCTGACGAGATGGTCTGCGAGGCAAGCCGGCTCGTCGGCGATCGCCGGTGTTGTCCCAGATTCTGTGTCGATCCGAAATCTAAGGCCGGAAAAATGGAGGCCCGGAAGTATGCCAAACGTCCTCGTGAACTGGCTGGCCCAAAAGAGCCCAGTCCCGCGCAGCCGGAGGCGGAAAACTGATCCTCCGCAAAATGATCTTGCGCTATAGGTATGTGAACCAACAGTATGTATGGGTTGCAACTCTATGGATGCCGAAACCGATAATACCGAGCGGCCAGAGCCGCGTAATCTGCAAAGTATTTTCGACGACCTACGGGCGCTGGCACACAGCGACGGCGCTTTGCACGATGTTTCGGTCCTCATGTATCGCGATTGGGTGGTTGCCATTGACCTCCAGGAGGGCAAAGTTGCTGATGATCCGGACAAACGTTGGTCGGCGACAAAGCTGAACAGTAACGAATTCATGCTGTTGCTCGGTTTGATGGTTCAGTCGCCATCCGATCGCATCTTCTCCGTCATCGCCCCCGAAAGCGAGTTTGAAGAGAGGGCCGACAAACTTTTGCAGGAATTTCACGACCGGTTGATGTTAGATTCCATAAACTTTGACGATCCGGCAAAGATCGAACAGAAATTCGGTGCCGCTGCCAGGGAAGCTATCTACTACGGCGCAGACAGCTTCTTTCTTCATCAGCTTGAGCGCTTTGGCCGAGAGCGCTATCGCTACGACTTCGAATGGCTAATCAGCAATGCTGGCATAGCGGCGCGGCCGATGGTCGAAATCGCGCGATTCGTCATGGAGTGCATCTCGCGCCAGATGTCGGCGATCGGTGCGATGAGAAAGGAAGGGATCACTCCCAGCAAGGAAGATCTGACAAATAGCCTCCTCATCTCCAAGGCTGAACTTGTCAAAAAATTCGGCTCCGGGAAGGCGAGCGCCTTTATCGCGAGGTTCGCCACGCCAGCAACAAACGCCAACGCACCCTTCACGTCGCCGTTCCTCGTGAACAAAGCCAATCTCGCGCCAATGATCGACATCGGCGAACATCTCTACGCGCCCAACGCCTACCGGCTACTTGAGAGCGTATATGAAAGCCCGACCTATTGGATGATGGCCGATCCCGATTATCTTGACATAGCGGCCCAGCATAGGGGCATCTTTCTGGAACGGGCGACGGCCGATCTGCTCCGCTCCGTGTTTGGCCCAGCTAATGTTTTTGAGAACGTTATTATCCAGCCGAGCAAAAAGAAGACAGCGGGCGAAGCCGATGCGCTCGTCGTCTACGGCGAGTTCGTGATCGTCGTGCAGGCTAAGTCCAAGCGTGTGACATTGAAGGCAAGAGCGGGTGATGAAGAAGCCCTTGCGAATGACTTCGAACGGGCCATTCAAGATCCATATCGGCAAGCTTACGAATTTGCCGAACTGATCCAGGCCGGAGCGGAATGCAAAACCAAAGAAGGTAAGACGCTTGTGTTCCCAACAACGGTGCGGACATTTCCGGCCGTGGTGCTAAGCGACGCCTTTCCCGCAGCGACATTCCTTTCCAATATTATGCTCAAGCGCAGCGAAAGGATCGCGCCCGTCATCTGGGACCTGGGCGTTCTCGATTGCGTAGCCCGCATGCTGCCGACGCCGATCGAGTTTCTCTACTACCTGAAATGCCGCTCGGACGTGTTCGACAAAGTGCACTCCGACAGCGAATACAACTTTCTCGGCTACCATTTGAAATACAAGCTGGTGATGGACTCTGAGTATGATTTCATGACCCTGCAGAAGGATTTCGCGGAGATCGTGGAGGACTTCATGTTGCCGCAGGATATTGGTGCGAGGCCGGTCCGTCCCGTCAGCATCCTTGAGCGGTTGGACATTCCGATCATTTCCGACCTCTTCAAGAGCCTGAAGACGGCGCCGCCCGAACTAGCTTCGGTCGTGATCGACCTCTATGATTTCTCTTATGGCTCGCTGACAGATATCGCCAAGACAGTGGGAACCATCCGGAAGGAGGTCGCGGCGGGCAAGCAGATGAAGTCGTTCTCGATTTTGACGGAATCGGGTGGCTTCACCTATCTGGTCTGCAGGGCCATGAATGATAAAATTCGAATCGCCGCTGAAGCGATCGGCCAGAAGCACAAATATGATTCCAAGCGGGATCGGTGGTACGTCATCGTGGACAATATCAACACGACTGCGCCGGTCGACGCCTTGCTGCCCTTGACGGAGAAGTGGCACGAGGACGCCGACTTGGCCGAAAACTCGCGCAAGGTAGACGAACTGTTTAATACCAAATGGCTACCCCGTACTGCCCCAGTTGGCGATGCCGTTGGTCCACATGGCGCCGCAGATGCCGCCGAGCCTGTGGATGGTTCGACAAATGAGTGATCCATGCAAAGGGGGTGGTCTTAGATAAAGGGCTGAGCTGTGGTAAGTACTCTGCTCTTAAAGGGGGCTCGAGGCCGATGTCGCGGTGCTGCTGGACACCTCTTCCTTCTCGGCACAGGATCTGTATGTCGCGCTCACTAACGGTGCTCGTAAGATCGTAGTCTGTTCAGATAGTGCGGTCATCAAACCCAAGTAGCGTCCCAGTTTAATAGGGTTGCTACGCAGTTGTGTGCTACGACAATCAAAATTATGACCAGTCGGGTAAAGCTTAGTTTATACGGCGGAAAACGACTCTGGCTGCCGGAGCTCACTACTATGCCCGGTTTAACCCGCCCAATTCCCGAACTCCGTGGCAAGGGCGAGTGCCCGCTATCCGTTTTTGGAGGTCCTAGCAGCGGTCAGTCCGCTCACGGCCCTAGTGGCAGACGTCTGCGGCGAATTACACCCCTTCAAATTCCTCGGCTGCTCAAATCGCCTCGCCGGCAAGCAGCCGCGGATTGTCCCTAGCAGTCGTACCCGCCGCCTGGCCGATGAAGAAGGATTTAAGGCTTGGCAGGCGGTCGACGATCCCAAGCCCGAAGTCGCGGGCGATGCGAAGCGGTGTGTTGTCGTTGGAGAACAGCCGGTTCAGCACGTCGGTCGTCACCCCCATCCGGAAGGTGTCGAAGCGGCGCCAGGTCTGGTAGCGCTCGAGCGTATTGATCGAGCCGATATCGAGGCCGAGGCGGTCGGCCTCGACGATGGTTTCGGCCAATGCCGCCACATCCTTGAAACCGAGATTGAGGCCCTGGCCTGAGATCGGGTGGATGCCGTGGGCGGCGTCGCCGGCTAGCGCAAAGCGCGGCGCGACGAAGTCGCGGGCAAGCGTCAGGCCGAGCGGGAAGGCTCGGCGCTCGCCGATGGTGGTGAGCGTGCCGAGCTTGTGGCCGAAGCGGCGCTCCAGTTCCTCTTCGAAGAGCAGATCGTCCGAGGCGACCAGCCGTTCGGCATTGGAGGTGCGCTCCGTCCAGACGAGCGAGGAGCGATTGTTCTTCAGCGGCAGAATGGCGAAGGGGCCGGAGGGCAGGAAATGTTCCTCGGCGCAGCCGCCATGCGGGCGCTCGTGCTCGACTGTCACGACGATGCCGGACTGGCCGTAATCCCAGTTGACGGTCTTGATGCCGGCCATGTCGCGCAGCTTGGAGCGCACGCCGTCGCAGGCGACCAGAAGTCGCGTTTCCAGCGTGTTGCCATCCGAGAGGGTCAGCATCGTCTTGCTATCGTCGGTCACGAATCCGGTGGCGCTGAGCCCATGCCTGATGGTGATGCCGAGACGCTCGCAGGCGCCGCGCAAGGCACCGACCATGGCGAGGTTCGGCACCATATGGGCGAAAGGCTGGCCTTCCGCCACTTCGCCGTCGAAAGTGAGGAAAACCGGACGCACGGGATCGCCGGTGCGCGAATCGGTAACGATCATGCGGGTGATCGGCTCAGCCTCCGGCGCGATCTCGTTCCAGACACCGAGGACGTCGAGCATCTTCGAGGCGGCCGCGATCACCGCCGATGCCCGCATATCCTTCTTCCACACGGTTTCGGGCGCGGCTTCCACGATCATGACGTCGAGGTGGGGAGCCGCCTGCTTGACCGCGACCGCGGCGGCAAGACCCACATATCCGCCACCCACTACCAGCATGTCCAACATAGCGCTTCCCTGTGTCCTACTGTCACGTCCTGTTCTATATAGAACATCCTGTTCGTGGTTCCTACCATTGGAGTTCAAGCAAAATGTCGCGAGAGACCGAGAAGCCCACCCCGATGGAGGTCGTGCTTGCGACGCTCGATCTCGAAACGATCGAGATGAACCTGTTTCGCGGCAGCAGCCCGCAGGTCGGTTGGCAGCGCGTCTTCGGCGGGCAGGTCATCGGCCAGGCGCTGATGGCGGCGCAGAGAACCGTTGATGGCGATCGGTTCGCGCATTCGCTGCATGCCTATTTCATGCTGCCCGGCGATCCCTCGGTGCCGATCCTCTATCAGGTCGATCGCCTGCGCGATGGTTCGAGCTTCAACACGCGGCGAGTGCTGGCGGTCCAGCACGGCAAGGCGATCTTCGCGCTGACGGCCTCCTTCCAGGTCGACGAGCCCGGCTTCGATCATCAGATAGAGATGCCCGACGTGCCGATGCCGGAGGAGTTGATGGACGAGGAACAGGTGAAGCAGCGCTATCTCGCCCATGCGCCCGAAAATGTGCGCCGCTACTGGGAGCGCAAGCGTGCGGTCGAAATCAGGCCGGTCTCGATCGAGAGCTATTTCTCACGCGCGCAGCCGAGCCAGCGGCAGAATATCTGGGTCCGCCTGACCGGACCCGTGCCGGATGACCGGCTCTATCAGAATGCCGTACTCGCCTATCTCTCCGACATGACGCTGCTTGATGTTTCGCTGAATGCGCATGGCACATCGGTTCTCGACCCGAGCGTCCAGGTGGCGAGCCTCGACCATGCCATGTGGTTTCATCGCCCGTTCAAGCTCGATGACTGGCTGCTCTACAGCCAGGAAAGCCCCAGCGCCTCCGGCGCGCGCGGATTTACGCGCGGCAGCCTGTTTACGCGATCCGGTGTTCTGATTGCGTCGGTGGCGCAGGAAGGCCTGATTCGTAAAAAGGCAAATGATTAAATAAACGGCAAACTTATAAATTTGCACTTTATTTGTGCCGTTCTCGCGACGAGAAATGCTGCTTTATTGGGTATTCTCAATAAAATTGTTAAATTTCAATATGTTATAAATGTGTCACGAATCTGGCACGTCCTTTGAATGTGTATGCCCAGTCGCTGCAGAAACACTCGTCGGCGGCAAGGAGAGTCGGCTCCGTGCCGAGGCTAACAAAGGATGGGAAACCAGATGAAAATTGTGATGGCCATTATCAAGCCGTTCAAGCTCGATGAGGTCCGTGAAGCCCTCACGGCTGTCGGCATCCAGGGCCTGACTGTGACCGAAGTGAAGGGCTACGGGCGCCAGAAGGGGCATACCGAGATCTATCGCGGCACCGAATATGCCGTCAGCTTCCTGCCGAAGCTGAAGATCGAGGTCGCGGTCGCATCCGAAACCGTCGACAAGGCCGTCGAGGCCATCGCGTCGGCCGCCAAGACCGGCCAGATCGGCGACGGCAAGATCTTTGTCTATTCCATTGACCATGCCGTGCGCATCCGTACGGGCGAAACCGATTCAGAAGCGCTGTAAGACACGGCGGATCAGGGAGTTATTTGCATGTCATTTTCCAAGCTTTCCTCCACCTTGACTCGGGTGGGCGCGCTTTCTGCGGCCTTGCTTGCGCCGGCGATCGCTTTCGCCCAGGACGCCGCTCCGGCTGCCGCGGCTGCGACCGCCGCCACGCCGGTTCCGGACAAGGGCGATACCGCCTTCATGTTCATCTCCACCATTCTCGTGCTCTTCATGCTCGTGCCGGGTCTTGCGCTGTTCTATGGCGGCCTGGTCCGTTCGAAGAACATGCTTTCGGTTCTGATGCAGTGCACGATGGTCGGCGCCGTCGTGATGATCCTCTGGGTTCTCTACGGCTATTCCTTCGCTTTCGGCGGCGGCTCCAGCCCCTATTGGGGCGGCACGGCCAAGATGTTCCTGTCGGGCGTCTCGACCTCGACGACGGCTGCAACCTTCTCCAAGGGCGTCGTCATTCCTGAATTCATCTTCATGCTGTTCCAGATGACCTTTGCCGCCATCACGCCGGCGCTGATCATCGGCGCCTTTGCCGAGCGCATCAAGTTCGGCGCTGCCGTGCTCTTCTGCGCGCTGTGGGCGACCTTCGTCTACTTCCCGATCGCTCACATGGTCTGGGATTCGAACGGCATGCTCTTCAAGATGGGCGCTCTCGACTTCGCAGGCGGCACCGTCGTTCACATCAATGCCGGTATTGCCGGCTTCGTCGGCGCCATTCTCGTCGGCAAGCGCGTCGGCTTCGGCAAGGACATGATGGCTCCCCATTCCATGACGCTGACCATGGTCGGCGCTTCGATGCTCTGGGTCGGCTGGTTCGGCTTCAATGCCGGCTCGAACCTCGAAGCTTCCGGCGGCGCGATGCTCGCAACCGTCAACACCTTCGTCGCAACTGCCGCCGCCATCATCTCCTGGTCGCTGGTTGAAACCTTCACCCGCGGCAAGGCGTCCATGCTCGGCGGCGCTTCGGGCATGGTTGCCGGCCTCGTCGCCATCACGCCTGCCGCCGGTATCGCCGGTCCGATGGGCGCGATCGTCATGGGCCTGATCGTCTCGCCGCTGTGCTACTTCTTCGTCTCGGTCGTCAAGAACAAGTTCGGCTACGACGATACGGCTGACGTCTTCGGCGTACACTGCATTGGCGGCATCTTCGGCGCCATCGCGACTGGCATCTTCGCCAGCGCCTCGCTCGGCGGTGTCGGTTATGCCGATGGCGTCACCATGGGCAGCCAGGTCGTGGTCCAGCTGACCGCGGTCGTCACCACCATCCTGTGGTGCGGTATCGGCTCTGCGATCCTCTACAAGGTCGTCGACGTCATCATCGGCCTGCGCGTCGCTCCGGAAGCCGAGCGCGAAGGTCTCGACCTCGCCTCGCACGGCGAAGCCGCCTACCACAATTCCTGATCGAAGCTTGCGAAACCGGAGCATCGCCTCCGGTTTCGCTCAACATCCCGTCGCGTCCTATTTCATCGCAAATAGGCCGCCCTTGGCCCGGACCTCGGTTCGGGCCCTTTTCGTTGATGCAACGATATCCAGCTGCAAAAGCCGGCGATTCCCGGGGTTGGCCTGCATGGTTAACATGCCATTAACCCTCCTCTGATTAGGTAGGGCTAACCTGCCGGCGAGTGGGCATAGACCGATTCGCTTGCGCTTTGGATACGGAACGGGGCTGGATATCATGGGCAGAAGCAATTCGGCGGCGTTGAGCGGTCGCCCCGACCGCTTATCGCTATCGAGCGTGGTTTGGCGTCAGGTCAAGGGCCTGACAGGCTTTGCGATACTGTTCCTGCTGGCGCTCGCCGTTGCGGCGCTGGCGACATGGAACGTCATGGACCCCAGCTACTCCTACGCAACCGCCAATGCGCCAACCAATCTGCTCGGTTTTCCGGGTGCTGCCTTTGCCGACATCATGATGCAGTCGCTTGGCCTTGCCTCGGTTCTGGCAATGCTGCCCGTCGCCGCCTGGGCCTTGGCGCTGATTACCAACCGCAAGCTTCATCGCGTGCCTTCGCGCCTCGGCGCCTGGCTGGGCGGCTGCATCGTCGCAGCCGGCTCCATCGCCTGCTTTCCAGCGCCGCCGACCTGGCCCATCCCGAACGGGATCGGTGGTGTCGTCGGTGATCTTCTGCTGCGCCTTCCGGCGCTCTTCATCGGCACCTATCCGAGCGGCATCGTCGCCATCATCATCGGTTCGGTTCTTGCCGTTCCGGCCATCTGGCTCATGCTCTTTGCCGCTGGCGTCATCGGCGAAAACCTTGTGGAAGACGAGGAGGATGAGGACGATTACGAGGAAACCCGCAGCCGTGCTCGCCGGGTGGGCGATGCGGACGAGGACGACGACCGCGGCAGCTTCCTCAGCAATTTCATGGCCTTCGGCGCCATCATGCATGCTTGGTACAACACGCAGGCCCGCCTTCGCCGGCTGTTCGGCATGGGGCCGCGCAAGCGCCGCGACCATGCCTTCGATGCGCCCTATGATTTCAATGACGACGAATTCGGTACGCTGAACGAGCCGGTGCGCGCCAAGGCGCCGGTGGCGCGCGGCGACCGTCTCGATCCGTCCATGGACGGCCCGGCAGCGCGCCGCCTTGTTTCCGCGCCCTCGATCAGCCTCGGCGATGACGAGGATGATGACGAGGATTCGATCTATGACCGCGATCCGCGGCGCCCGGCTGATATCCTGCCCGACGATGAGGAAGAGGATTGGCCGCTGACCCCGGCTGCGCCGAAGGCTACCGCCGCCGGCCATCGCGTCACTGCAGCCGCACCGCGTCCGAAGCCGGGTGCGCGGGCCGAACGGGAGGCGCAGACCTCCTTCATCCGTCCCTACGGATTCCAGCTTCCCGCCGTCCACCTGCTTGCCGAGCCGAAGGCCGTCGCCCGCGATGCGACGCTCTCGGCCGATGCGCTGGAGCAGAATGCCCGCATGCTCGAAGGCGTCCTCGAGGATTTCGGCGTCAAGGGCGAGATCATCCATGTCCGTCCCGGCCCGGTTGTCACGCTCTACGAACTGGAGCCGGCGCCCGGCATCAAGTCGTCCCGCGTCATCGGTCTTGCCGACGATATCGCCCGCTCGATGAGCGCGATTGCTGCCCGCGTCGCGGTCGTTCCCGGCCGCAATGCCATCGGCATCGAACTGCCGAACTCGACGCGCGAGACGGTCTATCTGCGCGAACTCGTCGCCAGCCGCGATTTCGAGACCTCCAAGGCCAAGCTTGCCATGTCGCTCGGCAAGACGATCGGCGGCGAGCCCGTGATCGCCGATCTCGCCAAGATGCCGCATCTGCTCGTAGCCGGCACCACCGGCTCGGGCAAGTCCGTCGCCATCAATACGATGATCCTGTCGCTGCTCTATCGCATGACGCCGGAGCAATGCCGCCTGATCATGATCGATCCGAAGATGCTGGAGCTGTCAGTCTATGACGGTATCCCGCATTTGCTGTCGCCCGTCGTCACCGACCCGAAAAAGGCGGTCGTTGCGCTCAAATGGACCGTCCGCGAGATGGAAGAGCGTTACAAGAAGATGTCGAAGATCGGCGTTCGCAATATCGATGGTTTCAATACGCGCGTCGAGCAGGCCGTCGCCAAGGGCGAGGCGATCAGCCGGACCGTGCAGACCGGTTTCGACCGCCACACGGGCGAGGCGATCTACGAGACGGAAGAATTCGACCTGAAGCCGATGCCCTATATCGTCGTCATCATCGACGAAATGGCCGACCTGATGATGGTCGCCGGCAAGGATATCGAAGGCGCGGTGCAGCGCCTGGCACAGATGGCGCGTGCCGCCGGCATCCATGTCATCATGGCGACGCAGCGTCCATCCGTCGACGTCATCACCGGCACGATCAAGGCGAACTTCCCGACCCGCATCTCCTTCCAGGTGACGTCGAAGATCGACAGCCGAACCATCCTCGGCGAGCAGGGTGCGGAACAGCTGCTCGGCATGGGCGACATGCTCTACATGGCCGGCGGCGGCCGCATCCAGCGCGTCCACGGCCCCTTCGTCTCCGATGGCGAGGTGGAGGATATCGTCGCCTATCTGAAGACGCAGGGCTCGCCGCAATATCTCGAAGCGATCACTGCCGATGACGACGAGGACGAAGACGGTCACGGTCCGGTCGGCACCTCCAATCTTTCCGACTCGGAAGACCCCTACGACCAGGCGGTTGCGATCGTGCTGCGCGACGGCAAGGCCTCGACATCCTATATCCAGCGGCGCCTCGGCATCGGCTACAACCGTGCGGCGTCGCTGATCGAGCGCATGGAGCAGGAAGGCCTGATCGGCCCGGCGAACCATGCCGGCAAGCGCGAAATTCTCGTTCCGACCGAAGCCGATATTCTCGATCGCTGAGGCAGCCCGTCTTTCTGTGCCGCACATCCCGGCCATGTTCAGGGAAATTTGATCGCAGACCCTTACCGGCCATAGGCCGTTGCGCCATGAAGACGCCGATTTTGCGCGCCATGGACAAAGCATGAAGGAGAATTCGATGACAAAGTTTGATGCGCAGCCGTCCAACCGACTTTCCCTGACCCGCCGGCATTTCCTCGGCGCCGTGGTCGCGGTCGGTGCGGCAGGCGTTCTGCCCGTTTCGGCCTTTGCGCAAGCCCAGGCCCAGGCAGCTCCAGCCACCCTCAATCCCAACATCGCCCAGGCTATCGCCGATCACTTTTCGTCCATCAAGTCGATGAAGGGGGGCTTCCTGCAGATCGGGCCGCGCGGTGACCAGATGAGCGGTGCGTTTTTCATTCTGCGCCCGGGCAAGATGCGCTTCAACTACGATCCGCCATCCCGCATGCGCGTCATCTGCGATGGCAACAACGTGCAGGTCGTCAACGACCAGACGAATACGAAGAACATGTATCAGCTGTCGAAAACGCCGCTGAGCCTTTTGCTAGCCAACAAGATCGACCTTTCCGCCGACATGGTGCGCAATGTCGATTCGCAGCCGGATTTGACCAAGATCACGCTCGGCAACCGCACCGTCTTCGGTGATTCCACCATCACGATGATCTTCGATTCAAAGACTTACGACCTGCGTCAATGGACCGTCATCGATCCGCAGGGCAAGACGACCGACGTCATCATCAACAACGTCAAGACCAATGTGTCCTTCGACGACAGCGTTTTCCGCATCGATTACATACGCTGATCGACATCTCCATCCTCGGTGGCAAGGGAAGCGCTGAATGGCGCTTTTCTTTCGCGCGCAGCCGGTCTAAAGCCTTAGTCTGACTAGAGCTGTTTAGCGTTTCACGGAATCGCCGGGCCGCTCCAGCTGTCTGTTTTCACTCAATTCCGGCCGGAAAACCGCTGCGCACTTTTCCTGGAATTGCTCTAAGGGGAAGGTTTGGGCATGGGATTTTCGATAGCGACCTGGAACATCAACTCGGTGCGGCTGCGCATGCCCATCGTCGAGCAGTTCGTCATGCAGGCCCGGCCCGACATTCTCTGCCTGCAGGAAACCAAGGTTCCGAACGAGCTTTTTCCCTATGCGCCTCTTAGAGCGCTTGGCTACGAGCATATCATCATCCACGGCCAGAAGGGCTATCATGGCGTCGCAATCGCCTCGCGCTTTCCTCTGACGGAGGATCATCGCCAGGATTACTGCAATGTCGGCGACAGCAGGCATATTTCGGCGATCTTCGAGCGCGGCGGCCGGCGCATCCGTCTGCACAATTTCTACGTTCCGGCCGGCGGCGACGAGCCGGACCGCAGCATCAATCCGAAATTCGGCCACAAGCTCGATTTCATCGAGGAGATGAAGAAGCTGCATGCGAATGCCGAGCAGAACACCTCTGCAATCCTCGTCGGCGATCTCAACATCGCGCCGCTGGAACATGACGTCTGGTCGCACAAGCAGCTGTTGAAGATCGTCAGCCATACGCCGATCGAGACCGACGGCTTGATCGAGGTGATGAAGCGCGGCTCCTGGCTCGACCTGATGCGCCAGCAGGTGCCTGACAGCGAGAAGCTCTATACGTGGTGGAGCTATCGCGCCAAGGATTGGGAGGCTGCCGATCGCGGCCGCCGCCTCGACCACATCTGGTCGTCATCCGACCTTGGCCCGCACCTGCAGCGGATCGAGATCCTGAAGGCGGCGCGCGGTTGGGATCGTCCGTCCGACCATGTGCCGGTAACGGCGCATTTCGATCTCTAGCGGATAGAATAGGCGGAGTCTTCCGCTCTGCGATCGATCTGCGGGCTGCCGTCAAACGAGGGCACCAAGCGCTGGATTCGATCCGCCGGTAGGTCTATCCTGCTATCATGAGTGGAAATAGAGATCTCATCCTTCGGGCAGCGCGCCGGGAAGACATGGCCCACCTGAGCGATGTTCTTCACGATACGTTCAACAGCACCTGGCGGCCTAATATCACCGAGACCGCTGCGCAGGCGTTTATTCAGGAGGAAAAACCTGCTGCCTATGTGGATATGCGCGGGCTTCAATTCTGGGTGGCCGAGGTTGCCGGTGAGGTCGTCGGCTTTGTCGATTGGGAGGACGACTTCGTGCATGCCCTCCACGTGCATTCAGCGCATGCCCGACGCGGAATAGGACGACGCCTGATGGACCATGCGGAGAAGCAGATTGCCGCTGCCGGCTTTGCCACGGCACGGCTGGAAACCGATACATTCAATCATCCCAGCCAAGCCTTCTATGCAACCCTAGGTTATCGCGAGATTGACCGCTATCCGGATGAAGATTGGGATAGCGGACTGACGACGGTCTTGCTCGTAAAGTCATTGTCCTGAAGCCGGTCGTCGGTGAACGTCAGGAAAAGCGGCCGAGAAGTGCGGCCGCTTGCCGGGCAAGGGCGGCAAAGTTTTCGCGGATGCGGTTCTGGATCAGCAGCCCGGCGTCCGGATATTCCTCGATCAGCCGGTGGAAGAGAGCGCGGGTGATGCGGATCACGTCGGCTTCCTCGGCGGCAACAGCCGTATATTTCCGCTCCACCAGCGTCACCATCGCCAACTCCGAAAGCATGGTGCCTGCCTGGACCACCGCCTCGACCTGCTTCTGGCCGGTGCCATCGATGGTGCTGAGCTCGAAACTGCCGCGCGTGACGACATAGGCACATTCGGCGGGCGATTTTTCCCGGAAAAGCGTCTGGCCCTCGTTCACATGGCGACGATCGGCGCCGAAGGCGATCAGCCGCAACGGCTCATCGCCCATGCCGTGAAACAGCGGCAGTTGCGACAGCAGTCGGATATCGTCGTTCAGCGCCATCGATCGCCTACGGAATGATCTTGTAGCCGCCGTTTTCCGTCACCAGGATCTCGGCATTGGAAGGGTCGCGCTCGATCTTCTGGCGAAGGCGGTAGACATGGGTTTCGAGCGTGTGGGTGGTGACGCCGGAATTGTAGCCCCAAACTTCTTCCAGCAGGATATCGCGGGTCACAACCTTCTGGTCGGCGCGATAGAGATAGCGGATGATAGCCGCTTCCTTTTCCGTCAGGCGGATCTTCTGCCCGTCTTCGGTGGTGAGCAGCTTCTGGCTTGGCTTGAAGAGATAGCGTCCTACAGTGAAGGTCGCATCCTCACTCTGCTCGTGCTGGCGCAACTGCGCGCGGATGCGGGCCAAAAGCACGGCGAAGCGAAAAGGCTTCGTCACATAATCGTTGGCGCCGGCTTCGAGGCCGAGGATGGTGTCGGAATCCGTGTCGTGACCCGTCAGCATGATGATCGGCGGCTTGAAACCGTTCTTGCGCAGCAGCTTCACGGCTTCGCGGCCGTCCATATCGGGCAGGCCGACATCCATGATGAGGAGATCGACGGGCACGGTGCGCGCGGTCTGCACACCCTTTCCGGCAGTCGCCTCCTGCAGAACAGTGAATTCCTCATAAAGCGATAATTGCTCGACCAACATCTCGCGCAAGTCGTTGTCATCGTCCACCAGGAGAATGGTGCGTGCAGTCATGCCGTTCGGGTCCTCGTTCTAATCCCACCTAAGTCCTACGCCAAATTGCATTTTTAGCAAGTCGCGACGCGGCTCAGGCTTGGTCGTTTGGTTGAAACTGCTATGATTTCAAATGAAATCACGCGCAAAGCAAAAACATGTGAGGAAAATGCAAAAGACAAGGGCGGGGGCCAGGCGAACAGCTTCGACGATCGTCGTGCGTCCCGCGCCGGGCAAGAAGACACGGGCCCTGGTGCAGGTGGGGCCCTTGACCGTGCCGGCAGCGATCGGCCGATCCGGGCGCAGCATCGTGAAGCGGGAAGGGGACGGTGCGACGCCGATTGCGGACATGAAGCTGCTCTACGGCTTCATGCGCGGCGATCGGGTCCGCCTCATGAGTACGGCCCTGCCGATGCGGCGCATCCGCACGAATATGCTCTGGTGCGATCAGCCCGATAATCCCAACTACAACAGGCTGGTGAAGGCTCCCTTCAAGCCGAGCCACGAGGAGTTGCGGCGGAGCGACGGCCTCTATGATATCTGCCTAGTGCTCGACTGGAATGTGCGTTCGCGCCGGCGCCATCGAGGTTCGGCGATCTTCTTCCACCTGATCAGGCCTGGCTATGAGCCGACGGCCGGGTGTATCGCGGTCAGCCTTGGCCACATGCGACGCATCCTGCCGCTGCTGCGCAAGGGAACCGCCATCCGGGTTGTCTGAGCGAATGATCAGGGTTAAAATCCCAACATTCTCCACTATATGGGTTTTCGACCGGCGCGCCTGCGCGGATCTGGTCCACCCCTTTCCTTTCAGAATTTAAATCACGCCTTCACTTCACCCACTTTTCATCCTTTGGAGACTTACCGTGACCACGCAACCGACAATCACGTTCAATGACGGCAATTCCATTCCGCAAGTCGGCCTCGGCGTCTGGCAAACCCCGGAAAACGTCGCGCCGATGGCGGTCAACACGGCTTTGAAAGCCGGCTATCGCCACGTCGATACCGCTGCCATCTATGCCAATGAGGATGGTGTCGGCGAAGGCATGCGCCAATCCGGCGTCGCTCGCGCGGACATTTATCTGACCACCAAGCTCTGGAACGAGGCGCAGGGCTTCGATTCCACGTTGAAGGCTTTCGAAGGAAGCCTGAAGCGTCTCGGTACGGATTATGTCGATCTTTACCTCATCCACTGGCCGTCGCCGCACCGCAACCGCTATCTTGACACCTGGAAGGCCTTCGTTCGCCTCAAGGAAGAAGGGCGGGTCCGCTCGATCGGCGTTTCCAATTTTGCCGAGGCGCATCTCGACCGCATCATCGGCGAGACGGGCGTCACGCCTGTTCTCAACCAGATCGAGCTGCATCCGACCTTCCAGCAGAAGGCGCTTCGCGACGTGCATGACAGGCTCGGCATCAAGACCGAGTCCTGGAGCCCGCTCGGCCAGGGCAAGCTTCTCACCAATGCCGTGATCGGCAATGTCGCCCAAAAGCATGGCCGCACGCCGGCGCAGGTCATCATCCGCTGGCACATCGACAACGGCCTGATCGTCATCCCGAAATCGGTGACGCCGAGCCGCATCGAGGAAAATCTTAGGGTTTTCGATTTCAAGCTGGATAGCGACGATCTGGCCGAGATTGCCAAGCTCGATTCGGCCAGTGGTCGCATCGGCCCGGACCCGATGACGGCCAGCTTCTGATATCGGCTCCAGAGGAAGTTCAGCTATCAAAAGGGCCCAAAGCTCTCGCCTCGGGCCTTTTTCGTCTCCATGCTGCCGAATGCGCTCAGAGCTGAATCCAGGCAGGCGCCACGGATGGGCCTTTGCCGAGGAAGAAGCCGAAATGAATGTTCATCTCGCCGATGGGCTCGATAAAGCGGGCATTGGAGAGCGGACCTGCATCGACAGGTTCGAAGCCGATGGATTGAGCGAGGCGGGATACAGCCTCCTTGGCCTTCTCATTATCGCCGGCGACGAAGACCTGTAGCGCCTTGCCCTTACGCCCCTCGGCAGGCAGCAGCTGCGAGAAAATGGTGTTGAATGCCTTCACCACCGTTGCCTCGGGCGCGAGCGCCTGAATTTCTTCGGCGGCCGACGTCGAGTGGCCGACAACGAGACCGCGGAAATCTGCGGTGACCGGATTGCTGATATCGATCAGTATCTTTCCCTCGAGATTGCCGGCTTCCCTGAGGGCGTCGGCCACGACGCCATAGGGCAGCGCCAATATGACGATGTCCGCGAGCTTGACGGCGGCGGCAATCCCACCCGCTTCGACGTTGGTGCCCAGCTCCGCGGCAAATGCGGCCGCCTTTGCCGGATCGCGATGGCCGATCACCACGTCCGAACCCGTTCCAGCCAGCAAGCGTGCCAGGCCCGCTCCCATATTTCCAGTACCAATGACAGCGATTTTCATGGTCGTCAGCTCCTTGTTGTTGCTGACGAATAGATACTATTATCGCCATATTGGGATAAATAAGCTATATGGGGCTATACTTGAAATGGAATATTTCTAATGGATCGTTTCTCCAGCATGAGCATCTTCGTCAAGGCCGTCGAATTCGGCTCGTTCAGCGCTGCTGCCGATGCATTGAACATGTCGCCGCAGCTCGTCGGCAAGCACGTGCAATTTCTCGAACAGCATCTAGGCGTTCGACTTCTCAATCGAACCACTCGTCGCCAGCACCTGACAGAGATCGGCAGTCAGTTCTATGAGCGCTCGCGGAATATTTTGGCCGAGGTCGAGGCCGCTGAGGCGCTGGCGGCCGAGACACGCGCCGTGCCGCGCGGAAGGTTGAAGGTCAATGCTCCCGTCTCATTCGGAATTCATGCGCTCGCACCGAAGCTTCCCAAATATCTCAGCGCGCATTCCGAGGTTTCGATAGAGCTGTCGCTGTCGAACCGCATGGTGGATCTGATCGACGAGGGCTATGACGCGGTGTTTCGCGTCGGCGAACTTGCGGACAGCGGCCTGATCGCCCGCCGTCTTGACCCGTATCGACTGGTGATCTGCGCCGCGCCGGGCTATCTGCATGCGCACGGTGCCCCCTCCAGGCCGGATGATCTCAGGGATCACGAGTGCCTGATCTTCTCGCATACAATGTTGAGGACCCATTGGGATTTCGAAGGGCCGGACGGAAATATAAGCATTCCGATCTCCGGCCGGTTGATGATCGATAATGGCGAGGCGCTGCTGCAGGCGGCGCTGGCGGGGATCGGCATCATCCTGCAGCCGTTCGAACTCATCCGATCGAGCCTGGAGGCAGGCGCGCTGGTATCAATCCTGCCCGAATACAGCGTGCCGACGCGCCCGCTGCATATTCTTTACGCGCCTGATCGCCGCGTCACGCCAAAGCTTCGCAGCTTCCTCGACTTCGTTTCCGCCGAATTCGGCAGCCATGGATCGGTTTGACTGGATGGCGGGCTTGTCCTCCGCCATCCTTGCCTGCCGATCCTCACGAGGTTTCCTGCGCGAGCGCGGCGCGCTTTGCAAATGCCAGGCCCATGAGGGCGATCGCGAGCGTTGTGGTGATCACGAGGGCGCCAATCGCGAAGGTGATCTGCATGCCGGTCGCGACCGCCTCCGGGGCCGCCGCGGTTACGTTGGCGGTTCCCGATGCCAGCGTGAAGACCGCGCCCATGACGGATGCGCCTGTTATCAGCCCGAGGTTTCGCGACAGGCTCAGCATGCCCGAGATGACGCCGCGCTGTTCTGGCCGGATGTCGGTCATGATCGCGGTGTTGTTGGCAGCCTGAAACAGTGCATAGTTTGCGGTGACGATGACGAGCGGGCCGATATAGCCGGCAACACCGAATCTGCCTTGCAGCATGACTAACAAGGATAGACCGGCAATCATGCCGATGAGACCGGTCACGATCATGCGGTTGACGCCCAAGCGATCGACGATGCGGCCGGCGGGTATGCCTGTCAACGCCGATATCAAGGGGCCGGCGGACATGATGGCGCCGACATGGGCCGCATCGAAGCCGAGGGCGCGGGAGAGATAGAAGGGTCCGACCACCAGCGTCGCCATCATGACGGTCGAGACGAGGGTGCTCATGGCAAGGCCGGCGCTCAGCGAGGGATCGCGGAACATCGAAAGGCACAGCAGCGGTGATTTCACTTTCATCTCGGTGAACGCAAAGAGAGCCACTCCGAAGACTGCGGCCAACAGCAGGCCGATATTCAGCGCGCCGAAGCTGCCGTGCCCCATCGTCATGGCGAGCGCATAGGCAGCCAGTGTCAGGGCCAGAAGCGCGGTGCCGATCGCATCGAGGCGCCCCTGAGCGGTTTTCCGGTCCGCACGATCCGCCGGCAGGAAGCGGGCGGCGAGCAGGAAGTTCGCGATGCCAAGCGGAATATTGACCAGGAAAATGGTTTCCCAGCCGAAGCTGGCAATCAGGATGCCGCCGAGCGACGGGCCGAGTGTCGTTCCGATGGCGGACATGGTGCCGAGCAGGCCCATGGCGCTACCCGTCCTTTCCTTCGGCACGGTTTCACCGACCATCGCCACCGTCAACGCCATCATCATGGCGGCGCCGAGGCCCTGCAGGCCTCTGGCGGCGAGCAGGAGCGGCAGCGTCGGGGCCATGCCGCAGAAGAGCGAGGCAAGCGTGAAGACGGCTATTCCGATCAGCAGCAGGCGTCGCCGCCCGAAAATGTCGCCGAGCCGCCCGACGCTGACGATCAGCGTCGTGATGGTGAGCAGATAGGCAAGCACGATCCACTGTACCTGCTGGAAGGAGGCGCCGAATGCCTGGGCGAGCGTCGGCAGGCCGACATTGGCGATGCTGGTGTCGAGCGAGGGCATCAGCATGGAGAGGCAGAGGCTGGCGAGCGCCCATCGGACCGAGGGTGTGACTTTGATGCGTCTGGAATCGGTCTTGTCCGGTCTTTCGATGATTGATTTCAATATGGGCTCCGTTTCTGGCGACGTCGAAAATGTCCCGGCAGAAAGGTAGCCGCTTGATCGATGTGGCGGAACGCGCAGCATTTGCACTTCATTCGTGCGTTTGACGCTATGTATTGGCGAAACCATGCTATGCTGGCGCCATGTCCACGCCTGATCTCAATCTGCTCGTCACTCTGAATGCGCTTCTTACGGAGGGCAGTGTCGCGCGCGCGGCGCGGCGATTGCAGTTAAGTCCATCCGCCATGAGCCGGGCGCTGGCCCGCCTACGCGAGACGACGGGCGATCCGTTGCTGGTCAGGGCCGGTCGCGGGCTTGTGCCGACGCCGCGGGCGCTTGAGCTGCGCGAGCGTGTCGGCGAACTCGTGCAGGCGGCGGAGGCGGCGTTACGGCCCTCCGAGACGCTGAACCTGAAGCAGCTCGTGCGGATCTTCACCTTGCGCACCCGCGAAGGCTTCGCGGAGAATTTCGGCCCTGAGCTGATTGCTCGCATCGCGGAGCAGGCTCCCGGCGTGCGGCTCTACTTCACGCAGAAGGTGGACAAGGACAGCACGCCTTTGCGCGACGGTACGATCGATTTCGAGACTGGCGTCGTGGGCGATGATACCGGGCCGGAGCTCAGAACGCAGGCCCTGTTCCGGGACCGCTTCATAGGCGTGGTGAGACGCGGCCACCCGCTAAGCGAGGGCCCGATGACGCCGGCTCGTTATGCCGCCGGCCAGCATATTCTCATTTCGCGGCGCGGCTTGCGGAAGGGAGAGATCGACGAGACGCTGGAAAGGCTTGGGCGCGAGCGGCAGATAACGACAATCGTCGGCAGTTTCTCGGCGGCGCTGGCTTTGGCGCGGGCCTCCGACATGATCGTCAGCGTGCCGGAACGTTATACGGGCAACTTGCGGGCCGATATGCACAGTTTCGCACTGCCGGTGCCGACTTCGGACGTGACGATCTCGCTGCTCTGGCATCCACGGATGGACGCCGATCCGGCGCATCGCTGGCTGCGCGGCTGTATCCGCGATGTCTGCGCCGAGCGGCGTTCGGACCAATCAGCGAGATTCGAAGTCGGCTAAATAATTGCGCAGCAGGCGGTCAAGAGCCTTTCGCTCGCCTTCTGAAAGGGTCGAGATCAAACGTCTCTGCGTTTCGACATGCGCCGTCACCGCCGCGTCGATCAGGTCAAAACCCTTTGGCGTCAGGGAAATCAGGAAGCTGCGGCCGTCATCCGGGTTCTGGCTGCGGGCGACGAGGCCGGCCCTTTCCAGCTGATCGATGCGATTGGTCATCGTGCCCGATGACACCATCATCGTCTCCATCAGGTCGCTGGGGGAGAGGGTATAGGGCTCGCCCGAGCGGCGCAGGGTCGCCAGCATGTCGAAGTTCGCCGAGTTCAGGTTGAAGCGGCCGAAGGTCTTCTCCATTTCGCGCGAGAGATGGAGCGTGAGGTTGCGCATGCGCCCAAAGAGACCCATGGCCGTGGTGTCGAGATCGGGCCGCTCACGGCGCCATTGCTCCAGAATTTTGTCGATACGATCCATGCCGAGACATCGCCACAAATTTATCTTGACGTCAAGGTATTTTGAATTATCTTGAGGTCAAGATAAATTCTGGGGCCAAGTCATGAACCGCAATCTCGACCTGTTGCTGACAGCCATCGCGCCGGCGATCTGGGGCAGCACCTATCTGGTGACGACGCAACTGCTGCCGGCCGGCTATCCCCTCACGGTCGCCATGGTGCGCGCTCTGCCCGCCGGACTTCTTCTGCTTCTGATCGTGCGGCGGCTGCCGCATGGGATCTGGTGGATCAAGTCCATCATTCTCGGCGCGCTGAATTTCTCTATCTTCTGGTGGCTTTTGTTCATTTCGGCCTACCGCTTGCCCGGTGGCGTCGCCGCCACCGTTGGCTCCGTTCAGCCGCTGATCGTCATCGTTCTGGCGCGATTGCTGCTGGGCTCGCCGATCCGCAGCCTTTCCATCGTCGCCGCCATTGCCGGTATTGCAGGCGTTGCGCTGCTGATCTTGACGCCGAATGCGACGCTCGATCCGATCGGCATCGTCGCTGGTATTGCGGGGGCCTTTTCCATGGCCGGTGGAACGGTGCTCAGCCGCCGCTGGCGGCCGGATGTTTCGCCGCTGACCTTTACGGCATGGCAGCTGACGGCGGGCGGCCTATTGCTGCTGCCGGTGGCGCTGCTGCTCGAACCGCCGCTGCCGCATTTGACGGGCGCCAATATTCTGGGCTTTGCCTATCTTGGGCTGATCGGCGCGGCGCTCACCTATATTCTCTGGTTCCGGGGGCTGTCACGGCTCGAACCTTCGGTGGTCTCGCCGCTCGGCTTCCTTAGCCCGACGACGGCGGTGATTCTGGGTTGGGTCGTGCTTGGTCAGCAGCTGAGTGCGATGCAGATGTTCGGCATTGTCGTCGTCATCGGCAGCGTCTGGCTCAGCCAGAGGGCGCAGCAGGCTGCGGCCCGGCAGACTCCTTCTCCCCTTGGGGAGAAGGTGGCCCGAAGGGTCGGATGAGGGGGCAATCTTCTTTAAGCCAAAGGCTTTCATGCTTCTGACATCCCCCTCATCCGCCTGTCGGCACCTAACCGGGGTTGAGCCGCGGGTCTCAACCCGTCCTTCGGACCCCCGAGGGGAGAAGGGGTTCCCTGGTGAACTTTCATTTCATAGGCGATTGCTCTGTCCACAAACAAAAAGGGCGGCCCGAGGCCGCCCTTTGTTATTCATGCCTTCGAGAGGATCAGTTCCACTCGCGGATATCGACGAAGTGGCCGGCGATCGCGGCGGCTGCGGCCATGGCCGGGGAGACCAGATGCGTGCGGCCCTTGAAGCCCTGACGTCCTTCGAAGTTGCGGTTCGAGGTCGAAGCGCAGCGTTCGCCCGGCTTCAGGCGGTCGTCGTTCATGGCCAGGCACATGGAACAGCCAGGCTCGCGCCAGTCGAAGCCGGCAGCCTTGAAAATCTTGTCGAGGCCTTCGGCTTCCGCCTGTTCCTTCACGAGGCCGGAGCCCGGAACGATCATGGCGTCGACCGTCGACGCCACCGTCTTGCCTTCGACGACCTTGGCAACGGCGCGCAGGTCTTCGATGCGGCCGTTGGTGCAGGAGCCGATGAAGACGCGATCGACGTTGATCTCGGTCATCGGCGTGCCCGGCTTCAGGCCCATATAGTCAAGAGCGCGCCACTTGGATGTACGCTTGGTCTCGTCCTGGATCTCGTCCGGGTTCGGAACGATGCCCTGGATGGAGATGACGTCTTCCGGCGAGGAGCCCCAGGAGACGATCGGCGGCAGGGCGGCGGCGTCGAGCTTGACGATGCGGTCATAATGCGCGCCTTCATCCGACGTCAGCGTCTTCCAGTAGGCGATCGCCTGTTCCAGCGCTTCACCCTTCGGCGAGCGCGGCTTGCCCTTGATGTATTCGAAGGTGATCTCATCAGGCGCGATCAGGCCGGCACGGGCGCCTCCCTCGATCGACATGTTGCAGATGGTCATGCGGCCTTCCATCGACAGTGCGCGAATGGCTTCGCCCGCATATTCGATGACGTAGCCGGTGCCGCCTGCGGTGCCGATTTCGCCGATGATGGCAAGGATGATGTCCTTGGCGGTGACGCCAGGCGGCAGCTGGCCGTCGACCTGCACCAGCATGTTCTTGGCCTTCTTCTGGATCAGCGTCTGCGTGGCGAGCACGTGCTCGACCTCGGAGGTGCCGATACCATGGGCGAGCGAGCCGAATGCGCCGTGCGTCGAGGTATGGCTGTCACCGCAGACGATGGTCATGCCGGGCAGGGTGAAGCCCTGCTCAGGGCCGATGATGTGAACGATGCCCTGGCGCTTGTCGTTTTCGGAGTAGTACTCCACGCCGAACTCGGCAGCGTTCTTGGCAAGCTGCTCGACCTGGATGCGGCTTTCCTCGTTCTTGATGCCGAGGTGACGATCGGCAGACGTCGGAACGTTGTGGTCGACGACAGCCAGCGTCTTCTGCGGGGCGTGAACCTTTCGACCGGTCATGCGCAGGCCTTCGAATGCCTGCGGCGACGTCACCTCATGAACGAGATGGCGGTCGATATAGAGAAGACAGGTGCCGTCATCCTGTGCGTCGACCAGATGGTCATCCCAGATTTTATCGTAAAGTGTGCGTGGAGCGCTCATGGCTACAGATCCATATTGGCATTGTCGAAGATAGGGATTGACGGATCAGGACCGCCGGCCTCGGGTGTGATCAGCGAAGTCGGCTGTTGAGCGCGCCCGAAATCATCGCAAAGAAACGTGCCGGCAGGCGCTTGTGGTCCTGCAGCACGAAAGCCATGACGTAACGGCCGTCTTTGCTCATGATCTTACTCATGGCCATGCTCATATCAATTTTCAAAACTTTCGGCAATGGCGACGATGGGGTGTGACGGTACGCTCCGCATTTGACCGCAGCCGCTACACCTGTCGTCAGACTTGCGCGCCCGGCGGCTGGCCGGCCGCCATGCGGTGGAAGGCGGAACGGTCGCTACCGGAGCGCCGGCGCATCCAGGATTCGAGTTGCCGCAGGAGCAGCGACAAGCCGACCGTCAGCAGCAGATAGATGAAGGCGAGGATCGACAACGTCTCGAAATAGCGGAAATTGGCCGAGTAATAGAGTTTGGCGAGCTGGCTGATATCGGCAACCCCAAGCACGGATACCAGCGAGCTGTCCTTGACCATGGCGATGAAATCATTCGACAGCGGCGGCAGGATGACGCGGATCGCCTGCGGAAAGACGACGAGCCGGAAGCGCTGGAAGCGGCTGAGGCCGAGAGCCTTTGCCGCTTCGATCTGGCCCTGGTCGACCGCCTGGATGCCGGCGCGGAAGATTTCGGCGATGAAGGATGAATAGGCGATGGTCAGCGCGATGATCGTGCGCCAGACGAAGGGCACGTCACGGGTGACGAGCGGGCTTGTCCAGCCGGCGGAGATCAAAGGCGAGACGATGAAATTGTAGACGGCGACAAAGGCCGGCGTGCCGACGAAGGCAACATAGGAGAGCAGCACCAGTATCGGGATGCCGCGTACGATCTCGATATAGAAGCGCGCGAGCTGTCGCAGCACGAGGAAATCCGACAGGCCGAGCAGCGCAAGCGCGAGGCCGAGCAGCATGGCAAGCGTAAACGCCACCAGCGTCACGAAGATCGTGACGCCGATGCCGTTCAGCAGAAGAGAGAAGATCTGGGCGTAGAGGCCATTCGCCGCAATTGCGATCGAGGCGCCGCCGCCGAGGATGGCAAGGGCGACCAACCACCAGGGAAAGTCTTCCTTGCCGCGGTGCCCGCCCGGCCCTGCCAATGGCGCCATCAGAGCGGGCTTCCCGTATATCGATCTTCGGGGTTCATTGGCCCATCTTGTAATCGAGGAACCACTTCTTGTTCAGCGCCTCGAGCGTGCCGTCAGCCTTGAGGCTGGCGATCGCGGCATTGACCGGGGCGACGAGATCTGAGCCCTTCTGGAAGATGAAGCCGAAATCCTCGGTGCCGAGCGGGCCGCCGACCAGCTTCAGGCCGCCATTGGAGGCATCGACATAGCCCTTGCCGGCGGTACCGTCGGTCAGCACCATGTCGACGTCGCCTGTTTTCAGCGCCTGTACGGTGGCGCCGAAGGTTTCGAAGGTCTTGATGCGCGGATTCTGCTCGTTGCCGTCGAGGACCGAATAGACGGCGGTGTAGAAGGGCGTCGTGCCCGGCTGCGCGCCGATCAGGCCGTCCTTGAAGGCGGCGAAGCTCTTGGCGTCGGTGAAGCGCTTTTCGTCGCCGCGCACCAGCATGAACTGCTCGGAGCGCATGTAGGGATCGGAGAAGTCGACCTTCTGCTTGCGGTCATCCTTGATGGTGATGCCGGTCATGCCGATGTTGTACTGGCCTTCGGAGACGGCCTGGATCATCGCATCCCAGCTGGTGTTCTGGTACTCGACCTTGAAATTCAGGCGTTTGGCGATCTCGTTCATCGCGTCATATTCCCAGCCGATCGCCTTGTTCGTCTTTGGATCGATGAATTGCAGCGGCGGATAGGCATTCTCCGTGACGACGATGACGGTCTTGCCGTTGAGGTTCGGAAGATCGGCGGCGAAGGAGGCAAAGGGTGCAAGCATGAGGGCGCTGAGGCCCAGAAGGAACGAACGACGGAATGCCATGGAAATCTCCCCAGATAGCGCGACGGAAAACTGTCATAGTTGGAAAGCGAATGGCAAGGCTATTGCCATGGTCGCGATGATAAAAATAGAAAAGCTGCACCAAAGCCCATGGCTTGCGGAGAATATTTCTTCGGCCCCAACCACACTTGACCGCCCAGAACGAAAAAGGCGACCCGAAGGTCGCCTTGATGTCTACGATCCGAGGGGATCGAAAGCTTATTCTGCTGCCGGTTCAGCGGCTGCCGCTGCAGCAGCTGCTGCTTCGGCTGCGGCCCTTGCTTCGGCGGCTTCTGCTGCTGCCTTTTCGGCTGCGAGCGCCTGAGCGGCTGCAACCTTCTCGGCTTCGATGCGTGCCTTTTCTTCGGCCAGAGCCTGACGCTCGGCATCGTTGAGCTTGCGGGCGCGGGTGCCGGTGTTCTCGACGATACGGGCGGCCTTGCCGCGCAGGTCGCGCAGGTAGTAGAGCTTGGCGCGACGGACCTTACCGCGGCGAACGATTTCGACGCTTTCGATCATCGGCGAGTAGACCGGGAATACGCGCTCGACGCCTTCGCCGTAGGAGATCTTGCGGACCGTGAAGTTTTCCTGCAGACCGCCGCCGGAGCGAGCGATGCAAACGCCTTCATAGGCCTGAACGCGGGTACGGTTGCCTTCCGTGACCTTCACGTTGACGCGAACGGTGTCGCCGGCGGAAAATTCGGGAAGCGTGCGCTTGGCTTCGATCTTGGCAGCCTGTTCGGCTTCCAGCTGCTGAATGATGTTCATAGTATCAACCTCGTTGTTGCTTCAACAGCCAGAGCGCCCTGAACGATCTCTATCCCTGGTCGGACCTTCAAGGTCTCGCCTCGGATATATGCCTGTTACGGCAGGGGCGGATACGTCTGTTTTTCTTTGGTGGTTGATGGGAAATTTCCCATGCCCGGCGCGCACATATCCTATTGTCACAGCTTTGTCACCCCTTGGGGCGGAATTAAGTGGCGTTTATTGGTGGCCGCCGGGGACGCGCCTTTCGATCTATAAGCACTGCCGTGGCTCTCTCAGCCGCTTTCCTCCTCCATCGTTCCCGGCCTCTTTGTTTCTTCACATTCACTTGTGCCCCGGTTACCGCTTGATCAGCCAAGGCGCAACATAGGCTGACCGACCAGTTGCTTCGATCAAAATGAGGATCCTTGTCCGTGGACTCATAATCCTCTTTCAACTGATGATTGGTGTGTGAACAATTCCTCTGCACTAAAGATTCTCGGCCAACGTATCCGTGATAGACGGAAGCACCTGCAGTGGACGCAGGAGACACTGGCGGATCGCGCTGGCATCGACCGCTCCTACATGGGTGGTATCGAGCGCGGTGAACGCAACATCACGTTTTCGGTGCTATGTCAGGTCTGTATCGCGCTCAGCTGTGATGTTGCGGCACTAACAACAGGCATCCCGGAGCTTTTACGTTGAAATGGCTCCGAACTATCATCGTTTTCGACAAGGGAAATATTCTCGGGTCGTCCGACCTCCGGCTCCTGCATGACAGCTATGTGCGGTCGATCGCGAGCATTGACCATCCTGCTGGGGCAGGCACGCTCACGCTGCGACGGAAAGAGCGCAAGAACGAGGATCAGAAGGACAGCGACTGGCTGCGAAATGGCGTGAACTTTCTGCGTGCCCGGTTTCTGGAGCACATGACAACAGAAGGGGGATGGCGCGCCGAGCTGAATGTCGAGCTCAACCCGGATCACGCGCCCCCACAACTGAAGCTCTATCCATCGTTGAAGTCATATCAAGAGCCGGTTGGCTCGAAATTTGGTCAGTTTGATTTTCTGACGACCGGGCCGAGTGGGTTGAAATTCGCCATTGAGTGGGAAACGGGAAATATCTCCTCCTCGCATCGGAGCATGAACAAGCTGGCAATCGCGCTTGCAAATCGGTTGATTGACGTCGGCGTATTGATCGTACCTTCGCGGGCGCTCTACGAGCACCTGACGGATCGGATTGGCAATGTTCAGGAGCTGTCCGGCTACCTTGAAATGTGGCACGGGCTGGGAGATGCTATCGATAGTGGGGTTCTTGCCATCACCGTTGTTGAGCATGACGAGCTGACCGATGATCCCTCGGTTCCCTTCCTCAGCGTGGGCAAGGATGGGAATGCCAAAAAAGCTTCCAAAGTCAAAGCCGAAAGACGTCAGAAACCCAAGTCCGTCTGAGCAGGTTCGGGGCACGAGCATTGTGGAGCGAGGTCACTCTGTATGCGGTATTCGGCCGGAAGCGGCTTGCCGTATTTTTTGCGGCGCTTGAGATCGTCCCGCGTGAAGAGAACATTCTTGTTCGAATGGATGTCAGCGAGGTGATCTCGGTCGCCTTCCAGGGCGTTGAAACGATCGACGATATCGGTGCATTCGAGTTCTGCGCCGATCCATCGGCGCCCGGTCAATTCTGCTGCTACAAAAGTTGTGCCGGACCCACCGAAGGGATCCAATATCAGCGAGCCCGGGTCGCTCGCCATTGAAATGATGCGGTCCATGAACTTTAGTGCAAGGGCGTTGGCGTCTCGCTTCTTGTATTTGGCGTGTCTTACCGGTGGTATGTCGGTCCACACATCGGTAAGGCTCACGCCAAGGGGATTCATCTTATCTTTGTATCCGCCGTAGTCACGCAACTCTCCGCCGCAATGCCGGCAGCATGGGACGGGCAGCCGATCGGGATGAAAGATTGTGGGCTTGTCGCCCTTGACGAAATATAGCAACGAGTAGTGAGCCGGATAAAGGCGCTTCGCTATGGGTAGCGAGTATTTCATATCGACCGTGATCCAGTGACGGAACGTCACCTTCTCTCCGGCATAAGCCCCGAGTGGGAGATTCCATTTGGGAAGATTGTAAAGGAAGAGGGAACCGCCTGGCTTTAGCACGCGGATCATTTCGTCGATCCACCGTTTGCACCATGCAAGGTATTCCTGATCCCGACGTGAGTCATCGATCTTGGATGCGTAGGCTTTACCTAAGTTGAAAGGGGGATCGGCAAAGGCCAGATCCACCACACCATCCGGCATCGAAGCCATAACTGTGAGGCAGTCGTCTTGATAAAGCTCGCCGAGATCAGTTTTAACGATGGGTATCATAGTCCTCATTGATCCTCGGATACATCGCCAAGGCAACCCTGTTTTTCGCTTATGCACAAATTCACGACTTGGAGAATACCGTTATCGCTCATGCGATGACGATCTTTCCCTTGTTGGTCGCTCTATCTTTTCCAGTTGCCAAATGGGCGTGAAATTCGGGTTCGTATCGATGGGCTGCTGGTGTTTAACACCATAGATCTGATCCTGGATGCTGCACTTGCCAGTCTCGGACTTGCCAATCTGCCCCTGGATCAGGTCATCAAGCACATTGGAAACGGTCAGCTTGCAAGAGCACTAGGAGAATGGATGCCACCGCTACCGGGATATCATCTCCATTACCCCACTCAGCGGCAGGATCGCTGTTGCTATTTCCCCGGCAGCCCGTCAAGCAGATCCGGCCGGCGCTCTCGCGTCAGCTCTTCGGCCTTCTCCCTCTGCCATTTGGCGATGGCCGCGTGGTTGCCCGAGGTGAGGATGGCGGGGATCTCGCGGTCTTCCCAGATCTGCGGACGGGTATAGTGCGGATGCTCCAACAGGCCGCCTTCGAAGCTTTCGTGCAGGCCCGAGAGGTCGTTGCCCATGACGCCGGGCAGGATGCGGACGATGGCGTCGAGCAGGATCAGCGCGGCCGGCTCGCCGCCCGAGAGGATATAGTCGCCGATCGAGACTTCCTCGAGGTCGCGGCCATCGATCACACGCTGGTCGACGCCTTCGAAGCGGCCGCAGACGATGATGACGCCGTCGCCATCAGCGAGCTCGCGCACGCGCTTCTGCGTCAGCGGCTTGCCGCGCGGGCTCATCAGCAGGCGCGGGCGGCTGTCGTTTTCGCTGGCATGGTCGATGGCGCGGGCAAGAACATCCGGCTTCAGCACCATGCCGGCGCCGCCGCCGGCGGGCGTATCGTCGACGGTACGATGCTTGTCGGTGGTAAAATCGCGGATCTGCACGGTGTCGAGCGCCCATTGCCCGCGCTCCATCGCCTTGCCTGCAAGGGATGTGCCGAGATGGCCGGGAAACATCTCGGGATAAAGCGTCAGGATGGTCGCCCGGAAACTCATGGCGCGGTCACTTCCCAATGAGGATCACTTCTTCGTCTTGCCTTGCGGCTTTTCCGGCTTCGCGGGCTTGCCGATGAGATCGTCGGGATCGTCGATCAGGCCGGCGGCCATCGGGTCGATCAGGATCTTGCCGCCCTCGAGATCGATTTCGAGCACGGCCGCTTCCGAAAAGGGGATCAGCACCGGGCGCTTGCCCGGACCCTTCAGCTCGAGGAGATCGCCGGCGCCGAAATCATAGATGCCGCTGACAGTCCCGTAGCCGGTGCCCTTGTCGTCGACGGCTTCCAGACCTTCGAGATCGGTATAGAAGAATTCGTCATCGTCGAGCTCTTCGTCCGGCAGGTTGTCACGCTCGATATAGAGTTCCAGCCCGTTCAGCGCCTCGGCGGCGTTGCGGTCGTTGATGCCCCGGAAGCGCACGACGACCACGTTCTTGGCCTCGCGGATTTCCAGAACTTCGAAGCTGCGGCCGTCCATGCTGTGCAGGTGGCCGTAATCGCCCAGCGTTGTGGGATCGGAGGTATAGGCGCGGGCGCGCACCTCGCCCTTGAGGCCCTGTGCGGCGCCGATGGTCGCCATCAATACCGGATTTTGCAGTGTCGTCATGGTCTCTTCGCTGATTGCCCGGAATTATGCAGCAGATCTAAAGTACTACAGCGACCTTTGCGCGTCATATCTGACGCGCGGCGCTGTCGTTGCGTTCTCTCATAGGCTGAACATCCGCCAATGGGAAATGAAAAACGGGCGGCATGTTGCCATGCCGCCCGTTTTTGATCGTCACAAGAACTGCTTATTCAGAAGCGGCAGCAGCGGCGTCAGCGGCCTTCTGTGCCTTCTCAGCAGCGCGTTCCTGGGCGCGCTTGCCCGGCTTTGCCTTTTCCGGGTTGTTCTTGGCATCGCGCTGGGCAACGCCGGCTTCTGCGAGGAAGCGCAGAACGCGGTCGGTCGGCTGCGCGCCGTTGTCGAGCCAATGCTTGATGCGCTCGGCGTCGAGTTCAACGCGCTTGGCGTCGTCCTTGGCGAGCATCGGGTTCCAGGAACCGACCTTCTCCAGGAAACGGCCATCGCGCGGCGAACGGGCGTCGGCGATCACAACGTGGTAGTACGGGCGCTTCTTGGAGCCACCGCGGGCGAGACGAATTTTCAGTGCCATAATTTCTACTCCTTAGGCTTTTCTTGACCGCTTCGTTGAGGCGGTATGGTTACGTCGCGCTGCTTTTCTCTTGCCGCCTGATCCCTGTCGAAAGCGTCCTGCGCCTTTCGGGATCAGGCTGCTCGGGGGTTACCCTTTGAGATCCGCAGCGATCTGTTCATGATGCCGGATGACTTCCTTGATGACGAAGTTCAGGAACTTCTCGGCGAAATCCGGGTCCAGATTGGCGTCCTTTGCCAGATGGCGCAGACGTTCGATCTGGTATTCTTCGCGCGCCGGATCGGCCGGCGGCAGGTCATATTTGGCCTTCAGCACGCCCACTTCCTTCGTGCAGCGGAAGCGTTCGGCCAGCATATGCACCAGTGCGGCATCGATGTTGTCGATCGACTGGCGGTAGTTGCCCAGTTGGGCCTTGACGTCTGGATCAATCATGGGGGTCTTCGATCCTTCTCACTTCTTCTTCGGCAAACCGGGAAGCCCCGGGAAACCACCGCCGAGGCCCGGCAACTTGGCGCCGCCCAGGCCTGGCAATCCACCGCCGCCGCCGAGGCCCGGCATACCACCGGGACGACCGAGGCCGGCGGCTTCGGCCTGTTTCTGCAGGGCTTCGAGTTGCTTCGGGTCCATGTTCGACAGGTCGGGCATCCCGCCCATACCACCGCCGAGACCCATCTTGCCGGCAAGGCCGCCCATCATCTGCTTCATCATGCCGCCTTTGCCCTTGCCGCCCATCATCTTCATCATATCAGCCATCTGGCGGTGCATCTTCAGAAGCTTGTTGATATCGGAGGCGTCGGTGCCGGAGCCGGCGGCGATGCGCTTCTTGCGGGAATGTTTGAGGAGATCCGGGTTGGCGCGCTCGGCCTTGGTCATCGAGGAGATGATGGCGATCTGGCGGCCGAAAAGCTTGTCGTTGAGGCCGGCGGCGGCCATCTTGTCCTTCATGCCGGACATGCCGGGCATCATTCCCATGATGCCGCCCATGCCGCCCATCTTCTGCATCTGGCCGAGCTGGTCGGCAAGATCGTTCAGGTCGAACTTGCCCTTGGCCATCTTGGCGGCCATGGCGGCCGCCTTTTCGGCGTCGATATTTTCCGCAGCCCGCTCAACCAGCGAAACGATGTCGCCCATGCCGAGGATGCGGTCGGCGATGCGGCGGGGATGGAATTCCTCCAGCTCGCCCATCTTTTCGCCGACGCCGATCAGCTTGATCGGCTTGCCGGTCACAGCGCGCATCGAAAGGGCAGCACCGCCGCGGCCGTCGCCGTCCATGCGGGTCAGCACGAGGCCGGTGATCCCCACGCGCTCGTCGAAATTGCGGGCGAGGTTCACGGCGTCCTGACCGGTCAAGCTATCGGCGACCAGCAGGATTTCATGCGGATTGGACTTCTTCTTGATGTCCGCCATCTCGACCATGAGCGGCTCGTCGATATGCGTACGGCCGGCGGTGTCGAGGATGACGATGTCGTGGCCGCCGAGCTTGGCGGCCTGTACGGCGCGGGCGGCAATATCGGTCGGCGACTGGCCGGCAATGATCGGCAGCGTATCGACACCCGTCTGCACGCCGAGCTGGCGCAGCTGTTCCTGTGCTGCCGGACGGCGCGTGTCGAGCGACGCCATCAGGACTTTCTTGCGGTCGCGGCTCGTCATGCGGCTGGCGATCTTCGCCGTGGTCGTCGTCTTGCCCGAGCCCTGCAGGCCGACCATCATGACGACGACCGGGGCCGGCGCGTTGAGGTCGATGCCGACGCCCTCGCCGCCGAGCATTTCGATCAGCTCGTCATGGACGATCTTGACGACCATCTGGCCGGGCTTGATCGACTTCAGGATCTCGGCACCGACGGCCTTTTCGCGGACGCGATCGGTAAAGGAGCGAACGACGTCAAGCGCCACGTCGGCTTCCAAGAGCGCGCGGCGAACCTCGCGAAGTGCTGCGGAAACATCGGTTTCCGAAAGCGCGCCGCGGCCTGTCAGTCCATTCAGAATGGAACCAAGACGGTCCTGGAGGTTTTCAAACATCAATTCTTCCTTATCGATCGCTCTGGGCTTTGGATTTGCGCCTATGCCTTATCTTTCTCGGCCTTGCCTCGAAAGGGAGATGCGCGGTTCCTTGCCCGAAACGTCGTGCTTTTCCATGACGAAAACAAGACGCAAAGCCAAAAAGCACCCGAGGGCGCATCGCGCTGTCGGGTGTTGACCTCCGGGATCTCTTTATACCTTTTATGGGTCCCGGTCGGTGGCTCGGAGGCTTGTGCTCGTCGCAGATTGCGGGCGATAAACAGGAAAAGGCCGGCAAAGTCAACCCAAGGCGGCCGAAATGCCTGAAATGCACTGATGACATGGCTATATCAATGTCGTTTTGCCCGTACCATCGTCTTCCAATTATTGTATCGATCCCCGCCATCAAGTGATTCCCCGAGACAGTTCCGAATGAATGATGCAGCCCTGACCGATCTCCTCGCCGCCTGCCGCGCTTACGCCGGCGGCCGGGTCGATCCCCGTTTCAACGAGGCGGCGCAGGCCTTCTATGCGAGCGCCACGACGCAGCCGAAGATCGTGGCGCGGGCGGCGCGCGAGCTTGGCCGCCTGCCGCCGCCGGGTGCTGCGATCCTTGCCAATATGCTCGGCACCATCATCGAGAAAGGCGGGGCGGTTGAGCGCAGCGGCGCCGCCGTGTGGGAGCTCTACCTGGCATGGCTGCCGCAGATCCATCACGGTTTTGCCGGCCGCAAGGAGCTGAGCCCGCGGCAAAGGCAACTGCTCGATGCCTTCCAGCTGCTCAGCCAGTCGACGGTTTCGCATCTTTCCGCCATGCCGGAAGAACGCAAGCTTGCGGCCGGCAATAAAGCGTTGATGGCGCAGCTGGCCGAGCTGCAGGATTATACGCCGGGTGCGGCCTGGGTCCGTCAGGTGCTCTTGAGCCGCAGCGACGATCTGCTGGTGCTGCACCTGCCAAGCCGTCGGGGCTTTCGTCTGCGCTACGACAATATCGTCAACTGCTTCCATCTGTTCACGCTGATCCAGGCCGCCTTCGGCGAGCGGCTGCCAGGCGGCCGCGCACCCAACAGGTTCA
Source organism: Rhizobium sp. NPDC090279 (assembly GCF_044769665.1). Classification (NCBI taxonomy): domain Bacteria; kingdom Pseudomonadati; phylum Pseudomonadota; class Alphaproteobacteria; order Hyphomicrobiales; family Rhizobiaceae; genus Rhizobium; species Rhizobium sp. NPDC090279. Next base: position 172,942 of record NZ_JBIVYI010000007.1, on the reverse strand, counting down.
TTGTCGACATGGCGCGCTGCGTGACGGTGGCCGAAGACGGCAATGACGAGCCGTGGTGGCGCTATGAGACGGTGCAGCCGGATCGACTAGGCCCTGTCGATATATCAGGCGAGGCCTCAGTTGAGACGATCGCCCGCATCGATGGCCGGCAGGTCATCCTGCTTTCGCCTCCCGTCGAAGGTGCGGCGTTGTGGGATACGAGCTTCTTCACGCCGCAGCTTTTCGCCATGCCGGCGAATGTGGTGCTGGAGGAGACGCTGACGGCGTCCGAGGCCGAAGAATGGTTCGCCAAGGCCGGCATGCCGTCCAGCGAGGCGACAGGCGCGCAAAGGGCGGATAAGGCATGACCAGCGCATCCGGCACCGCCAAGAAGAATCCCTATTATCAGGGTCCGGTTTCCGATCATTTCGACGGTCAGCGCTTCTTCAATCCCGGCGGCGTCGAGCCGGGCGGTGCGTTCGATCTGCTGAGATGGCAGCTTGGCGGCGGGCGGGTGCGCTGGCCCAATCCCGTCATCAGCGCCTTTCCGCCGGCAAGACCCGACCGGCACGTCTTCGGCGAGCAGATGCGGGTGACGATGGTCGGCCATGCCTCGATGCTGGTGCAGGTCGCCGGGCTGAACATCCTGACCGATCCGGTCTGGTCGGAGCGGGTCAGCCCCTTCCGATCCCTAGGGCCGAAGCGTGTCGTGCCGCCCGGCATCCGCTTTGAGGACCTGCCGCATATCGACCTCGTGCTGGTGACGCATAATCACTACGATCACCTCGATGTCGCCACGCTTGCGCGCCTGCATCATGCGCATCGGCCTGACATCGTGACGCCGCTCGGCAACGACACGATCATTCGTCGCGCCGTTCCCGACGCCGATATCACCGTGGTCGACTGGGGTGATCGCATCGCCTTCAAGGCCGGCGTGACCATCGATGTCGAGCCCTGTCATCACTGGTCGGCGCGCGGCATGGGCGACCGGCGCATGGCGCTCTGGGCGGCCTTCGTGCTGACCACGCCAGCGGGCAAGATCTACCATGTCGGCGACACCGGCTTTCACGATGGCATCAATTACGAGGCGGCTGCCCGCAAGCATGGCGGCTTCCGCCTCGCGATCCTGCCGTTCGGTGCCTACGAGCCGCGCTGGTTCATGAAGGGCCAACACCAGAATCCGGATGAGGCGGTGAAGGGCATGAAGCTCTGCAATGCCGCCTATGTCGCCGGACATCACTTCGCGACCTTCCAGCTGACGGACGAGGGGATCGACGAGCCTGTTCACGCGCTGGATGCGGCCCTGAAGACGGAGGGTGTGGAGCCGGATCGCTTTCGCCCGCTCAGGGCAGGCGAAGTCTTCGACGTGCCGATTGGTTGAGTATTGCGCCAAAAACTCCTTCTCCCCTTGGGGGTAAGGTGGCCCGAAGGGTCGGATGAGGGGGCTAACCACCTTGACGTCGCTACTTTCGTAGTCCTGGCAGCTCCTCCCCCTCATCCGCCTGTCGGCACCTTCTCCCCGAGGGGAGAAGGAGTTTCCGGAAGCCTTGTGCGGGTCGCCGCGCCTTACTGATTGATCTCTGGCTCGACGAGCTTTGCCAGGTTGATCAGCGATTCCTGCCAGCCGAGATAGCAGGTCTCGGGCGGAATGACGTCAGGCACGCCGGCCTGGGTGATGTCGACTTCGGTTCCGACGAGGACCTTCTTCAACGTCACGGTCACTTCCATTTCGCCCGGCAGGTTCGGGTCGTCGAACTTGTCGGTATAACGCACCAGCTCGCCCGGGATCAGCTCACGGAAATCGCCGCCGAAGGAGTGGCTTTCGCCCGTCGTGAAGTTGCGGAACGACATTCTGAACGTGCCGCCGACGCTCGGCTCCAGATGATGCACGGTGCAGGCAAAGCCGTTCGGCGGCAGCCACTTGGCAAGCGCATCCGCTTCGATGAATGCGCGATAGACCTTTTCCGGGCTGGTCGCCAGGACGCGGTGCAGGCGTATGGTATTCGGCATGGTCATAATCCCTATGGTTTGACGGAGTGGACGAGCCTAGGACGTGCGGGGTTTCGGTGGTCCGACACGGCGAATGATTTTTTCTCAAAGTTAATCGCGTCAAGGTTTCTCGGCAGGATTTTCGCTCCAGTCATACGGGCGGGTCATCCGTCCTCGTGGTTCGAGACGGCCCTGCAGGCCTCCTCACCATGAGGACTGACCTTCTGAGTTGGTCGCGCTCTCGTGGGGTGGCTATCGTAAAGAAAATCATGAATCGCCAGAATGAGGCAAACTCCGCCTCATCCTGAGGTGTGAGCCCAAAGGGCGAAGCCTCGAAGGATCGGGGCGGCCCGGATGTCCCCGACCAATCCTGAATAGTGCCGTCCTTGACTCCCCACTGGTAATTCCCCCGCAATTCCGCCATATACAGCTCGAAAACACTGACGGATATGGCATCATGAGCAATACGGTCGAATTCGCGAGGATGAACGGGCTTGGCAACAAGATCCTGGTCGTCGACATGCGCGGCCGTAAGGACGTGGTGACCGCGGCGGCGGCGATTGCGCTCAATGCCGATCCGGCAACCCAGTTCGACCAGATCATGGCGATCCACGATCCGAAGCTTGAGGGCACTGATGCCTGGATCGATATTCTGAACTGCGATGGCACGAAGGCGCAGGCCTGCGGCAATGGCACGCGCTGCGTCGTGCAGGCGCTGGCGGCGGAAACCGGCAGACACGTCTTTACCTTCCAGACAGTGGCCGGCATTCTGAATGCCAGGGAGCACGAGGACGGCACGATTTCGGTCGATATGGGCACGCCCGTCTTTGCCTGGGACAAGATCCCGCTTGCCGAGGAATTTGCCGATACCAGCCGCATCGAGCTGCAGATCGGGCCGATCGACAATCCCGTCCTGCATTCGCCCTCGGTTGCCTCGATGGGCAATCCGCATGCGATCTTCTGGGTCGACAAGGACCCGATGTCCTTCGATCTCGATCGTTTCGGCCCGCTGCTGGAAAATCATCCGATGTTTCCCGAGCGCGCCAACATCACGCTGGCGCAGGTGCTGTCGCCGACGCTTGTGCGCACCCGCACCTGGGAGCGCGGCGCCGGCCTGACGCTTGCTTGCGGCTCCGCCGCCTGTGCCGCCGCCGTCAGCGCCGCACGTACCGGCCGCACCGGCCGCAAGGTGACGATCGAGGTCGCCTCGGCGCCTGCTCCGGGCAAGCTTACCATCGAGTGGCGGGAGGGTGACGACCATGTCGTCATGACCGGCCCCGCCGAATGGGAATGGTCCGGCACCGTCGATCCGGTCACGGGCAGCTTCTCGCGCGATCCGGAGCAGGGGGCTCAGGCGCGGTGAGCGGGGTCGAGGTCATTACCTTCGGCTGTCGCCTCAACACCTATGAATCCGAAGTGATGAGGGCGCAAGCGGAAGCCGCCGGGCTCAACAACGCTATCCTGGTCAATACCTGCGCCGTGACGGGCGAGGCCGTACGTCAGGCGCGCCAGGCGATCCGCCGGGCGCGGCGCGACAACCCGCATGCCCGTATCATCGTGACAGGCTGCGCCGCGCAGACGGAAAAGCAGACCTTTGCCGAAATGGCCGAAGTGGACGCAGTTCTGGGCAACGAGGAAAAGCTGAAGAGCGCTTCCTACCGCTCCCTGCCGGATTTCGGCGTTTCGGCGGAAGAGAAGCTGCGCGTCAACGACATCATGAGTGTGCGAGCGACGGCGCCGCAGATGATCCGCCATATCGATGGCCATGTGCGCGCCTTCATCCAGGTGCAGAACGGCTGCGACCATCGCTGCACCTTCTGCATCATCCCCTATGGCCGCGGCAATTCGCGCTCGGTGCCGATGGGCGCCGTCGTCGATCAGGCCCGCAACCTCACCGAAAGCGGCTATCGCGAGATTGTGCTGACCGGCGTCGACGCCACGAGCTATGGCGCCGATCTGCCGGGAACGCCGACACTCGGCCTGCTTGCCAAGACGCTTTTGAAGCAGCTCCCGGATATCCGCCGGCTGCGGCTGTCCTCGATCGACAGCATCGAGGCCGATCAGCATCTGATGGATCTCATCGCCGACGAGCCGCGCTTCATGCCGCATCTGCATCTCTCCCTGCAGCATGGCGACGACATGATCCTCAAGCGCATGAAGCGGCGGCACTCGCGCGCCGATGCCATCGGCTTCATTAGGGATGTGCGCCGCCTGCGCCCGGAGACGAGCTTCGGCGCCGACATGATCGCCGGTTTTCCGACGGAGACGGAGGAGATGTTCGCCAATGCCGTCGGCCTTGCGGAAGAAGCCGGCATCGCGCATCTGCACGTCTTCCCCTACAGCCCGCGCCCCGGCACGCCGGCCGCCCGTATGCCGCAGCTTGACCGCGGCCTCATCAAGGAACGCGCCGCCCGCCTGCGCGAAGCTGGACAAAGATTGCATCAGGCCCATCTGGACAAGATGGTCGGCACGCGGCAATGGCTGCTTGTGGAGAATGGCGGGTTGGCGCATACGGAAAACTTCACGCTTGTCGCCGCCCCCGGCCTCCGGCCGCGCGACCTTGTGCAGGTCGCAATCACCGGCCACAATGGCAAGCACCTCGACATGCAACTTCTGGCCGCCGACGCGGCCTAATGCTTCAACGGACACTTCATGGCGCTCGGTTTCATCAAAAAAGTCTTCACCTTCGGCCGTGAAAAGCCGGCTGAGGAGCAGGCGCCTGCGGAGGATTTGGCGAAGGTTGAAACGCCTGCTGTGGGGCAGGAAACGGATGTTTCGCCGGCTTCCGAATTTGCCGAGCCCGCGTCACCCCCCTCTGTCCCTTCGGGACATCTCCCCCACAAGGGGGGAGATCGTTTGGAGGATGCAGGGCCGGCTGAGCAAGAACCTCACGCTGAAAGCCAGGTGGATGCTTCCGGCGCGAAAGAGATCGAGGCCGCTGAAACTCCCGGCTTTCTTGAATCCGAGTCGCAAGAGCAGGATGAAGGCTTTCAGGCACTCGAACTGGAGCAATCCGCCGATACGGAAGCGAATCTAGTTTCGGAAGAGCGCCCCACCGATCCGATCTCCCCCCCTGTGGGGGAGATGTCCGACAGGACAGAGGGGGGTGACGAAGCCTCGGCAAGCTCGGAACCTTCGTCGAAAGACTCCGAACCTTCCTCGGAAAACACCGAAACCCCATCTGCCCCCATTCTTCCCAAAGGCTTCGCCACCGCCTCCAGCATCCCCGAGCCCACTCCCGAAGCCCCGAAGCAAAAGCTTTCCTGGTTCCAGCGCCTGCGCGCCGGGCTCGCGCGTACCTCCTCGCAGCTGACCGGCCAGATCGCGGCGCTCTTCACCAAGCGCAAGCTTGACGATCAGACGCTGCAGGATCTCGAGGATCTATTGATTCAGGCCGATCTCGGCGTCGAGACGGCGATGCGCGTCACCGATACGCTGGCCTCCGAGCGTTACGGCAAGGATGTGACCAGCGAGGATGTCGGCCGCATCATGGCGCAGGAAATCGCCAAGGTGCTGAAGCCTGTGGCAAAGCCATTGCAGCTCGATCTCAGCCACAAGCCGCATGTCATCCTCGTCGTCGGCGTCAACGGCACCGGCAAGACGACGACCATCGGCAAGCTGGCGTCGAAGCTGTCCGGCGCCGGTCTCAAGGTCATGGTCGCCGCTGGCGATACGTTCCGCGCCGCCGCCATCGAGCAGTTGAAGATCTGGGCTGACCGCACCAAATCGGAATTCATCGGTACCAAGCTCGGCGCGGATGCCGCCGGTCTCGCCTTCGATGCCTTCCAGCAGGCCAAGGCCAACAAGAGCGACGTGCTGATCATCGACACCGCCGGCCGCCTGCAGAACAAGGCGGAGCTGATGGCCGAGCTTGAGAAGATCGTGCGCGTGCTCGGCAAACTCGATCCGGATGCGCCGCACACCGTGCTGCAGACGCTTGATGCCACTACAGGTCAGAATGCGTTGAGCCAGGTGGAGATCTTCCGCAATGTCGCCGGCGTCAACGGGCTGATCATGACGAAGCTTGATGGTACGGCGCGCGGTGGCATCCTTGTGGCCATCTCGGCCAAGCACAAGCTGCCGGTCTATTTCATCGGCGTCGGCGAGGGTGTAGACGATCTCGAGCCTTTCGAGGCCGAGGATTTTGCCAACGCCATCGCAGGGACAGGCGCCGGAAGCAGCCAATGAACGACAAGAACAAATTCGACGATAGCGAAAGTGCCGCAATGACGACCAGCGACAACGACCTCACCCCAAGTGCAGCCGACAAGCATCATCCGATGCTGAAGCTGGTGCTGGAACTCGGGCCATTGCTGGTGTTCTTCTTCGGCAATTTGCGTGGCGACTGGCTGGTGCAGCATTTTCCGCAGCTGGCGGCGCTCGGCGGGCCGCTCTTCGTCGCCACCGGCCTGTTCATGGCGGCAACGGTGCTCTCGCTCGTCGTTTCGAAGGTCATGCTCGGCCATCTGCCGCTGATGCCGTTCGTATCTGGTATCGTCGTCCTCGTCTTCGGCGCGCTCGGCATCTACCTGCAGAACGAAACCTTCATCAAGATGAAGCCGACCATCGTCAATGCGCTGTTCGGCGCCGCGCTGCTCGGCGGCCTTGTCTTCGGCAAGTCACTGCTCGGCTATGTCTTCAATGCCGCCTTCCAGCTGGATGCCGAGGGCTGGCGCAAGCTGACGCTGCGCTGGGGCATTTTCTTCTTCGTTCTCGCCGTGCTCAACGAGGTCGTCTGGCGTGGCTCGAACTGGTACTACCTGCCCGACGTCAAGGCCGCGGACAATCTCTGGGTCAACTTCAAGGTCTGGGGAACGATGCCGATCACCATCCTCTTCACCCTGTCGCAGATGCCGCTGATCATGAAGCACACGGTCGAGCCGCCGATAAGCGGCGATAAATGAACGCGACCCTCGACGACCAAAACCGCTATCGGCAGCAGAGCTTCTGGCTGATCGCCTGCGCGGTCGTTCTGCTCGTGCAGATCGTCGCGGAATACATGATGGGCCGCGTGCCGATCTGCACCTGCGGCTACGTGAAGCTTTTCGAGCCGGTGGTGAAATCGAGCGGCAATTCGCAGCATATCGCCGACTGGTACACGCCGTCGCACATCATCCACGGCTTCCTGTTCTTCGGGCTCACGCATCTGATCATGCGCGGCAAGCAGCTGTCGATGCGGCTGTTCGTTGCCATGTTGATCGAATCCGGCTGGGAGCTCTTGGAGAACTCGCCGATCATCATCAACCGCTATCGTGCCGCGACGATCTCGCTCGACTATGTCGGCGACAGCATTCTGAACTCGGCGATGGACGCGGTGTTCATGGTGGTCGGCTTCCTGTTCGCCTGGCGCGCTCCGGTGCTGGTGACGGTTGCCATCGCCATCTTCTTCGAGCTGCTGACGGGCTACCTGATCCGCGACAATCTCACGCTCAATGTGCTGATGCTCGTCTGGCCGGTCGATGCGATCAAGACCTGGCAGGGTGGGATTTAGGAGAGTTTTGAAGCTGACTTCGTGGCCACCTCGTGGTTCGAGGCCCTATTGCCTGCGTTATGCTTCGGCAACAGGGCACCTCACCATGAGGTGGAGCGGTTCTCGCGACGATTGAACGGTAGCTCAGCGTTAGATGAAGCAAGGGAGATCAGTCCTCATGGTGAGGTGCGGAGGCCCATCGGGCCGGAGCCTCGAACCACGAGGGCGGGTGGTTGTTCTCGGATAAAATTAAGACGCCGGCTTCCCCACCGCTTTCTCGATCGCCGGATAAAGCCCCTCTTTCAAGCTGGTCGGCGTAAACGGGCCGACCTGCTTGTAGAGGATCGTGCCGTCAGGCGAGACGAGATAGGATTCCGGGATGCCGTAGACGCCCCAGTCGATGGCGGCGGAACCGTTGGGGTCGATGCCGATGGCGTTGTAGGGATTGCCGAGTTCGCCGAGGAAACGGAGCGCGTTCTCGCTCGTGTCCTTGTAATTGATCGCAACGATATTCAGCCGGCCGTCTTGGGCGAGTTGCTTCAGCACCGGATGCTCGTCGCGGCAGGGAATGCACCAGGAGGCGAAGACGTTGACGAGGGTCAGCTTGCCCTTGATGGCGTCATCGGTCAGCGCCGGCAGGTTGGAGCCATCCAATGGGGGCAGAGCAAGCTTCGGCGCCTTCGTACCGATCAGCGCCGAGGGGATGGCGGAGATGTCGGTGCCATGAACTTCCTGGTCATACATGACCTTGCCGACCGCAAGGGCGATACAGGCAAAGACGATCAGCGGGATCAGCGCCAGCAGATAGCGCGCGGTGCCGCCGCCCGATTTCGGCTGATCCTTATTATCGGCATCGGTGGTCATTTCGCATCGCCTTCGGGCGGGCGCTGCGAACGGCGGCGGATGCCGGATGCTTCGAGTGCTGCCAGTTCGCGGCGGCGCAGGCGGCCGTCGATCCATGTCCAGGCAATGATGGCGAGGATCATGACGGCGGCAAAACCATAGGAGCCGAAGACGTAGAAGGGATGGGTCATGCTATTCCTCCCGGCTTGCCATGCGCGCGGCGATGCGGCGCTGCGCGGCGATGCGGCGGCGCCAGATCTCGTTGCGGATCGCCATCAGATGCAGCGTGAAGAACAGCAGCGTGAAGGCCAGCGCCATGATGAAGAGCGGCCAGAGGAATTCCGCGTCGATGGCAGGGCCATCCAGGCGCATGATGCTTTCCGACTGATGCAGGGTGTTCCACCAGTCGACGGAGAACTTGATGATCGGAATGTTGATGAAGCCGACCAGCGTCAGCACCGAGGCGACGCGGGCGGCCTTCGACGGATCGTCCATGGCGCGGTTGAGCGCGATCAGGCCGAGATACATCAGGAAGAGGATGAAGACGGAGGTCAGGCGCGCATCCCAGACCCAATAGGTGCCCCACATCGGCTTGCCCCAGAGCGAGCCGGTGACGAGCGCGATCAGGGTGAAGGCGGCGCCGAGCGGTGCGGCGGTCTTGCCGGCGACGTCAGCGAGCGGATGGCGCCAGACCAGCGTGCCGATCGCCGACATGCTCATGATCGTGTAGCACATCATCGAAAGCCAGGCTGATGGCACATGGATATACATGATGCGGACGGTATCGCCCTGCTGGTAGTCGCCCTCGGTCGAGAAGGAGAGATAGAGGCCGATCGCTAGGAGTATGGCAGTCATCGCCGCCAGCCAGGGAATGAGACGCGTCGAAAAGGCCAGGAACCGCGTGGGGTTGGCGAGGTCGGAAAATCGGCTGATCGCAGGGCTGATATCGCTCATGCGGCTTGTTTAACCCGTTATGGCTTTTGCGGCAATCGACAGCATTGTCTCAGATCGACGAAACAGTATCTCTTAGAGCGTGATGCCGAAAAGTGTTGGTGGTTTTCGGACGACATCACGCTCCACTTCCTTGATTCTAGAGCGGATTCAGATTTTGGGTCGATTCGACCTAAAATCATCCGGCTCTAGCGATCAATCTGTCGTGTTGCGCAGCGCAAGGGCGGCGGCTGCCGGGCCGATGACGGCGAAGAACAATGTAAGAGCGATCAGGATCAGGAAGGGCGGCAGGAAGGGTTGCGGCCCCTCGACGGCCGCGTAGGTGGCGCTGACGCCGAAGATCAGCACCGGAATAGCGAGCGGCAGCACGAGGATCGACACCAACAACCCGCCGCGCGGCAACGCCACGGCGACGGCGGCACCCACGGCGCCGATGAGAGTGATCGCCGGCGAGCCGACGAGCAGAGTCAGCGCCGTCGCGCCGATCGCCGTCTCGTCCATATTCATAAAGAGCCCGAGCAGCGGCGAGGCGATGACCAGCGGCAGTCCGGTCGCCACCCAATGCGCCGCGCATTTGACGAGAACAGTCAGGACCAGCGGCGTTTCCTGCATGACGAGCAGATCGAGCGAACCGTCATCGCGTTCTGCCTGGAACAGGCGGTCGAGGCCGAGCAGGCAGGCGAGCAGCGCACCGATCCAGACGATGGCCGGGCCGATGCGGGAAAGCAGCTTCAGGTCAGGTCCGACGCCGAAGGGGATGACGGCGACGACGGTGAGGAAGAAAAGGATGCCGATCAACGCCCCGCCGCCGGCGCGCACCGAGAGTCTGAGGTCGCGGAGGAAGAGGGCGGTCATGGGTGGCACCCAGTATGCCGTGCGATACCCCCCTCTGTCCCTTTCGGGACATCTCCCCCACAAGGGGGGAGATTGGTCATTTGCGGCGCGTACATCTCCCCATCCAACATCGAATCCATAGAAGCGGGAGCTGAGCCCGCTGGTTTTGCAAGCAGGTGCGGCAAACTCCCAACAATCTCCCCCCTTGTGGGGGAGATGTCCCGAAGGAACAGAGGGGGGTGGCGAAGGTGCGGCGCAGGCAAAAGCATCGAACTCATCCCCATACCCCCTCGCTCACCCCGGCAAATCCCGTCATCCGCATTTCCCGCACATTCTCCAGGCCGAGCGGCTGGTGCGTCGCTGCAAGAACGATGCCGCCATTCTTTTGATGCGCCGCAATCAGATCAGCGAAGAGTCGGTCGGCCGAGCTGTCGAGCGCTGCCGTCGGTTCGTCGAGGACCCAGATCGGGCGATGGGCGACGAGCAGCTTTGCGAAAGCGATTCGCCGCTGCTGACCGGCGGAGAGATAGCCGAAGGGCAGATGGGTGATGCCGGCAAGCCCGACGGCATTGGCCGCTTCATCGATATCTAGGCCGAGGCCGCCCGCCATGTCGCCGAGAAAGGTTTTCCAGAAGGCCAGGTTTTCTGTCACGGTCAGCTCGGATTTCATCGCATTGCGGTGGCCGAGATAGTGGCTGGCTTCGCCTGCCTGCCGGTCCGGCTCGCCGCCGTTTCCTGTCCATGTGACACGACCCCTTTCCTGTCTGAGAAGGCCGGCCACGACGCGCAGAAGCGTCGATTTCCCAGAGCCGTTAGGACCGGTCAGAACGAGCGCGTCGCCGCCCGCCAAGTCAAAGGAAACGTTCGAGAAAATCAGGTCTTCGCCCCGCCTTGCCGCCAGGTTTTCAGCGCTTAGATGCATTCGCTCAGGCTTCCCTTATTTTCATTGCCGCAACGCGCAAAAATTTGTCCAAATTTGCATCTTGTCACTCTGGCAAGTCTTTACGAAATTATCTATAAGACCTGCAACCACGCCAGCGGTCGGCGTGAATTTCATCCTTGCGCCGAACATAAGGTTTTCTGCCTTACGTGCGGACAGCGGAAATGGCCGTACCCGCATCCTGATGTGCATAAAGTGCATAGGCGTTCGCACGACTGTGTTGGCTATCAGAAACGGGGTATCTCGTGTCTAAATCTCTTGACAGTTTCAATTGTCGTTCCACGCTGACCGTGAACGGGAAAGACTACACCTATTTCAGCCTGCCCAAGGCTGAAGCGAACGGTCTGCCCGATGTTTCCAAGCTGCCTTATTCGATGAAGGTGCTTCTGGAAAACCTGTTGCGTTTTGAAGACGGGCAGTCGGTTACCAAGGAACATATCCTTGCCGTCGCCGAATGGCTGACCAACAAGGGCACCGTCGAGAACGAAATCGCCTATCGCCCGGCGCGCGTGCTGATGCAGGACTTCACCGGCGTTCCGGCCGTTGTCGACCTTGCCGCCATGCGCGACGCGATGGTTTCGCTCGGTGGCGATCCGGAAAAGATCAACCCGCTCGTTCCCGTCGACCTCGTCATCGACCATTCCGTCATTGTCGACGAATTCGGCACGCCGCAGGCTTTCGCCCGCAACGTCGAGCTGGAATACCAGCGCAACGGCGAGCGCTACCGCTTCCTGAAGTGGGGCCAGCAGGCCTTCGAGAACTTCCGCGTCGTTCCTCCCGGCACCGGCATCTGTCATCAGGTCAATCTCGAATACCTCGGCCAGACCGTCTGGACGAAGGAAGAAGACGGCGAAACGATCGCCTATCCCGATACCTGCGTCGGAACGGATTCGCACACGACCATGATCAACGGCCTCGGCGTTCTCGGCTGGGGTGTGGGCGGTATCGAAGCTGAAGCCGCGATGCTCGGCCAGCCGGTCTCCATGCTGCTGCCTGAAGTCATCGGCTTCAAGCTCACCGGCAAGCTCAAAGAAGGCGTCACCGCGACCGACCTCGTACTGACCGTCGTGCAGATGCTGCGAAAGAAGGGCGTCGTTTCCAAGTTCGTCGAATTCTTCGGCCCCGGCCTCGACAACATGCCGCTCGCCGACCGTGCCACCATCGGCAACATGGGTCCGGAATACGGCGCGACCTGCGGCTTCTTCCCGGTCGACAAGGAAACGCTGAACTACCTCAACATGTCCGGCCGCGCCAAGGACCGCATCGCGCTCGTCGAAGCCTATTCCAAGGCTCAAGGCATGTGGCGCGACAACGACGGTTCCGATCTTGTCTTCACCGACACGCTGGAACTCGACCTTGGCGACGTCGTGCCGTCGATGGCCGGCCCGAAGCGTCCGGAAGGCCGCATCGCGCTGGAAAATATCGCTTCCGGCTTCGCAACCTCGCTCGAAACCGAATACAAGAAGCCCGGCCAGCTCTCCAACCGCTATGCGGTCGAAGGCACGGATTTCGATATCGGCCATGGCGACGTCGCCATCGCAGCCATCACCTCCTGCACCAACACCTCCAACCCGTCGGTGCTGATCGCAGCCGGCCTTCTCGCCCGCAATGCCGTTGCAAAGGGCCTGAAGACCAAGCCGTGGGTCAAGACCTCGCTGGCACCGGGATCGCAGGTCGTCGGCGAATACCTCGCCAAGTCCGGCCTGCAGGCCGATCTCGACAAGCTCGGCTTCAACCTGGTCGGTTTCGGCTGCACCACCTGCATCGGCAACTCCGGTCCGCTGCCGGCGCCGATCTCCAAGACGATCAACGACAAGGGCCTGATCGTGTCGGGCGTGCTCTCGGGCAACCGCAACTTCGAAGGCCGTATTTCGCCAGACGTCCAGGCAAACTACCTGGCTTCGCCGCCGCTCGTCGTCGCTTACGCGCTCGCCGGCACCGTACAGCTCGACCTGACGAAGGAGCCGATTGGCGAAGACCAGAACGGCAAGCCTGTTTACCTGAAGGACATCTGGCCGACCTCGCACGAGGTTCAGGAGTTCATCCAGAAGTACGTCACCCGCGAGCTCTACGAGAGCAAGTATGCCGACGTCTTCAAGGGCGATGCCAACTGGCAGGCCGTGCAGGTTCCTCCGGGCCAGACCTATGCGTGGGACGACGACTCGACCTACGTGCAGAACCCGCCCTACTTCGTGGGCATGGGCAAGACCGGCGCCGGTATTTCCGATATCAAGGGTGCCCGCGTTCTCGGTCTCTTCGGCGACAAGATCACCACCGACCATATTTCTCCGGCCGGTTCGATCAAGGCTGCCTCGCCCGCCGGTGCCTACCTCATCGGTCATGGCGTCGGCGTTGCCGACTTCAACCAGTACGGCACACGCCGCGGCAACCATGAAGTCATGATGCGCGGCACCTTCGCCAACATCCGCATCCGCAACCACATGCTCGGCCCGAACGGCAAGGAAGGTGGCTACACCATCCACTATCCGTCCAAGGAAGAGACGTCGATCTACGATGCGGCCATGCAGTACAAGACCGAGGGCGTTCCGCTCGTCATCTTCGCCGGTGTCGAATACGGCAACGGCTCGTCGCGCGACTGGGCTGCCAAGGGCACGAACCTGCTCGGTGTGCGCGCGGTGATCGCCCAGTCCTTCGAGCGTATCCACCGTTCGAACCTGGTGGGCATGGGCGTCATCCCCTTCGTCTTCGAGGACGGCACTACCTGGGCAAGCCTCGAGCTGAAGGGCGATGAACTCGTCACCATCGAAGGCCTGGCTGATATCAAGCCGCGCGAGCGCAAGATCGCCAAGGTCACCTATGGCGACGGCACGGTTCGCGATATCCCGATCATCTGCCGTATCGATACGTTGGATGAGGTCGTCTACGTCAACAATGGCGGCATCCTGCAGACCGTTCTGCGCGATCTCGCTGCCTGATAGACATTCAAATTAATCCTGTACGCCGCCGGGAAACTCTTCCGGCGGCGTCTTGTTTTTCACGGTGTTGTGTTCGGCGCTGCTGCCGTGTGGCATTGGCCTCACCCCATCGTGACTTTGCGTCATCGCGCTAAACTATTATCTCTTGTTTCAGATTTTTCCGGCTTGATGTGGCTTGGTCGCCCCAAGAAGCGCGAGTGTTTCGGAGCCCTAGCGGGCAAACGGCGCTCGAGATTGGATTCAGAGGTAAGATAGAATGCGCCTTCGATTTTTGGTTCCACTTCTGGCAGGCATCGCGCTGGCAAGTTCGCTGCATGCGCAGGAAGCGGCGAAGATCAAAGGTGTCGTCGAGCTCTTTACCTCGCAGGGCTGCGCCTCCTGTCCTCCGGCCGATGCGGCGTTCCGCAAGCTGATTCGCCAGGGCAATGTCGTCGCGCTCGCCTATCACGTCGATTACTGGAATTATCTCGGCTGGAACGACACTATGGCGTCCAAGGACAATACGGCGCGCCAATATGCCTATGCCCGCACGATGGGGCGCAGCGGGGTCTATACGCCGCAGGCGATCGTCAACGGCAGAGACCATATGAACGGTGCCGACCTCGATGCCATCAATGTCAAGCTGGACGATTTCCAGCACCGCGGCGAGGGCCTGACGGTTCCGGTGATTGCATCGACAAAGGGCGACGAGCTCGAGATCAAGATCGGCGCCGGCGCGGGCAAGGCCAATGTGGTCATCGTCTATTTCGACAAGGAACAGATGGTAGCGCCAAAGGGTGGCGAAAACACCGGGCAGCAGATCGCCTATATGCATGCGGTCTCGGATGTCGAGACGGTGGGCATGTGGGACGGAAAGGCCATGAGTCTCGTGCTGCCTTCCAACGTCCTGGATAAAGCCGGTCGGAGAGGCCTTGCCGTCCTGCTGCAATCGTCGACGCCTTCGGGTGATCCGGCCGCCATTCTCGGAGCAACTGTTCTGGTGGTCGGCTCGGACGGCTGAACGGCTTCTTCCAGCTTTGCCGGCGTGCTTTTCTTTTTCGGTTCGCCCGAAAAGATTTCCCGTTCCGGCCTGCGCCGAAAAGGTCCCTATTTTGGCATAAACCAAAAAGGAGAGGTGCCCGGCGAGGACGCATTCGGGGCTGGGGTTTAATCGATGCGCCCCGGCCGGGCCGTTTGACGCGGCGGCGTCAAACGGCCCTCTATACTTCCTGCAAATTGGGCGTCGTTTTGGCTGAAATGCGGCACTGACGAGGTGCTTTCAGGCGTGGGAAAGAAATTGTGAGCCGTCTGCCGTCTTGCAATTTGGTGCGGCTGAGGCAAACTGTCATTCTCCTGTCATGAGATAGCCCCTGGGGGATTGATGACTGATCAGCCGGATTTGCGACACGGCGAAAACCGCTCCGCCGATACGAATTCCTCCGTCGTCGTCGATCTCAGGGAATACAAACAGAGCAAGGACCCGCTGCCGGTGACCTTCCATCGCCGGGAACTCGATGCGATTCTCTGGATCTATGGGCGCATGGTTGGCGAGGGCGAATGGCGCGATTACGCCATCGACCACTTGAAGGACAAGGCGGTTTTCTCCGTCTTCAAGCGCTCCGGCGAGATGCCGCTCTTCCGCATAGAAAAGGATCCAAAGCTGGCCGCCAAGCAGGGCGCCTTCTCGGTGGTCAACACCAACGGCATGATCCTGAAGCGCGGCCACGAGCTGCAGCAGGTGCTGAAGGTGTTCGACAAGCAGCTGAAGCTGGTGGAGAAGTAGTTTTTCTTCGTTAATTGCATGTTTGCGGAGGGTGCACCCCCCTCTGTCACTTCGTGACATCTCCCCCACAAGGGGGGAGATTGGTAACTCGCCGCACGTTCTTGCCCCAAGCGAATGTCGAATCTGCAGTTTGTTAATTTGGAAGGAACGAGCGTCAAACTCCCTACAATCTCCCCCCTTGTGGGGGAGATGTCACGACAGTGACAGAGGGGGGTATCAGAGGTGCGGCATATACGAGACCCGCTTTAACCTCCAAACAAAATCCCAGGATAGACCGACGGATCTGGATCTGTGCCGCTTCCCTCGCCGAGCGCCTTCTGCATCAGCATGGTATCCAGCCAGCGGCCATGCTTGTAGCCGGTGCCCTTCAAGAGCCCGACTTCGGTGAACCCCGCGGCGCGATGCACGGCGACGGAGGCCGGATGGGCGCCGCCGATGACGGCGATCATCTGGCGGAAGCCGAGCGTCTGACAGCTTTCGACGAGGGCATCGAGCAGCAGCCTGCCGACGCCGCGGCCGCGTGCTTCCGGCGCCAGATAGATCGAATCCTCCACCATCCAGCGATAGGCCGGGCGCGTGCGAAATGCCGAGGCATAGGCATAGCCCAGGAACTCGCCACCTCGGCCCTCTGCGACGATATAGGGATAACCCTTGTCGAGGATCGCCTGGAAACGCGCCGCCATTTCCTCTTCGGTCGGAGGGGTGAGTTCATAGCTCGCCGTACCGTTCAAGACGGAATCCCGGTAGATGGCGGTGATATGGGGGAGGTCGTCTGGGGTTGCGCTGCGAAGGCTGGCGGACATTGCTTCTATTGCCTGATCTGCTTGATATGACCGTCGCTATCAAATCGCAGGCCCGGCAGCCAGGCAAATAAAAAAGGCGGCCGAAGCCGCCTTTCCATTTCTTATTCATGCTGCGCGATTAACGGCGGTTGCCCATGAATTGCAGCAGGAACATGAACAGGTTGATGAAGTCGAGGTAGAGCGACAGGGCGCCCATGATCGCCTTGCGGCCTGCCATGGTGGCATCGTCGGCGGCGTAGTACATTTCCTTGATCCGCTGCGTGTCGTAGGCGGTGAGGCCTGCGAAGATCAGCACGCCGATCACCGAGATCGCGAACTGCAGCGCGGACGAAGCCAGGAAGATGTTGACGAGCGACGCGATGATCAGGCCGAAGAGACCCATCATCAGGAACGAGCCCATCGCGGAGAGATCACGCTTGGTCGTGTAGCCGTAGAGCGACAGCGCGCCGAAGGAGGCGGCGGTCACGAAGAAGGTCTGCACGACGCTCTGGCCAGTGTAGATGATGAAGATCGACGACAGCGACAGACCCACCAGCGCGGCGTAGACCCAGAAGGTCGTCGTCGCGGCGGCCACGCTCATACGGTTAATCCTGAAGCTCAGGAAGAAGACCATTGCCAGCGGTGCCAGAATGACCACCCACTTCAGCGGGCTCAGATAGATCGCCTGGCCGAAGGCCGTGATCTGTCCGTTCGAGAAAGCGAGCGAGAACGAGAGATAGGCGGCAACACCCGTGATCGCCAGACCCAGCGCCATCAGGTTATAGACCTTGAGCATGTAGGCTCGAAGGCCTGCGTCTATCATCGCACCGGATTGCGCATCGCTCTGCGCCCGGTTTTGGTAATTGCGAAAGTCAGCCATGTTTTCCTCTTTCAAGCTCCGATTTGGGTACGGTGTCGGGCCTTTCGGGCCCAGGCGCCGCTGCGGAGCTTCAGCATGCCTGCACAGAATATGAGGCTTTCAGGCCTTATACACAAGGGTCAAGCGGTCGGGCCGATGTTAAATCGGCGTAATATCGGGTCGATTCGTGATGTTCTGTCAATGCTTCGTGGGGTTAAAGCTCACGTAGCACGGGCGCCGCCTTTTGGCCGAGAATGCGCCAGGTGCCGATCAGCCCGATACCGACCGTCAGCACCAGAGCGATGACGAGCGTCGAGAAGGCGACATCGGGCAGGAAGGTCGAGGGCAGGTGCATGATGCGGCTGACGATGTACCAGGCCGATGCCGAGCCGGCGATCAATGCGAAGACGGCAGTTGCGGCACCCAGGATCAGATATTCGTAGCTGAAGGCGCGAATCAGCATGGCCCGCGTCGCGCCGAGCGTCTTCAAGATGACCGCGTCATGGGTGCGGGCACGGTTGCCGGCGGCAAGCGCGCCGGCAAGCACCAGCACGGAGGCGATGAGTGCGACCGAGGCGGCGGCGCGGATCGCGGTGGCGAGTTGTCCCACAAGCGTATTGACGACATCGAGCGCATCCTTGACGCGGACGCTGGTGATGGTCGGATAGGCATTGGTGACCCTTCGCAGGATCGTCGCCTCCTGTTCCGAGGTGGCGGAGGTATCCGTCAGCGTCGCGAGCCAGGCGTGCGGCGCGCCCTTGAAGGTATTGGGCGAGAAGATCATCACGAAATTGATCGACAGCGATTGCCATTGCACCTTGCGGAAGCTGGCGATCTTGGCGGTGACGTTGCGGCCGAGCACGTTGACGGTGACCTTGTCGCCGAGCTTCAGGCCGAGCGCCTTGCCTTCCTCCTCGGAAAAGGACACCTGCGGTTCGCCGCCATAATCCTTGTCCCACCATTTGCCTTCCGTAAGGGCGGCGTTTTCCGGCACGGTTTCGGCATAGGTGATGCCGCGATCGCCGCGCAGCACCCATTGCCCGGCGGCCGGCACCTTCATCCTGGTGACATCCTCGCCGTTGAAGGCGACGATGCGGCCACGCAACATCGGCGCTTCGACAAGCTTGCCCTTGGGGTCGATGTCGAGGACGATCTTGCGGAAGCCTTCCAGCTCCGGTCCCTGGATGTCGACGAAGAAGAAGTTCGGCGCCTGTTCGCTCATGCGCCCCATCAGCTCGCGGCGCATATTGCCGTCGATCAGCGTCAGCGTCACCAGGAGCGCCAGGCCGAGGCCGAGCGACAGCACGACGGACGAGGTCAGCGCGCCCGGCCGGTGGATGTTGCCGATCGCAAGGCGCAGCGCGGGCGAGCGCACCCGCGGGCTGCGG
Source organism: Rhizobium sp. NPDC090279 (assembly GCF_044769665.1). Lineage (NCBI taxonomy): Bacteria > Pseudomonadati > Pseudomonadota > Alphaproteobacteria > Hyphomicrobiales > Rhizobiaceae > Rhizobium > Rhizobium sp. NPDC090279. Next base: position 154,209 of record NZ_JBIVYI010000007.1, on the reverse strand, counting down.
CGGGCAAGCCAGGAGAGCAGGGCGGCGACGGCGCGCAGCACGACGAAAGCGCCTGCGATCGAAACGACGAAGAAGATGGCGATGAAGCGGTCATAGGCGGTGACGATCGCCAAAGCCGCAAGCGCGGCCATCAGCAGGCCGGCGGCCAGCAGATAGGGCCAGCCGGGCAGGCGACGTGCCTCGAAGCCCTGTTCCCGGAACAGGGCCGTTGCCGGCACTTCGCGGGCGTGGCCGAGCGGCGGAATGGCAAAGGCAAGCGTCGTCAGCAAGCCGAACAGGGCCGCCAGTGTCAGCGCGCCGGGATAGAGCCGTGGCGCGGTCGAGATGGGCAGGAATTCGGCCATGAATTGTGAAGCAATCATGGGTGCGATGGCGCCGAGAACAAGGCCGACAACAATGCCGGCGAGCGCAATGACGGCGATCTGGATGAGATAGATCAGCACGACGACAAAGGCGGGCGCGCCCAGGCATTTGAAGGTGGCGATAGTGGTGCGCTTCGAGTCGAGAAAGGCACGCACGGCATTGGCGACACCGACGCCGCCGACGATGAGCGCCGCCAATCCCACCAGCGTCAGGAACTGCGAGAAGCGGGTGACGTTGTCGGCGAGCTGGGGCGCGGCGCGGTCGCTGCTGCGGATCGACCAGCCGGCTTGCGGGAAAGCGGCATTGGCACGGTCGCCGAGATTGCGAAGGCCGGTTGCGGGATCGGCGATGCGGATCTTGTAGGACTGCTCGACGAGGCTGCCCGTCGTAATCAGGCCGGAGGCGATCAAGGCGTCGCGGCTGGTGAGCAGGCGAGGGGCGAAGCCGAAGCCTTCCGAGACGGCGTCGGGCTCTGTCGTTATCGTGCCCGATATGCGCAGCTTGACGTTGCCCAACAGCAGATTATCGCCGATCTTGAGGTTCAGGCGTTCGAGCAGCAGCGGCGCGACGACGGCGCCATAGGCGCCGTCCTTGGCCGCGAGCAGGGTCGAGAGCGGCTGATTGGGGTCCGCCTCGAAGGTGCCGTATAGCGGATAGGCGTCATCGACCGCCTTGACCTCGACCAGCGCCTGGTCGGAGCTATCGGGCAATCGTGCCATCGAGCGCAGGCCGGTGGAGCGGGAGACTTTCCCTAAGCTTTGGAGATAGGCGAACTCTTCCGGCGTCGCCTCGCGATTGCGCAGCTCGAAACGGGCATCGCCCGATAGCAATGACTGGCCTTGGGTCGATATTGCGTCGGTGATCGAGCGGGAAACCGAGTTGACGGCGGCAATCGCGCCGGTGCCGAGCGCGATGCAGGCCAGAAAGATGTAGAAGCCGCCAAGGCCGCCGCGCAGTTCGCGCATGGCAAGACGGAAGGCGAGGGGCAGGCGCAGTCCCGCCGCGCTCATGCAATGGCTGCCTGGTTGGCGCGGGTGCGGGCGCTGTCGTTCTCGATTTCGCCGGAGCGGACGCGAATCTGGCGCGAGCATCGGGTGGCAAGCGCCGGATCATGGGTCACAAGCAGCATGGTCGTGCCGCGCTCGGCCTGCTGGGCAAAGAGCAGGTCGGCGATCTGCCGTCCGGTATCGGTGTCGAGATTGCCCGTCGGTTCGTCGGCGATGAGGACGGCCGGCGAAGGCGCCAGCGCGCGGGCGATCGCCACGCGCTGCTGTTCGCCGCCGGAAAGCTGGCCGGGATAGTGCGTGAGCCGCTCGCCGAGCCCCACCGCCTCCAGCTCCCGCCGGGCGATATCGAAGGCATCGCGGACATTGGCAAGCTCCAGCGGCACGGCGACATTTTCGAGCGCCGTCATGTTGGCGATCAGGTGGAAGGACTGGAAGACGATGCCGATGTTGCGGCCGCGGAAATCGGCGATACGGTCTTCGTTCAGGCTGTGCAATGGCGTGTCGCGGATCAGAAGTTCGCCACTGTCGAGCTTTTCGAGGCCGGCCAGCACCATGAGCAAGGTCGACTTGCCGGAACCGGAGGGACCGACGATGCCGACGGCCTCGCCCTCCATGATCGTCAGGTCGATGCCCTTCAGCACATGGACCGATGCGGCGGCGTTACCGAGCGTCAAATCCGCCTTCTTCAGCTCGATGATGGTTTTTGCCAATGCGAACGCCCTATATATCAGAGAACATCAAAGATAATGGCGGGCGTGATTTGGCCCGAGCAGCGAATTTAGGGAATGGATCATGAGATTTAAAGTTGCTGCGTTTCAATTCGCTGTCATCACTTTCGGTCTTTTGTTTGGCGCGGCAGCGGCTGCGAATGCGCGGACCATACAGCTGGTCGGCTTCGGCGACAGCCTGATGGCAGGCTATCAGCTGCCGCCCGGCGACGGATTTCCCGCCAAGCTGCAGGCAGCGCTGAAGGCCAAGGGGCTGGATGTGGCGGTTGCCGATGCCGGCGTTTCCGGCGACACGACCTCGGGTGGGCTCTCGCGCATAGACTGGTCGGTGCCCGACGGCACGGACGGCGTGATCCTGGAACTCGGCGCCAACGACGCGCTGCGCGGCATTCCGCCGGAGCAGACGGAAAAGAACCTCGAGACGATGATCGAGCGTCTGAGGGATAGAAAGATCCCGATCTTTCTCGCCGGCATGCTGGCGCCCCCGAATATGGGCGCCGACTATGCCGAGAAATTCAACCCGATCTACAAGCGCCTGGCCGATAAATACCAGCTTGCGCTTTATCCGTTCTTCCTTGATGGCGTTGCCACGCATGCGGATCTGCAGCTCTCAGACGGCATGCATCCGAACCCCAAGGGCGTCGATATCATGGTCGAGCATATCTTACCGGCCGTTATGAGTTTTGTAGGGATGATTGACGCAGGTGCGAAATAGATGCTTGCACCGACTGCAAATGCGTGATTCCCTACTTAAACCTGCAAGAGATTCGGGGAGTGCTCGTCATGCCGAGACTTTTTACCGCCCTCGAAATTCCGCGCAATGCGGCCATGAGCCTGTCATTGTTGCGCGGTGGTCTCCCGGGAGCCAGGTGGATCGACGTTGAAAATTATCACATCACTTTGCGCTTCATCGGCGATGTCGATGGCCGCACGGCTGATGAGATCGTCGACCGGCTGGACCGGATAGATCGACCTGAGTTCCAGCTTCGGCTGGAGGGCATCGGTTCCTTTGGTTCGAAGAAACCGCACTCGGTCTGGGCCGGCGTCTCGCAGACGCCTGATATGTTCGCGCTGCAAGGCGAAATCGAGCGCATCTGCCAGCGCATCGGCCTGCAGTCCGACCCCCGCAAGTTCACGCCGCATGTGACGCTCGCCAGGCTGAAATCCTCGCGGGTCGATGATGTCGTGCACTATCTCTCCGGTCGCGGCAACTTCTATACTCAACCGTTCACGGTCGGACGCTTCGTGCTTCTGTCCTCGCGCGAATCGGTCGGTGGCGGTCCTTATCTCACCGAAGAGATATTCCCGCTTCATGAGCCCCGCAGCAGCTTGCCCGCCTTGGGCAACAGCGCGCTGCAGCCGGCCAAGAGCATGGTATAGACAGCCTCGAAATCCTCACGGTCGCCGTAGTAGGGGTCGGGGATATCCTTGTTGCTGCCAAGCGCAAGGGTGTTGAACAGATGCAGCCTGCCGAAGGCTTCAGCGGGCGCTGTCTTGCGCAAGTTCTTCAAATTGTCTTGATCCATTGCCAGGATCAGATCGAACCTGCCGAAATCGGCTGATACGACGCGTCGGGCTCGCTGGCCCGATATATCGATGCCATGACCGGCCGCAGCCGCAATCGAGCGGCGATCCGGAGGCTCTCCCTGATGCCAGCCGCCGGTGCCGGCCGAATCGATTTCGAATTCGTCCGCGCGGCCGGCCTCGTTCGCCAGATGCCTGAATATGCCTTCGGCAAGGGGCGACCGGCAGATATTGCCGGCGCAGACGAAAAGTACCCTGTGACGATCCATGCTATCGTTCAACCGCTGGAGCTGGATGATTTTAGGTCGAATCGAGCTAAAATCATCCAGCTCCAGAATCAAGGGAGTAGAGCGTGATGTCGGCCGAAAACCGCCTACACTTTTCGGCATCACGCTCTGGAGAGGAGTGACGTGTCATGAAATACGAGAAGCTGGACCGCACGGCAATCGATGAAAATCTTGCAGAACTCTCAGGCTGGGCGCTTGCCGCCGACGGCCTTTCGATTTCGAAGACCTTCAAGTTCCGCAACTTCGTCGAAGCCTTCGGCTTCATGACGGAAGCTGCGCTTGCCGCCGAAAAATTCAATCATCACCCCGAATGGTTCAACGTCTATTCCCGCGTCGAGGTGAAGCTGACGACGCATGATGTCGGCGGTCTGACGGATCATGACGTCAAGCTGGCGAAGGCGATGGAGAAAGCGGCAGCGCGCCGGATCGATTGAATAGCGGCAAGCGATCACCATATGTTGACACGGCCCGGGCGACGGGCCTCGATAGAGGTGAATGGAATGGATGACATCAAGTACGGGGAAATCCTGATGCCTGGTGACGAAGAGGCCCAAAAGGAGCAAGAGACATCGGTGCGCAGAAAATTCTGGCCGACCTTGCGGAAGGCGGCTCGCCATATCCCGTTTTCACGCGATGTCGTGGCTGCCTTTTATTGCGCGCTCGACCCGCAGACGCCGACCCGCGTTCGCGGCATATTGCTCGCGGCACTTGGCTATTTCGTCATGCCCGTCGATATCATCCCCGATTTCTTTGCCGTCATCGGCTATTCGGATGACGTTGCGGTGCTGACGCTCGCCTTCAGCATGATCAGGGGGCATATCCGCCAGGAACATTACGACGCCGCCGACCGGGCTCTGGAGAACGAGCCCGATGCCGTGAAGACGGCCTGATGCCCATTTTGCGAGGCAGATCGGAATCCTCTCGGGTTTCCAGAGATTTATAAGATCCCCTGATTTTAGCGAGGTCAAATTCTTGCCTGAATCTTTCTGTCTTAAATCGAATCCGTTGGGTGGTACTCCACCATCCGGGTTTTCCAATTCCTTCTGGTGCCTTTCAAGCTTAGTGCGATACCTGGGTTGAAATGACACGGAGCCAGTGGCGGGCGGCGCTCCGTTGACGGTTTGGTAACCTGAATAAAGTCAAAATAAGGCAGCTCACGAGCATAGGCGTGCGTTAATCGAATCGCCATGAGCTCTGGACCGCAAGAAATCGGCAGGAAACCATGTTTGTAAAAAGCTTCGCAATCGCCCTCTCGCTCGTTCTGGCCGGAACCGGCATAGCGTCCGCGCAGACCAAGAAGCAGACGCAGGCAGCACCAGCAGCAGCACCGGCGGCTCCTTCTCGCATTCAGCAGTTCGACGCCTGGGGCGCCTATTCCTACCAGTCCGCTGCTGGCAAGGTCTGCTACGTCCTCTCCGTGCCGACTGCCAAGATGCCGGCGACGGGCATCGACCACGGCGACAATTTCTTCATCGTGTCGCAGCGGCCGGGCCAGAATATTTCCTATGAGCCGCAGGCGATGATGGGCTATCCCCTCAAAGAGAATTCCAAGGTCAATGTCGTCATCGACAACAAGACCTTCGTGATGTTCACCAAGGACAAGGCCGCCTGGGTCGAAAACGCCGCGCAGGAGCCCGCGCTGGTCGCGGCTCTGAAGTCCGGACATTCGCTCAAGGTCACAGCGACCTCGAAGAAGGGCACTGCCACCTCGTATACCTATTCGCTGAAGGGTGTGACTGCTGCCCTGAAGCAGATCGAAAACTGCAAATAAGATCGAGGACCGAGGGATCACGATAATGTGATCCTCCCGTTGCCGCGACCGCAATGAACAAGGCCGGTCATGTCGACCGGCCTTTCGCTTTTGAGGGCCGAACTTTGCTTTTGAGGGCCAAGCTTCGCTTTTGAGGGAAAGGGATGACGCGAGCGGAAATTAATGCTAAAGGCCGCGCCAACAGCAGGTGTCCGGCAGACAGCATGTCCCGCCACCGCATGAATCCTCAGATTTCCGTGCCTTGCCCGCATCCGCAGCTTTCGTCAGCTTTTGCGGCATCGCCGATGTGAACCGTTGGAATGATCCTATGTCCGCCACCGATGTGATAACCCCCTCCAAGATGAAGCCGATGCCGGTATCCCAGCCGGTCGAGCTTGCGCCGAAGCCATCGCTTATCGGCCTTACGCGCGAAGAGATGGGTGCGGCGCTCAAGGAAAAGGGCGTTGCCGACAAGCAGATCAAGATGCGCGTCAGCCAGCTCTGGAACTGGATCTATGTGCGCGGCGTCTCCGATTTCGATGCCATGGCGAACGTCTCGAAGGACATGCGGGAAATGCTGAAGACGCATTTCACCATCGCGCGCCCCGAAATCGTCGAGGAGCAGGTCTCCAACGACGGCACCCGCAAGTGGCTGCTGCGCTTTCCGCCGCGCGGCGCCGGCCGTCCCGTCGAGATCGAGGCCGTCTATATTCCGGAAGAAGGCCGTGGCACGCTGTGCATTTCCAGCCAGGTCGGCTGTTCGCTCACCTGTTCCTTCTGTCATACGGGCACGCAGCGCCTCGTGCGCAACCTGACGGCGGAAGAGATCCTGTCGCAGCTGCTGCTGGCACGCGACCGGCTCGGCGATTTCCCGGACCGCGAAGCGCCGCAGGGCACGGTCATGCCGGCTGAGGGACGCAAGGTCAGCAACATCGTCATGATGGGCATGGGCGAGCCGCTCTACAATTTCGACAGCGTCAAGACGGCGCTGCTGATCGCATCCGACGGCGACGGCCTGTCGCTTTCGAAGCGGCGTATCACCCTTTCGACCTCGGGCGTCGTACCGGAAATCTACCGCACCGGCGAAGAAATCGGCGTGATGCTGGCGATTTCGCTCCATGCGGTGCGCGACGACCTGCGCGACATGCTGGTGCCGATCAACAAGAAGTATCCGCTGAAGGAGCTGATGGACGCCTGCCGGGCCTATCCGGGCCTGTCGAATGCGCGGCGCATCACCTTCGAATATGTGATGCTGAAGGGCGTCAACGACAGCCTTGAGGATGCCAAGGGACTGATCCAGCTCCTGAAGGGCGTTCCGGCCAAGATCAACCTGATCCCCTTCAACCCCTGGCCCGGCACGAACTATCAGTGTTCGGACTGGGAGCACATCGAGAAATTCGCCGATTTCATCAATTCGGCCGGTTATGCCTCGCCGATCCGCACGCCGCGCGGCCGCGATATTCTCGCCGCCTGCGGTCAGCTGAAGTCGGAATCCGAGCGCATGCGCAAGACGGAGCGATTGGCATTCGAAGCGATGATGATCGCCAATCACGGCGAGGATTGAGATCGATGCTCCTTGGACTGCGCAAGCCGATACGCCTCCTGTGGGGCTATCTCGCCGCTTGCGTTCTGATGGGCTTCGTGCTCGCCTGCGTTGCCGCCTGGACCGTGCCGGAAACGGCGGCGCCCGAGCTTTTCGTCCTGACCATTGCGCTGACGAAAGTGGCGATGATCGTCAGCATCCTGCCATCCCTCGTGGTCATTCCGATTCTGGAATGGCGCGGAATGCGCCGATGGTACGGCTACGCGATCTTTGGCGCGACGCTGTCGGCGGTCGCTTCCATCCTGATTTCGGGCGGCATAGAACGGCCGCAGACGCTCAATCTGATCACTATTGCCGTCTGCTTTGCCTTCTTGGGTGTCGCAAGCGCCACCGTCTATTGGTGGATCGCCGGCCGGTTTGCGGGGCGATGGTCCGTTCTCAGCGAGCCTGAGTGAAGAAGATCTTCACCGCGAAGATCGAGAAGACGCTGGCAAAGGTGTAGTCGAGACCGCGCATGACGCTGCGGTTCCGCTGCAGCCAGGACGACAGGCCGTCGGCGGCGAGAATGACCAGCACATTCACCGGAATGCCGATGACGATGAAGAAGAAGCCGAGGAAGAGCAGCTTGTGCGCGACGGCGGGATCGCCTACGGTGACGAACTGCGGCAGGAAGGTCATGAAGAAGATGATGACCTTCGGATTCAGCAGATTGACCCAGAAGCCGTTCGAGATGTTGGCGAAGGGCGTCTTGCCGACGGCATCGACTTTCTTGACCGACAGGTTGGACCCGAAGCGGATCGCCTGGATCGCCAGCCACAGCAGGTAGGCAGCGCCGCCCGTCTTCAGCACGGTGAAGGCGACCGGCGAGGCGGTAATCAGCGCGGAAATGCCGAAGGCCACCAGGCAGGTGTGGACGACGACGCCGAGCGTGGTGCCGAGCACGACGAAGAGCGCCGCCTTCTTGCCCTGCGCCAGCGCACGGCTGATCGACAGCGTCATGTCGGGGCCTGGCGTCATTGCCAGCAAGAGGCTTGCTGCCGAAAAGGCGAGAAGGGTCGGCAGGCTGGGTATGAAGTCCATAGGATGCTCCGAAAGCCGGATGGGGAATGCATTTTTCTCTTATCCGGCTTTCGGGGGATTGCAAATCAATCCTTCTTTTCCAGGAATGCCTTGAATTGATCGGCGTAGTCGGGATGCCAGCGCGACAGCGGAGGGCGGTTCTCGACGATATCGCCGGCGGCCCAGAGCATGCGGCGTTCGTCTGTCGGACGGGCGACATCGTTATCGGGGCAAAGGATATAGAAATCGCCACGCTTCAGGCTCTCGACCATGAACTCGACCGTCTGCTCCGGCGTCCAGGCTCCGGCGGGCTTTTCCTTGCGCTCGCCCTTGGTCAGGCCGGTGAAGACGAAGCCAGGGATGAGGAGATGGGCGGATATCTTGGCGCCTTCCGTATTGCGCAATTCGTGCTGCAGCGCTTCGGTAAAGACCTTCACGCCGGCCTTGGAGACATTGTAGGCGGGGTTGCCCGGCGGCGTGGTGATGCCCTGCTTCGAGCCGGTGTTGATGATAAGGCCTGGTTCGCCATGCGCCAGCATGCCCGGTCCGAAGACGCGCGTGCCGTTGATGACGCCGAGCAGGTTGACGCCAAGAATGGCGTCCCAGCCGCCTTGCGCGCTGAAGATAGAAGTTTCCGGGCCGATGCCGGCATTGTTCATCAGCACATGCACGCGGCCGAAGCGCTGCAGGACGGCCCGCTCCAGCGCTTCCAGCGCCTCCTTGCTGGCGACGTCGGTCTCGACGGCCAGAACGTGTTCTTCGCCCGTGATCGTCTTCAGCTCGGCGCTCGCTTCCGCCAGCCGGTCGCCGCCGAGATCGGCAATGACGACGCTCATGCCGAGCGAGGCGAAATATTTAGCGGCCGCAAAGCCGATGCCGGACGCGCCTCCGGTGATGACGGCAACATTGGATTTCTTGAAAATGTCTTGAATATCGGTCAAAGGCGTGCCCTCCAGGCATTGCTTGCTCGCCGGCGAATATGGCGCTTTCCGAAAGCGTGTCAAACTCGTCCGAGGCGGCGATACGGCGCCTCCCCTTGCGCCTCCCGATAATCTCGCTAAAAGTTCCGCGATACAGGTTTGCGGGCCTCTCCCCTGGCTCGCCTTCAAACGGAACTCATCATGGCATCACATAAAGACGTGAAGAAAGTCGTTCTCGCCTATTCCGGCGGTCTCGACACCTCGATTATCCTGAAGTGGCTGCAGACGGAGCTGGGCGCGGAAGTCGTCACCTTCACCGCCGATCTCGGCCAGGGCGAAGAGCTGGAGCCGGCGCGCAAGAAGGCCGAACTGCTCGGCATCAAGGAAATCTATATCGAGGACGTGCGCGAGGAATTCGTGCGCGATTTCGTCTTCCCGATGTTCCGCGCCAATGCCGTCTATGAAGGCGTCTATCTGCTCGGCACCTCCATTGCCCGTCCGCTGATCTCCAAGCATTTGATCGAAATCGCCAGGAAGACCGGCGCCGATGCCATCGCGCATGGCGCAACCGGCAAGGGCAACGACCAGGTTCGTTTCGAACTGTCGGCCTATGCGCTGAACCCGGACATCAAGATCATCGCTCCGTGGCGCGACTGGTCGTTCAAGAGCCGCACCGACCTGCTCGAATTTGCCGAAAAGCACCAGATCCCGGTTGCCAAGGATAAGAAGGGCGAAGCGCCGTTCTCCGTCGACGCCAACCTGCTGCACTCCTCGTCAGAAGGCAAGGTTCTGGAAGATCCGTCGCAGGAAGCGCCTGAATACGTGCATATGCGCACGATTTCTCCCGAAGCCGCTCCCGACAAGGCGACGATCATCAAGGTCGGCTTCGAAAAGGGCGATGCCGTGTCGATCAACGGCGAGCGCCTGAGCCCCGCAACCCTGCTTGCCAAGCTGAACGATTACGGCCGCGACAACGGCATCGGCCGTCTCGACCTCGTCGAGAACCGCTTCGTCGGCATGAAGTCGCGCGGCGTCTACGAGACCCCCGGCGGCACGATCCTGCTCGCAGCACACCGCGCCATCGAATCCATCACGCTCGATCGCGGTGCCGCGCACCTCAAGGACGAGCTGATGCCGCGCTATGCCGAGCTGATCTATTACGGCTTCTGGTTCTCGCCGGAACGCGAGATGCTGCAGGCCCTTATCGACAAGAGCCAGGAACATGTCGAAGGCGAAGTGACGCTGAAGCTCTACAAGGGCAATGTCATGACGATCGGTCGCGAAAGCCCGAAGTCGCTCTATTCCGACAAGTTGGTCACCTTCGAGGACGACCAGGGCGCCTACGACCAGAAGGACGCGGCCGGCTTCATCAAGCTCAACGCTCTGCGCCTGCGGACGCTCGCCAAGCGCAACCTGTCGAAGTAATTCACGACACGCGAAAAGCCCGCTTCCGGTCGCCGGGGGCGGGCTTCCTTTTGGAGGAAACGGCCTGGAGCTAGTCCACCGGCCTCAACTCGCGTTCGACTTCCGCGGGCGCTTCGGCCTTCTGAAGGTTGCTGCGGAAGGCGCAGAGCGCATCATGCAGCTGAACTTGAAGATCCTTGCCGAAGCCCTGCGTCGCGTTGCGCTCGACTTCGCAGATCTCCCGGTCGATCTGCTTCAGCTTCGCATCGGCCGCTTCCGAAAGCACGATCCGCTTGGCGCGGCGGTCGAGCGGATCGGGTTGGCGTTCGATCAGGCCGCGTGCCTGCAACTTGTCGAGAAAGGCGCTGACCGTCATCGGCTCCAATCCCATGCGGGAGGCGATGTCGAGCTGGCGACTGCCGTTGATGGCGGCGACCTGCATCAGCGTACGTGCTTCGCCCGCCGTCAACCCCAGCCCGGCGACAAGAATGCGTCGCTCGAAAGCCGTCCTGATCAGTCGGGCACAATCGCTTACAAGAAAAGCAAGCGAGTCCGTGTTAATCCTGCTGTTCATAAGCGCTTCCCTACCTACGCTTTTTAAGTTTTTGGGGCCCCACTACGTTCTTATTGATTTCGTCCGCTTAACACAACGGCTTCCTGAGACTTAAAACGACCAGCGGCTTGACCGGGTTTCGCAGATTGCTACTCTCGCGCGATCACCAGCAGGAACATTCATCATGACGCAATCACTCGTTGTCGGCGCCTTCCTCGCCGCGCTTTTCTACGTGCTCATTCCCGGTCCGGCCTTCCTCGCCCTGCTCGGCATAGGTGCCGGCCAAGGGCGCAAGGCGGGTGCCTTCTTCGTCAGCGGCCATCTGCTCGGCGATCTCGTCTGGTCCACGCTCGCCCTGGTCGCCATCGTCGGCGCAAAGACCATCGGCACCTTCGTTTTCGATCTGCTTGGATTGCTGTGCGGCTTCTATCTCGCCTGGATCGGCTGGAGTGCCGTGACCGCCAAGCCGAAGGGCGATGGCAAGGCGCTCGTCAATGTCGACCGCCCGTTCCGTCGCGGCCTGATCTTCGGCGTCACCAATCCGAAGGGATATCCGGTCGCGCTGGCAACCTTCACGGCTCTTGTCGCGGGCTCCGCCAGCGCATTAACCTTCAGCGCATTGCCGCTGCTGCTCATCGTTTCCTTTGTCGGCTTCATAACGGCCGACCTCATTCTCGTGAGCATCATCGGGGCGGGCGCCGTGCGTCGCTTCTATCGCGCGCATGAGCGGCTGATCGTGCGTTGCTCCGGCGTGCTGTTCATGGGGTTTGCGGCGCAGGCGCTCTGGCATGCCACGCCCGGCCTGCTCGGCTGGCGCAAGGCCTGATCTCATCGGATCAATTTGTTCGGCCCCCGCCATACCAATTCGGCGGGGGTAGCCTTATATCGTGCTTCGATCAGATGTCTGTCGAAAGGATGCCCGCATGTCTTCTCACGCTACCGTCAATCCTGCGCTCACCGAATGGACCGGACATCAGGGGCTGCCGCGTTTCGACGCGGTGAAGGACACGGATTTTGCAATCGCCTTCGATACGGCACTCGTATCGCATGAGGCGGAGATCGATGTGATCGCCGGGAACGGTGAGGCGCCGACCTTTGCCAACACGGTAACCGCGCTCGAGATCGCCGGCGACGCTCTGTCGCGCATTTCGGCACTGTTCTGGAACAAGGCTGGTGCTCACACCAATGATACGATCCAGGCGCTGGAGCGCGAGATCGCGCCGAAGATGGCGCGGCACTATTCGAAGATCGGCACGAATGCGGCGCTTTTCTCCCGCCTCGACGCGCTCTGGGAGGGTCGCGAGGCCCTGGGGCTGACGCTGGAGGAAACCCGCGTGCTGGAGCGGCATTGGAAGGGCTTCGTCAAGTCGGGCGCCAAGCTGCCGAAGGCCGAGCAGGAGCGGCTCTCGGCAATCAACGAGAAGCTCGCCGGCCTTGGCGCTCAGTTCGGCCAGAACGTGCTCGCGGATGAAAAAAGCTGGGCGCTGCTGTTGTCGGAAGAGGCCGACCTTGCCGGCCTTCCCGACTATCTGCGCGATGCGATGGCGGCTGCGGCCCGCGAACGCGGCGACGAAGGCAAATATGCCGTCACCCTGTCGCGCTCGATCATCGAGCCGTTCCTGACATCTTCCGAACGGCGCGACCTGCGCGAGCAGGCCTTCAATGCCTGGGTGGCGCGCGGCGCCAACGGCGGCAAGACCGACAATCGCGAAATCATCCGCGAGACGCTGGCGCTGCGGGCGGAGAAGGCGAAGCTGCTCGGCTATGCCGACTTTGCCGAACTCAAGCTCGACAACACCATGGCGAAGACGCCGGCAGCGGTGAACGATCTTCTGATGACCGTGTGGACGAAGGCGGCCGCGCGCGCGGGAGAGGAGGAAAAGGATATTGCCGGGCTGATCGCCGAGGAAGGCCGCAATCACGAGGTCATGCCCTGGGACTGGCGGCACTATGCCGAGAAGATCCGGACGCGGAAGTTCGATTTCTCCGAAACGGAGCTGAAGCCCTATCTGCAGCTGGAAAAGATCATCGCCGCCTGCTTCGATGTCGCCGGCCGCCTGTTCGGCATCAAGGCCGTCGAGCAGAAGGGCATTCCCACCTATCATCCCGACGTGCGCGTCTTCGAGATCCGCGATCGCTCAGACAAGCTCGTTGCCTTGTTCCTCGGCGATTACTTCGCCCGCAGCTCGAAGCGTTCCGGCGCCTGGATGAGCTCGTTCCAGTCGCAGCACAAGCTGCCGCTGAAGAACGGCCATGTCGGCGAGCTGCCGATCATCTATAATGTCTGCAACTTCGCCAAGCCGGCGGAAGGCAAGCCGGCGCTATTGTCGCTCGACGATGCCCGTACGCTGTTCCATGAATTTGGCCATGCGCTGCACGGCATGCTTTCGAACGTCACCTATCCGTCCGTTTCGGGCACCGGCGTTTCCCGCGATTTCGTCGAATTGCCGTCGCAGCTCTATGAGCATTGGCTGACGGTGCCCGCCATCCTGAAGGAATATGCGGTTCACTACGAGACCGGGGCGCCGATTCCGCAGGCGCTGCTCGACAAGGTTCTGGCGGCCCGTACCTTCAATGCCGGGTTCAACACGGTCGAGTTCACCTCCTCGGCGCTGGTCGACATGGCCTTCCACACCCGCGGCGCGGTCGAAGATCCGATGGCGGTGCAGGGGGAGGTGCTTGCCGAGATCGGCATGCCGAAGTCGATCGTCATGCGCCATGCGACCCCGCATTTCCAGCATGTGTTTTCCGGCGACGGCTATTCGGCTGGCTACTATTCCTACATGTGGTCGGAAGTGCTGGATGCCGACGCCTTTTCCGCCTTCGAGGAAACCGGCGATGCCTTCAACGCCGATATGGCCGCAAAACTGAAGGCCAACATCTATTCCGTCGGCGGTTCGATCGACCCGGAAGACGCCTACAAGGCTTTCCGTGGCAAGCTGCCGAGCCCGGATGCGATGCTGAAGAAGAAGGGGCTGGCGGCCTGATCCCAGCTATCGGACTTCGATAGCCGGACGCTGGATTCGATGGTTTAAGGAGGCGTGGAAACGAGCTTTCGCGCCTCCCCCCTTTCGCAATCGCGAAAAAAAGGCTATGAGCGCGCCAAACGTAATTGGCGTGTTTACTTTATACAGCGCCCCAGCCTCAGAGATTAAGACAAATGGCACTTCGCAACATCGCGATCATCGCGCACGTTGACCATGGGAAAACCACCCTCGTTGACGAGCTTCTGAAGCAGTCCGGTTCCTTCCGCGAGAACCAGCGCACTGTTGAGCGCATGATGGATTCCAACGATCTGGAAAAAGAACGTGGCATCACCATTCTCGCCAAGGCAACCTCTGTCGTCTGGAAGGGCGTTCGCGTCAACATCGTCGACACGCCAGGCCACGCCGACTTCGGCGGCGAAGTCGAGCGCATCCTGTCGATGGTCGATGGCGCCATCGTGCTGGTCGATTCCTCGGAAGGCCCGATGCCGCAGACCAAGTTCGTTGTCGGCAAGGCGCTGAAAGTCGGCCTTCGCCCGATCGTTGCGATCAACAAGATCGACCGCCCCGATGCGCGTCATGAGGAAGTCATCAACGAAGTCTTCGATCTCTTCGCGGCACTCGACGCCACCGACGAGCAGCTCGATTTCCCGATCCTTTACGGCTCGGGCCGCGCCGGCTGGATGAACTATTCGCCGGATGGCCCGGTTGATGACGGTCTTGGCCCGCTTCTCGATCTCGTGCTGAAGCATGTGCCGGAGCCGAGTGTCGGCGAAGAAGACGGCGCGTTCCGCATGATCGGCACGCTGCTCGAATCCAACCCCTTCCTCGGCCGCGTCATCACTGGCCGCATTCATTCCGGCTCGATCAAGCCGAACCAGGCCGTCAAGGTTCTGGGCCAGGATGGCAAGCTGATCGAAACCGGTCGCATTTCCAAGATCCTCGCCTTCCGTGGCATCGAGCGCACGCCGATCGACGAAGCCCATGCAGGCGATATCGTTGCGATTGCCGGCCTGTCCAAGGGCACCGTCGCCGACACGTTCTGCGATCCGTCCGTCACCGAGGCGCTGCACGCCCAGCCGATCGATCCGCCGACAGTCACCATGTCCTTCATCGTTAACGACAGCCCGCTGGCCGGCACCGAGGGCGACAAGGTTACCTCGCGCGTCATTCGCGACCGCCTGTTCAAGGAAGCCGAAGGCAACGTCGCGCTGAAGATCGAAGAAGCCGAAGGCAAGGATTCGTTCTACGTTTCCGGCCGCGGCGAATTGCAGCTCGCAGTTCTGATCGAAACCATGCGCCGTGAAGGCTTCGAGCTTGCCGTATCGCGTCCGCGCGTCGTCATGCACAAGGACGAAGCCACCGGCCAGATGCTGGAGCCGATCGAGGAAGTCGTCATCGACGTCGATGAGGAGCATTCGGGTGTCGTCGTGCAGAAGATGTCCGAGCGCAAGGCCGAAATGGTCGAGCTTCGTCCGTCCGGCGGCAATCGCCTGCGCCTGAAATTCTTCGCGCCGACCCGCGGCCTGATCGGCTACCAGTCGGAACTGCTGACGGATACGCGCGGCACCGCCATCATGAACCGTCTGTTCCATGATTATCAGCCCTTCAAGGGCGCGATCGGCGGCCGCACCAATGGCGTCCTGCTCTCCAACGCCTCCGGCGAAGCCGTCGCCTACGCGATGTTCAACCTGGAAGACCGTGGTCCGATGATCATCGAGCCGGGCGAAAAGGTCTATGCCGGCATGATCATCGGCATTCACTCCCGCGACAACGACCTCGAAGTCAACGTGCTCAAGGGCAAGCAGCTGACCAACATCCGCGCCGCCGGCAAGGATGAGGCCGTGAAGCTGACGCCGCCGATCCGCATGACGCTCGACCGCGCTCTGTCCTGGATTCAGGACGACGAGTTGATGGAAGTGACCCCGAAGTCTATTCGCCTGCGCAAGATGTATCTCGACCCGAACGAGCGCAAGCGCTTCGAAAAGGCACGCACCGCCTAAGGTCTAGCCTGTATCGCTTCGAACTATTCAACCCCGGCGATTACGCCGGGGTTTTTATTTGCATGTTCGGTTTTTGAGCCCTTGTCCTAAAGGTTAAAAAGTCGTTAATTTTTGTTAATGATCCACGGATAAAGCCTGTGGGCAAGTCTGCCGTCTTTATGAATGAGGATGGTTAATTCGCGTTGGTAAGACCAGAGTAGACGTTATGAAGACGTTGTCGATTGATGTTCGGCGGGCAGAACCCCATGATGCCCGGGCCATTTCGGAGGTGCACCGCCAGGCGTGGCAGTACACCTATGCCGGCATCATTCCGCATCGCGCGCTTGGCCAGATGATCGAGCGCCGAGGGGAAGCCTGGTGGCGCAAGGCGACCAGCGGTCCGGCGACGCTCTTGGTTCTGGATGTTGCCGGCGAGATCGCAGGCTATGCCACGCTCGGCCTCAACCGCGCCCGCGCGCTGCCGCAAGAAGGCGAGATCTACGAACTCTATCTGCGCCCGCAATATCAGGGTCTCGGCTTGGGGCGTATGCTATTTGGCGAGGCGCGCAGGCTGTTGAAGTCCCTCGGCTGCAAAGGGCTGGTCGTCTGGTGCCTCGAGGAAAACGAGAATGCCGACCGCTTCTATCGCGGGCAGGGTGGCGCGGATTTCTGCGAGGGCATCGAAACCTTCGACCACAGGCAGCTGAGAAAGATCGGCTTCGTCTGGCCCTGAGCGGCGCTGTAGCGCTTTAAATCTGCTGCATAAATTTGTCCTTAAATCGGAATCGATTTAAGGAATTATGCAGTAAATCCGCCTCTTTCCCGATGCGTTGTTGCGTTGCGGCATGATTCCTATTATTGGGCTGGCGGCAACCATCCTTATTTAGGGGACAAGCATGCGTATCGACGCGATTTCCATTGGCAAGAACCCGCCCGAAGACGTCAACGTCATCGTTGAAGTGCCGGTCGGCGGTCATCCGATCAAGTACGAAATGGACAAGGAGGCCGGCACGCTGGTCGTCGACCGTTTCCTCTACACGCCGATGACCTATCCGGGCAATTACGGTTTCGTTCCGCACACGCTCTCCGACGACGGCGACCCGATCGACGTGCTGATCGCAAACACCCGTCCGCTGATCCCCGGCTGCGTCATCAACGTTCGCCCGATCGGCGTGCTGATGATGGAAGACAATTCGGGCAAGGACGAGAAGATCATCGCCGTTCCCGCGCCGAAGCTGACGATGCGCTACGACAAGGTCAAGGAATATACCGACCTGCCCGAGATCACGCTGAAGCAGATCGAGCATTTCTTCGAGCACTACAAGGATCTGGAGCCCGGCAAGTGGGTCAAGATCTTCGGCTGGAAGGGTTCGAAGGAAGCCGGCGAACTCATTCTCGAAGCAATCGAGCGCGCCAAGAAGGCCTGATCACAACGGCCTTCGGTTACGGCGCAAAGCCTTCCAATCAAATCCTCCGGTTCGCCCTCGATCCGGAGGATTTTTTTGCGCGTCGTGTCGCCGCTGAGGAAGGCAAGCGTGGATTTGGGGATATCGAGGCTCTTTGAAAGCAGGGCGTCCGGCGCCTTGTTAGCTGTGCCCTTTTCCGGCGCGACTGAGACGCGCGCCTTCAGATAGCATTCGCCGTCACCGCCGGCTTCCAGCCCATCGAGCCCGTCACGCCCTCCATTGGGCGTGAGCCGCACCGATCGTCACAGGTGATCCGGAAAAGCCCGCCAGGGCTTGTTCACCGCAGGAACAGGGGGACGATCGAATTCCACATCAGCGAGCGAATGAAGAAGATGAGCAACAGCAGGATGACCGGCGAGATGTCGATGCCGCCGAGATCAGGCAGGATGCGGCGGATCGGGCGCAGGGCCGGCTCGGTGACCGCATAAAGGAAGTTGCCGACGGAATTGACGAACTGATTGCTCGAATTGATGACGTTGAACGCATGGAGCCAGGAAAAGATGGCGCTGGCGATCAAGATCCAGGTATAAAGATTCAAAGCCAGATCAATGGTTTGAAATAAGGCGAGCATGTCCGTCTCCAATTCGCGGTTGACAGACATGTAGACATTGGCGACTAAACGGGCAAGTCCCATGCTCCGAAGCATGTTGAATCATGTTTAAAAGGCAGGCGCTTGCGCTAGCCGCCGCGTCGGAAAGTCTCGTCCCATGTCGTTCGCCGCCAGCGGAGACCGGTTTGCCGCCTTCAGGCACGTTGCCTATACTTACTTCTTCTTCGCGCGGTTTTTGACATCCTTCGCCACGCAGATCGTCAGCGTCTCGGTCGGCTGGCAGATGTATGCGCATACCGGCCAACCGATCTATCTCGGCCTGATCGGCCTGGTGCAATTCCTGCCGTCGCTATTGCTGATCCTGGTGACGGGCACCGTCGCTGACCGCTACAACAGGCGCATGATCGCGGCGATCTGCATTTTCGTCGGCACCATCTGCACCGCCGCGCTGCTGTTCCTGACCGTATCCGGCACCTTCGCGCCGCTACCGGTCTTCATGATCCTCACCGTCTTCGGCATCGAGCGCGCCTTCATGACGCCGGCCATGCAATCGCTGGCGCCCAATCTCATCCCGCCCGCGGACCTGACGAATGCCATCACCTGGAATTCGATGTCCTGGGATGCCGCCGCCATTCTCGGTCCGGTGGCGGGTGGCCTACTCTACGGTGTCGGTCCCGAAATTGCCTATACGGTTGCCGTTCTTTTCTTTGGGGCCGGCTCGATACTGACCTTCCTGATCCCGAAGCCGCAGCAGCGCGTGGCGCATGAGGCGCGAAGCCTGAACGAAATGCTCGCCGGCTTCCGGTTCATCTGGTCGGAAAAAGTTGTGCTCGGTGCGGTCTCGCTCGATCTCTTCGCGGTGCTGCTCGGCGGCGCCGTCGCGCTGATGCCGATCTATGCGCGCGATATCCTTGATCTCGGCCCCTGGGGCCTCGGCCTGCTGCGTGCAGCGCCGAGCTTCGGTGCGATTGCAATGGGCCTGTTTCTGGCGACCTATCCCATCCGGCATCGTGCCGGAATCTGCATGTTCATCGGCGTCGCCTTGTTCGGCCTGGGAACGCTGATCTTCGGCATCTCGCATACGCCGTGGCTGTCGATATCAGCCCTCGCCATCATGGGCGCCTCCGACCTGATCTCGGTCTATGTCCGCGAGACGCTGATCACGCTCTGGACGCCCGATCACGTCCGCGGCCGGGTCAATGCCGTCAACATGGTCTTCGTCGGAGCGTCGAACGAGCTCGGCGAGTTCCGTGCCGGCACCATGGCTCATTATTTCGGCGCGATCCCCGCTGTCGTCATAGGCGGTATCGGCACGCTCGCCGTTGCCGGTCTCTGGGCGACGGGCTTTCCGCAGCTTCGCCGGATCGACAGCCTCAGGGCGCCCGATCGCGACGGCGAGCCGCAGCCGGCCTGAGGAGTGGGTGATGACAAGGCAGCCGGATCGATATGCTTCGTTTTCGGCGCTGTGTGAGCACGAGATCGAAGGTGTCGACTATTGCATCCGCATGGAAGACCGGTCATCGCGAGTGGCCATCATCGCTCCTCATGGCGGCTTCATCGAGCCTGCTACGTCGGAAATCACGCTGGAGATAGCGGCCGAAAGCTTTTCCTTCTACTGCTTCGAGGGGTTGAGCGCGGACAGGCTGCATCATGAGCTGCACCTGACTTCCGGGCATTTCGACGAGCCGATGGGTCTCGGCCTCGTGTCCCAATCGCTGATCGTTATCACCATCCATGGCCGGTTGGACAGGGGCGATCCGGAAACAAGCTGGGTCGGCGGCCTCGATACCTCGCTTGGCGATCTGATCGTTCAGGCTTTGCGCGGGAATGATTTCGCGGCGGTTGCGAGGGCGAAAGGGGAAGCTCTGGCGGGGGCAGGCGCCGGTAACATATGCAATCGCGGCAGGCGGAATGCCGGCGTTCAGCTGGAGATTCCAAGGCACGTCAGGGATATGCTCTTGGCGGATGCGGGGAGGCTACGACGATATGCCGGATCGGTGCGTGGGGCGATCGAGCAATATGATCGAATTCTAGCAGCGGGCTAAGACTTCGGCCGACATTGCCTGCTTGCCCGCGAAAACCATGTCGAGGAATTCGGATAGCCAGGCCTTGAGCGCGGCATCGAAGATCATGCGGCCTTCCAGATGCTCGCGACCCTGCTGGGCGTTCGGCATGCAGAAGCGATGCTCGCCATGCACCACCCAGCGCTGCATCATGGCGCGGGTAAGCTCGGCATGGAACTGCAGGCCCCAGGCATTGGCGCCGTAGCGATAGGCCTGGTTGGGATAGGTGTCGGCCGTTGCCAGCAGATCGGCGCCGTGGGGCAGCTCGAAGCCTTCGCGATGGAAATGATAGACCATCTGCGGCCAGCGCATCAGCAGCCGGCCCTTTTCCGTTGGCTGCAGCGCATACCAGCCGATCTCCGTCTTGCCGTCGTCGCGCGCCTTCACCTTGGCGCCGAGATGGCGGGCGAGCATCTGCGCGCCGAGACAGATGCCGAGATAGGGACGGTTCTCATTGAGCGGCACCTTCAGCCAGTCGATCTCGGCCTTGACGAAATCGTCCGGGTCGTTGGCGCTCATCGGGCCACCGAAGACCACGGCGCCGGCATGCGCCTCGAGCGTCGAGGGCAGGCGATCGCCAAGCACCGGACGGCGGATATCGAGATCGTAACCCTTCTCCAGCAGCATCTGGCCGACACGGCCGGGGCTGGAGCGCTCCTGATGCAGGACGATCAATATAGGTCTTCCAGCGCTCTTCGGCGCTTCAATCATCATTTCCTGTCTCCACCTTGGAGCCGGGCGCGCGTGCGGCCGCTTCCTGGCGCTTCATGATGCGCTCGCGGTCGGAAATGCCCATCAGATCGGCGATGCGCCAGATCGCATGGTCTTCCATCTCGCTGCGCTCGCCATCGGCATAGACGATATCCCAGAGGATGCCGAGCAGCTCCAGCCGTTGTGCGCCATCGAGATGGCGCTTCAGGTCCGAGGTGAAGCGATAATAGTCGACCGCTTCGCTCTCGGCCTCCTCGCCGGCGGCGATCAGCTGATCGAGCTGGCGGCCGTCGAGGCCGTATTGCTCCTTCAGGAGCTTGCGCAGCCGCTTCTTCTCGCTGTTCTCGATCTTGCCGTCCGCCTCCATGACCTGGATGCAGAGGGCTGCGACCGCGACGCGCGGGTCGTCGGGTGCAAAGCCGGATTTGGGGTGGTCCTGGGTCAGGTTATGAAGGAATTCCTGAAAGCGTTCGAACATCCGTTTCCATTCTCAAAGCAAGGAGAGCAGGGTTCTTGGGGCACCGTGCTCCATCTTTTCGTCGTCACGCAATTCCAGCAAAACCGCTGCGCAGCTTTGCTGGAATTGCTCTAAAACAGCTTGAGCCGTGTCTTGGGGGCCGGTTCAAGTCTATGATCCTTCACGCCCGGATCGTCCGGCGCCCCCCCGAAAAAGGGTCGGGGGTCCGACTCCAGCTGCGCCGGATTTGGCGCTGCGGCGGATGCGCTCGACGCGGGCTTTGCCCCTGCGGGCTCCAATTCCATGACATAGGTATCGGCGGCCGGCGATGCAACTTTCGGTGAGGTCACCTTCTCGTGCGCGGTTGCGGAAGCCGCCTCGCGCACCGGCGGCAACGACTTCAGCGCTGCATCGACCGACACAATGGAACCTTCTTCGACCGGACCTTCGATCTGGCCGAACGGCGCCTTCCATTCGAAAGCGTCGAGACGGCCGGTGATCGGCGACAGCGGCAGCCATTTTTCCGAGACGACGCCGTCGGCGACCCAGGCCGGATCGCGCGGCGCGCGCAGTGCCTGCGCCATCCAGTGGCGGACGCGACCCTGATCGCTGGTTTCGGCCTCTTCGATATCGGCGAGAAGCAGGAAGGCACCTTCGCGTGCGTCGATCCGTGCGGCGGCTTCGGCCTTGGCGCGGGCCTTGGCGAAATCGCCGGCATCCGTCGCCGCCTTTGCCGTAAGCAGTAGCGCTTCGACGTTGTTGGGGCGGATCGCCTCCAGCCGTTCGGCGCGCTTGAGGCGGTCGGTAACGGAATCGCCGCTGCGCGCCCGCACGTATGCCCTGCCGATCTCCGGATGGGGCCGCGCCTTCCACACCTGTTCGAGAATGGAGGCGGCCTTGCGCACCTTGTCTTCACGGAACAGAGCCTTGGCCGCAATCAGCGCCGCAGGCACGAAATCGTCCTCGAGCTTCAATGCCGCCAACGCATCGTCGCGGGCGCCCGTGGGATCGCTCTCCAGCCTGTCGTTGGCGCGCGCGGTCAGCAGTACGGCGCGTTGACGGTTGGCCGTGGTCTTGTCGACGACATGGGCGACCTTCTGCTGGTCGAGCAGCTTGATGGCATCGTCCCAGCGGCCGGACTGGCTGCGATATTCCAGCGTCGCCTGCGCGGCCCAAGGCAGATAGGGCGCCTGATCGGCGGCCTTTTCGGCATATTGCCGTGCTGCCTCGTGCGCCCCGAGGCGCTTGGCTTCTAGGTAAAGGCCGCGCAGCCCGAGCTCGCGGGTTTCGGGGTCATTGGCCATCAGCTCGAATTTCTGGCGGGCCTCGTCGTGCTTGCCCTCGATCAATGCGGCCTGGGCCTCGAGCAGATTGATGAGCGGCTCCTGATCGGCGCGGATGAGGCCGCGGGTGCGCGCGGCCATCTTGCGGGCCAGCAGTGAATTGCCGGCACCGGCGGCGATCAGGCCGGTGGAGAGCGCCTGATAGCCGCGATCACGCTTGCGGGCGCGGAAATAGCGGGTAACGGAGTGCGGCGAGGTCCAGATCAGCCGCACGAACCACCAGAGGATCATGACGGCCGCGACCAGCGCGATGAGGATCGCGGCGGCCACGATCAGCTTCGTCTGGTAGAGCTGGCCGCCCCATACCAGCGAGAGATCGCCGGGGCGATCCGCCAGCCAGGAGAAGCCGTAGCCGAGAGCCAGGACGAGAATGGCGAAGATAAGCAGTCTGATCATTGCTGCGCTCCGTCCTTAGTTCTGTTTCCCGGTACTGGCGATCGCCTTCGACAAGGCGTCGCTTACCAGATCCTCGACGCGGATGCGGGCCTCCAGCGATTGCTTGAAGGCAGCCGATGCGGACTTGGCGGCATCGGGCAGGCTGTTCCATTCCGTCACCGCACCCGGCAGATCGCCGTTCCTGACCTTGTCCTCGAAGCGAGCGGCGATAGCGTCGATGCTGTCGCCAGGGACATTGCCAACCGGGCGGACCTGCACCAGCGATTTGGCGCCGGACATCAGCCGGCTGCTCCAGCTCTGGTTCGGATCGTCCGTCTGCGCTGTCGCGACGATTGCGGTTGCGACATCGGAAACCTGACGGATCAGATCAGCACGCGAGGGAACGCCGGTCTGGGCGAAATTCTTGAGATCGGCAACCGCCGGATCGTCGGATGCGACATTGGCGAAGGTATCGAGCTCGGGCTGGAAGGGGCCGCCGCGGTCTATCGCTGCCTTCAAGGCGGCCGCCGCAATCGCGCGGGCAACGGCGCTTTCCTGGCTTGGGCCGGCCAGCTTCTTTTCGGCGTCGTCGAGACGCTTGCTGACTTCGGCGTCGGAGGTGGCCTGGCTCTGCGTCGTCTTGCTAAGATCCGCCTTCAACTGTTCGACCTCACTCGTCAGCGAAGCGATCTTCTGATCGGATGCCGGATTTGCCGTCCCGCCCGATCCGTCCGTCGAAGTGCCTTTGGCCGCGCTCGTTTCAAGCGCTGTGACACGGGACGCCAGCGCCTCGTCCGGCTTTGCCGCAGGTGCGGCGGCCAGATTGGCGACGCTCTGCTTGAGGCCGTCGATCTCCGCGTTCAACGCCGCGATATCGGCAGAATTGTCCTTGCCGGTCCGGCCGCCGGGCAGGAAGCCCGCATATTGCAAGGCGCCGGCGCAGACGAGTGCGATCAGGCCGCCGGCGATGCCGGCCGCGAGAAGACCGGAGGTCGAACCTTCGCGCGACGGCGGGCGGCCGTCGGCATGGGAAGGCGCAGGGTCGGCCTGCTGCGTTGTAGCCGCTTGCGGCTCTTCCGGAGCAGTGGCGAAAGCAGACCCCCTGGCTTCTTCGCGAAGTGGCTCCTTATCCGCTTCGAGCGGCATTTCCACTTCATCAGCCGAGGAGCCCCCGAGCTCGCCATGGCTGCGCTCAGTCAAATCTTCGGGAACTGCGTCCTGCGCCGTTTTTTCGGCTTCCAGATCGATCGTGACCGGTTCGTCGTTGGGCTTCGAATGGTTAGGCGTTTTTCGCGATACCATGAGGTCCTCTTTTCATGCGCTGCAACGAAGTTAGACAGACAAGGCGATTATGGAAAGGCCTTACATCAAAATTGCGGCCTTAGGCGTGGGTCAGAAGCGCCAGAAGTCGGTCTTCATTCGGCACGTCGGCGATGTCGACATGGGATCGCATCGGCTCCGGAACAGCTCCGGCGATGGCCTCGCTCAAACAGAGAAACCGTGTTTCGGCAAAAGCCTCCGGGTTGTGCCCGACGAACGGCAGGCTGAAAAAACGTTTGGCGGTCTCGTGGGAATAAAGCAGTACGGCATCCGTGCGCGTGTCGGCGAAAAGCCGGCGAAGAACGGCGTCGTCGGGGACGATATCCTGCATCCGGTAGCATTCGACGGTCAGGAACGGCAGGTGCAGTTCCGTCAATCCGGCTTCAAAGCCGGTCGCACGTGGAAAGCCGGCAAGATAAAGGAGGGGGCCGTTATTCTGATCGGCGGAATGGCTGGAAATCAGGGCGGCAAGCTCGGTGCCGCCGCCTTCCGAGATGGCGATGTTGTTGAATCCGACGTCAGCCGCGTCTTTGGCGGTCGCCTTGCCCACAGCAAAGAGCAGGCGGCCGAGATGGGGTTCGATATCGGAGCCCAATGGCGCAAGCGCTCGGATCGCTTCGGCGCTGGTGATGGCGATGGCACCCTTGGTGGCGAAGAGTGCGTGTCCGGCGTCCTCTGTATGGTGGACTGGTTCTGCCAGCGGCAGCAGCAGGGGCTCGTGCCCCATCTGCGCCAACCGCCGCATGGTGCGTTCACCCGAATGCTGAGGGCGGGTGACGACGACGCGCATACTCTATCAGGTCCAGTCTTCGAAGAAGGTGCTGCCGGCCTCGGCGCGGATCGCCTGGCCGGCATTGACGCCGAGCGCCTCGGCGTCGCGGCGATGGCCTTCGATGGTGGTCGTGTGCACCTGCGTGCCATCCGGGGTGAGGATCATGCCGAAGAAGCGCAGATGATCGCCTTCGCAAACTGCGTAGCCGGCTATCGGCGTGCGACAGGAGCCGTCGAGCGCTGCGAGGAAGGCGCGTTCGCAAGAAACCGCATCGAAGGTCGGCCCGTCATTGATGGCGGCGAGCAGGTCGTTCATCCTGTTGTCGCCGATGCGGCTCTCGATGGCGATCGCGCCTTGCGCTGGAGCGGGCGGGAATTCGTCCGGGTCGAGAATATCGGTGATGACCTCGACCATGCCGAGCCGCTTCAGGCCGGCAACGGCAAGGAGTGTTGCATCCGCCTGGCCCTCTTCCAGCTTCCGAAGCCGGGTCTGGACCGAACCGCGAAAGGTGATGACGTTAAGATCCGGGCGCAGACGGCGGATCAGCGCCTGGCGGCGCAGCGATGCCGAGCCGACGGTCGCGCCATGCGGCAGCTCGATCAATCTCGGCGCCGTGCGGCCGATAACGGAATCGCGAATGTCTTCGCGCGGCAGGTAGGTTGACAAGGCCAGGCCTTGCGGCAGTTTCGTCGCCATGTCCTTGGCCGAGTGTACGGCGAAGTCGAGCTCGCCCGAAATCAGCTTCTCCTCCAGCTCCTCGGTGAACAGGCCCTTGCCGCCGATCGCCGCGAGCGACCGGTCGGTGATGCGGTCGCCCTTGGTGGTGAGAACGACGATTTCGAACATCTCCTCCGGAAGGCCATGGGCCGCCATCAGACGGTCGCGTGCCTCGTGTGCCTGGGCGAGCGCCAGCGGGCTGCCGCGCGTGCCGATCCGGAAAGGTTTTGTTTGCATCCGCTTTGATCCGTTGTTACCGACAGTTCCCGTAACCATATTTCCGCTTTACCGCAATCGACCTGTAGGCAACGAACTTTCTCCATGGCATCCGTTCTTCGTATTCTCGGCATCGAAACAAGCTGCGACGAAACCGCTGCGGCCATTGTCGAGCGCCGCGATGACGGCACGCCCACGGTCTGTTCCGACGTCGTCCTCAGCCAGCTGGACGAACATAGCGCCTATGGCGGCGTCGTGCCGGAAATTGCAGCGCGGGCGCATGTCGAGGCGCTGGATACGCTGATCGACGAAGCATTGAAACGCGCCAATGTGTCGCTCTCAGACGTCGATGCGATCGCCGCCACCTCCGGTCCCGGCCTCATCGGTGGGCTGCTCGTCGGCTTGATGACCGGCAAGGCGATCTCGCGGGCGACAGGCAAGCCATTATACGCCATCAACCATCTGGAAGGCCATGCGCTTACGGCGCGGCTGACGGACGGGCTTGCCTTTCCTTACCTCATGCTGCTGGTTTCCGGTGGCCATACCCAGCTTATCCTGGTGCGCGGCGTCGGCGAATATGAGCGCTGGGGTACGACCATCGATGACGCGCTCGGCGAAGCCTTCGACAAGACGGCCAAGCTTCTCGGGTTGCCCTATCCCGGCGGCCCGGCCGTGGAAGCGGCTGCCAGAAGCGGCAATCCGGATCGCTTCGATCTCCCGCGGCCGCTGGTCGGCGAGGCGCGCCTCGATTTCTCCTTTTCCGGCCTGAAGACGGCGGTGCGCCAGGCGGCAACGGCGATCGCGCCTGTCACGGAGCAGGATATCGCCGATATCTGCGCTTCCTTCCAAAAGGCGATTTCGCGCACCTTGAAAGACCGGATCGGCCGCGGCCTGCAACGCTTCAAGACCGAATTTCCGAAGACCGAAGAAAAGCCGTCCCTTGTCGTGGCCGGCGGCGTCGCCGCCAATCTCGAATTGCGTCGCACCTTGCAGGAACTTTGCGACGCCAATGGTTTCCGCTTCATCGCGCCGCCATTGAGATTGTGTACGGACAATGCCGTCATGATCGCCTGGGCGGGGCTGGAGCGCATGGCAACGGGTGCGGCACCTGATGATCTCGACGTGCAGCCACGCTCGCGCTGGCCGCTGGATCAGAGGGCGGAGACTTTGCTGGGGCACGGCAAACGTGGAGCGAAGGCATGAGCGGCAGAGAACGAATTGCAGTCATCGGCGCCGGTGCTTTCGGCACGGCGCTCGCGGCCGTCATCGCGCTCACCGGCCGCGGCGACGTGACGCTCGTCGGGCGCAAGGCGGGGCTGATGGCGGACCTTGCCGCCGATCGGATGCATGATGCCGTATTGCCTGGGGTCGCGCTTCCCGATTCGCTGCAGTTTGCGGCCGACCCGGATTCCGTTTCCGACGCCGGCATCGTTCTTTTCGCCATGCCGTCGCAGGCGCAAGCCGATGCTGCCCGACACTATGGGCCATATCTTGGCAAGGATGCCATCGTCGTTACCTGCGCCAAGGGCATCGACAAGGTTTCCGGCGATCTTCTGACAAGCATGCTGGAACGGGAACTACCGCAGCACGCCATTGCCGTTCTCTCGGGACCGGGTTTTGCTGCCGATATCGCCAAGGGCCTGCCGACGGCCATGGCGATCGCCGCTGCGGACATGACTGTCGCTGAAAGGCTCGCCCAGGCGATTTCCGGCCCGACCTTCCGTCTCTACGCATCGGATGATCGCATCGGCGTGCAGCTCGGCGGCGCTCTGAAGAATGTCCTTGCCATTGCCTGCGGCATCGTCGAGGGCCGGGGCATCGGTGATTCCGCGCGGGCGGCCTTGATCAGCCGCGGGTTGGCGGAAATGTCACGCTTCGTCGCGGCCAAGGGCGGAAAAGCCGAGACCGTTCGCGGGCTCTCCGGTCTTGGCGACCTCGTGCTGACGGCGACCAGCCATCAATCCCGCAATCTCAGATTCGGTATCGCGCTTGGTCAGGGCGAAACTGCCGATCCCACGCATGGCACCTTGGTCGAGGGCGCCTATGCCGCCTCGATCGCCGCTCGGCTCGCACGCGAACTCGGTGTCGAGATGCCGATCACCGATGCCGTCTCCGCCATCATCGACGGCAAGCTCGACATAACGGCCGCCATCGGGCAATTGATGACGCGGCCGATCACCACGGAATAGTTTCTGGATATCTAAAGGAGCCAAACAATGCTGTTCGCCTTTGTCTGCAAGGATAAACCCGGTCACCTGAATGTTCGTATGGAGGCGCGTCCGGCGCATGTGGAGCATCTGAACAAGCTCAATGCCGAGGGAACGCTGAAGATGGCGGGTCCGTTCCTGGATGCGGAAGGCAAGCCGAATGGCAGTCTGGTGATTGTCGAAGCGGAAAACGTCGAAGCGGCCGTCGCGATTGCGGATGCGGACCCCTATACGAAGGCCGGCCTGTTCGAGAGCGTCGAGATCAAGCCGTTCAACTGGGTCTTCAACAATCCGGGGGCATGAGGCATGGCGCACTGGCTTTACAAATCCGAGCCGTCCTCCTGGTCCTGGCAGCAGCAGAAGGATGCCGGCGCCAAGGGAACCGAATGGACCGGCGTGCGCAACTATCTCGCCCGCAACAATATGCGGGCCATGCAGATCGGCGACAAGGGCTTCTTCTATCACTCCAATGACGGGCTGGAGGTTGTCGGCATCGTTGAGGTCTGCGCGCTGGCGCATCCGGATTCGACCGCCAAGGACGATCCTCGCTGGGAATGCGTTGATATCCGTGCCGTCCGCGACATGCCGAAATTTGTCTCCTTGAAGGATATCAAGGCCAATCCGAAGCTCTCGCAGATGGCGCTCGTCACCTCGATGCGGCTTTCGGTGCAGCCGGTAACGGATGAGGAATGGCTCGAAGTCTGCCGTATGGGCGGTCTGGACAACCCTCCGGCCTGATTCGGTAGGTAAGGTTCATTGAAAACCGATCCGGAAAGCTTCATCCGTACCAATACCAGCCTGATGGCGCCGCCGCATGTGCCAGAAATCCGGCTGCATCTGGCAAGCGAGGCGCACGATCTCTGGCTGAAGACGGAGGAGGAACTGGAAGAGATCGGCCTGCCGCCGCCCTTCTGGGCCTTCGCCTGGGCGGGCGGCCAGGGACTGGCGCGCTATATCCTTGACCATCCGGAGATCGTTGCCGGCCGGACGGTGCTGGATTTTGCCAGCGGCTCCGGGCTTGTCGCAATTGCGGCCAAGCGTGCCGGCGCCAGCGATGTGCTCGCCGTCGATATCGATCCCTGGGCGGGCACGGCGATCCGGCTCAATGCCGTTGAAAATGGCGTTCCCCTGGATTTCTCCGGCGAGGATATCATCGGCCGAGCCGTGGATGCGGATGTCATCCTTGCCGGCGATGTCTTCTACGATCGCGATTTTGCAGAGAAGCTTGTTCCCTGGTTCAGGCGTTTAGCAGGGGAGGGCCGGACTGTTCTGGTTGGCGATCCCGGCAGGGCCTACCTTCCGAAGGATCGTCTGGAGGCGCAGGCAACCTATCAGGTGCCGGTGACGCGGGCGCTCGAGGACAGCGAGGTCAAGAAAACGACGGTCTGGCGATTTCTCGCCAGTTGAAAATCGTCAGTGCCTGATGACGCAGACGCCGGCCTCGTACGAGCAAGGATTGCCCGCATAGCGGACATCGATGACCTTTGCCTTCGGTCTTGGTTGCGCCGCAACAGGCCGCGCATAGGGATTGTAGCCGCCATAGCCAATGACATAGGTGCCGCCATCGGCCCGATAGACATCGGCCGAGCCGGCATAGCTGCCAGCGTTCGCCGCATCGCGACGTTCCATGATCACGATCCTGGCCGGGTGCTGCTCCGAACCCTGCGGCTGGGATATCTGTTTCAGACGCACGATGCCGGAGCGATCGTGGTGATGCCAGTGGCGATAGTCGCCCGCCGATGCGGGCGCGAAGGAGAGGGTGGCTGCTGCGGCTAAAACGAGCGCTGCTGCCTTGAAAAGATGCGGTGTCATGATTCGTCCCCGCTTCGCCGGTTAATGAAATCTTAACGGCAGATTGCCCCAAGACCGGCTGGAAGTCCACGTCAGGGTTGCCGAAATGGTAAACAGCCCGGAATGGGAAGTCCGTCACTGCATGCTCGCTAAAGTGCAGAGCGACCCGAATCGATTAAATTCGATGCAGGCATCAATTGTGCTTGTCGATGGGCGTCTGTGTGATTAATGGTCGCAATGATGCAACGCACACTGCACGTCTTAGCGCATGCGTTGCCCCGGAGATCCGGGTTCTAAGCGTATCGTAACGCCGCGAGGTTCTGATGGCGAACGTCACACAAAACCGGCCCTTGTCGCCGCACCTGCAAATCTACAAACCCATTCCCACCATGGTCATGTCGATCGTCCACCGCATCACGGGTGGCGCGCTCTACTTCGGCACGGTGCTGGTTGCCTGGTGGCTGATTGCCGCTGCGACCGGCCAGGCCTATTTCGAGCTGGTCAACTGGATCATGGGCACGATCATCGGCCGCATCATCCTGCTCGGCTACACCTGGGCGCTGCTGCACCATATGATCGGCGGCCTGCGCCACTTCGTCTGGGACCTCGGGCATGGTTTCGATCCCGCCGTCTCGACGAAAATGGCCAAGTTCACGCTCGTCGCTTCGATCTGTCTGACCGCGCTGGTCTGGATCATCGGCATCGTCTTCCGGATGGGTTGATTGGCATGATCGCTCCCGGAAGCGCTCGGACGCCTTTCGGGGTCATGCTTTAAAGGAAATTTCTCATGGATATGCGCACTCCTCTGGGCAAAGTCCGCGGTCTCGGTTCCGCCAAGGAAGGCACCGATCATTTCTGGCGTCAGCGCCTGACCGCCGTTGCCAACGTTCCACTCTTCCTTTTCTTCGTCATCTTCCTGATGATCTATGCCGGCGCCCCCTACGCGGAAGTCGTGCACGCGATCTCTAACCCGATCGTCGCCGTCATCTTCGGCCTGATGGTGATCTCCGGCGTCATTCACATGAAGCTCGGCATGCAGGTCATCATCGAAGACTATGTCCACGGCGAATTCGGCAAGATCGTCCTTCTCATGCTCAACACGTTCTTCGCGATCATCATGGCCGGGCTCTGTCTTTTCGCCATTCTGAAGATCGCGTTCGTAGGATAAATGCATCATGGCAACGAACTCTTCCGCTCAGAATGGGCCCGCCCAAAACGGGAAAGCCTACAAGTATGTCGATCACTCCTATGACGTGATCGTCGTCGGTGCCGGCGGCGCCGGCCTGCGTGCCACGCTCGGCATGGCAGAGCAGGGTTTCCGCACCGCCTGCATCACCAAGGTATTCCCCACCCGTTCGCACACCGTCGCAGCCCAGGGCGGCATCGCCGCCTCGCTGCAGAACATGACGCCGGACAGCTGGCAGTGGCACCTCTACGACACCGTCAAGGGCTCCGATTGGCTCGGCGACGTCGATGCCATGCAGTACATGGTCATGGAAGCGCCGAAGGCCGTCTACGAGCTAGAGCACTATGGCGTGCCCTTCTCGCGCAATGAAGAGGGCAAGATCTACCAGCGGCCGTTCGGCGGCCACATGCAGAATTTTGGCGAGGGACCGCCGGTGCAGCGCACCTGTGCTGCCGCCGACCGTACCGGCCACGCCATCCTGCACACGCTCTACGGCCAGTCGCTGCGCAACAATGCCGAATTCTTCATCGAATATTTCGCGCTCGACCTCATCATGTCCGACGATGGCAGCCGCTGTACCGGCGTCGTCGCTTGGTGCCTCGATGACGGCACGATCCATCGCTTCGCCGCCAAGATGGTGGTGCTGGCGACCGGCGGCTACGGCCGCGCCTATTTCTCGGCGACCTCTGCCCATACCTGCACCGGCGACGGTGGCGGTATGGTGGCCCGCGCCGGCCTGCCGCTGCAGGACATGGAATTCGTGCAGTTCCATCCGACCGGCATCTACGGCTCAGGCTGCCTGATTACCGAAGGCGCGCGCGGCGAAGGCGGCTATCTCGTCAATTCCGAGGGCGAGCGCTTCATGGAGCGCTATGCTCCCTCGGCGAAGGACCTTGCCTCGCGCGACGTCGTCTCGCGCTGCATGACGCTGGAAATCCGCGAGGGTCGCGGCGTCGGCAAGAACAAGGACCATATCTTCCTGCATCTCGACCATCTCGATCCGGCCGTGCTGCATGAGCGCCTGCCCGGCATTTCAGAGAGCGCCCGCATTTTCGCCGGTGTCGACGTGACCCGCGAGCCGATCCCGGTCTTGCCGACGGTTCACTACAACATGGGCGGCATTCCCACCAACTATTGGGGCGAAGTGCTGAATGCCGATAGCAACAATCCCGAGCGCATCCTGCCGGGCCTGATGGCGGTCGGCGAAGCCGGCTGCGCTTCGGTGCATGGCGCCAATCGTCTTGGCTCCAACTCGCTGATCGACCTCGTGGTCTTCGGCCGCGCCGCCGCCATCCGCGCCGGCCAGGTCATCGATCGCGTCGGTCCGGTCCCGCCCGTCAACGTCGCTGCCTGCGACAAGATCATGGAGCGCTTCGATCGTCTGCGCCACGCCAGCGGCTCGACGCCGACCGCGGCACTGCGCGAAAAGATGCAGCGCGCCATGCAGGAAGACGCCGCCGTGTTCCGCACCCAGGAATCGCTGGAATCCGGCTGCCGCCGCATTTCGGAGATCTGGAAGGACATGGCCGATATCAAGGTCACCGACCGTTCGCTGATCTGGAATTCCGACCTCGTCGAAACGCTGGAACTGCACAATCTGATGGCCAACGCCATCACGACGATCTACGGCGCCGAGGCTCGCAAGGAAAGCCGGGGCTCGCATGCCCGCGAAGATTACACCGAGGGCAAGTTCGCCGGCCGAAACGACGAAGACTGGCGCAAGCATACGCTTGCCTGGGTCAATGATGCAGGCGACGTGAAGCTCGACTATCGTCCCGTTCACACCGACCTGATCGCCGAAGGTATCGATCCGCACAAGATCGAGCCGAAGGCACGCGTGTATTGATTTATGATGACAACAGAGGCGGAAAAGTACTTTCATGTGGCTGACCAAGCGGCATCGTCGCGTATAGCCGTTGATGGAGTTTTTCCGTGCCCTTGTTGCGACACACTTGTATTCGGCGAAGCTGGTGGATGGGAAATTTGTGGAACTTGCGGTTGGGAAGATGATCCAGCGCAGGAAGCCGCTCCTGAAATGGCCGGTGGAGCAAATCGAGTGTGTCTGACCGAGGCGCAGAGAAATTTTAGGTTAACCGGGCACACCGATCCGAATCATCATTCGGTAAAATGTCGTCCGAAGCTGCCATAGGAATTGGATAACTGACCATGGTTGAACTCGCTCTCCCCAAGAACTCTCAGATGCGCGAAGGCAAGGTCTGGCCGAAGCCGGTCGGCGCCAAGAATACGCGCGAATTCCGCGTCTATCGCTGGAGCCCGGATGACGGCCTGAACCCGAGCATCGATACCTACTATATCGATATCGACGATTGCGGCCCGATGGTGCTCGATGGTCTGCTCTACATCAAGAACAACATCGACCCGACGCTGACGCTGCGCCGCTCCTGTCGCGAAGGCATTTGCGGCTCCTGCGCGATGAACATCGACGGCACCAACACGCTCGCCTGCACCAAGGGTCTGGACGAGATCAAGGGCACGGTGAAGATCTATCCGCTGCCGCATATGCCCGTCGTCAAGGATCTCGTGCCGGATCTGACGAATTTCTATGCGCAGCACCGCTCGATCGAGCCCTGGCTGAAGACGGTTTCGCCGCCGCCCGCCAAGGAGTGGAAGCAGAGCCACGAGGACCGCCTGAAGCTCGACGGTCTTTACGAGTGCATCCTGTGCGCCTGCTGCTCGACTTCCTGTCCGAGCTATTGGTGGAACGGCGACCGTTACCTTGGTCCCGCCGTGCTGCTGCAGGCCTATCGCTGGCTGATCGACTCCAGAGACGAAGCCAAGGGCGAACGCCTCGACAATCTCGAGGACCCCTTCCGCCTCTATCGCTGCCACACGATCATGAACTGCGCCCAGACCTGCCCGAAGGGCCTGAACCCGGCCAAGGCGATCGCTGAAATCAAGAAGATGATGGTCGAGCGGCGGGTCTGACCCGCTGTTCCGATCTTTCTCGACGCGTCTTAGTGCCAGGGCGCGTCGAAATTAGCCGCTCGCGTGTATTTTACCTCTGGTTCGGCGGATTGAGCCTTGAAACCACCCGATTCTTGTCCAGCTATGGCCAACGGCAATTTGTGGCGGTATCGACTTGATTAACCAAAGTGAAATACGATAATTCGGACATCATTGAACATAACTTTGCAGATGTCAGCGGTGGACAATCAATCAGGAGTGTGATGATGCAGTTTAGATATGCAGTGACGGCTGCGGCGATTGGCCTGTCGCTTGCCGGTTGCCAGCGCACAGCATACAATAACGATAGTTATTCTGCCCCGCCACTGCAGGCCCAGCCTGTCCCTTCCGTACAATCCAGCCAGCTTCCGCCTCCAGGCGCCGGTAACGGTTCGCAATTCCCGGCCGCTCCGGCGGGTGCGCCGAATGCAGCCAACCCGGCGCAGCAGCAGGCGATGGCGGCTTCGGCCATGGATGTCACGAAGGAATCGATGGTCGGCAGCTGGAAGGTCAGCAACGGCGGATCGAGCTGCGACATGTTCCTGACGCTGACCAACCTCGGCAGCGGCTCGCGTGGCGGTACGCGCGGCTGCGCAGGCGAACTCACCTCGATGGGTTCCTGGGAAGTTTCCGGCAAGCAGGTTCTGCTGAAAAGTCGCGACGGCACCACGGTCGGTACGCTCTACAAGACGGCCGATTCGCGCTTTGACGGCTCGACCGCTTCCGGTCAGCCGCTCAGCCTCAGCCGATAAGCTTATTTGAAAGGGGCCGCACCTTTGGGTGCGCCCCATTTGCACAGGCGGATATTTCCCCATGCAGCCCATGCCAGATTACTCGATCAGCGTCTGCGAACAGCTGAAGGCGCTGACGGCGTCCGGATCGCTCCAGGTGGATTCGGCGCAGATGGATGTGGCGAAAATGCTGGACCGCGTGCTTGCCGATCTCAAGCGCAAGCGGCCCGCCGCCAAATCCAGCGCGCTCGGCTGGATGTTTGCCGCACGCAAGAAGTCGGTCGAGACGATCAAGGGCCTCTATATTCATGGCAGCGTCGGCCGCGGCAAGACGATGCTGATGGACATGTTCTTCTCGATGGCGCCCAGCCAGAAGAAACGCCGGGCGCATTTCTTCGAATTCATGACCGATGTGCACAACCGGATTGCGGCACAGCGGCTGAAATTCAAGAACGGCGAAACCAAGCAGGCCGACCCCATACCGCCTGTTGCCGCCGATCTCTATGCCGAAGCCGAGCTGCTATGCTTCGACGAATTCACCGTCACAGATATCGCCGATGCGATGATCCTGTCGCGGCTGTTTTCCGAGCTGTTCTCGCGCGGCTGCGTGCTGATCGCGACCTCGAATGTGGAGCCGGACAATCTCTATCGCGACGGGCTCAATCGCGGCCTGTTTCTGCCCTTCATCGATCTCATGAAGAAGCATGTCGATGTGGTGACGCTGGATTCGCCGACCGACTACCGCATGGAGAAGCTGAACAGCCAGCCCGTCTATCTGACGCCTCTCGACCAGCGCACCGACATGGCGATGGACGCCTCCTGGATGCAGGCACTGCACGGCCGCAAAGCGCAGCCGATGGAAATCCCGATGAAGGGGCGCTCCATCCATGTGCCGCTCGCTGTCGAACGCATGGCGCGCTTTTCTTTCGCCGATCTTTGCGAGGCGCCGCTCGGGCCTGCCGATTTTCTCGCCATCGCCGAACGCTTCGATACGATCTTCGTTGATCGCGTGCCGAAGCTCGGGCCGGAAAAACGCAATCAGACCAAGCGTTTCATTATTCTGATCGACACGCTCTACGATCACAACATCCGTCTCTATGTTTCCGCGGCTGCCATGCCGGAGGATCTTCTTGAGGTGCGGCGTGGGACGGAAGGCTTCGAATTCGACCGCACGGCATCGCGGCTTTTCGAGATGCGCAGCGCCGAATATCTCGCCCAGACTCCGGCCAAGCGCGCCGCCGAGTAACAATTCGGTGACAGAGTATCTTACGTTTACGTAAGAATTTTTCTATCTAACCGATTGAAATTCCTGATCTCAAAATAATCAATTGCCAATTTCGACCTTTGGGTCTATGCGATTGACGGCTATTGTGGATGCCTGTCACGGTGTCCCGCCACGGATTTTGATCGCAAAGGATACACCGAAATGGCGCGCAACAAGATCGCACTTATTGGTTCTGGCATGATTGGTGGCACGCTGGCGCATCTCGCCGGCCTGAAGGAACTGGGCGACATCGTCCTGTTCGACATCGCGGACGGCATTCCTCAGGGCAAGGGTCTCGACATCGCCCAGTCTTCTCCGGTCGAAGGCTTCGACGCCAACTTGACCGGCGCCAGCGACTATTCCGCGATCGAAGGCGCTGACGTCTGCATCGTCACCGCCGGTGTCGCCCGCAAGCCGGGCATGAGCCGCGACGATCTTCTCGGCATCAACCTCAAGGTCATGGAGCAGGTCGGCGCCGGCATCAAGAAGTATGCCCCGAACGCCTTCGTGATCTGCATCACCAACCCGCTCGACGCCATGGTCTGGGCACTGCAGAAGTTCTCGGGCCTCCCGGCCAATAAGGTCGTCGGCATGGCCGGCGTGCTCGATAGCTCGCGCTTCCGCCTGTTCCTCGCCAAGGAATTCAACGTCTCGGTCGAAGACGTCACGGCTTTCGTTCTCGGCGGTCATGGCGATTCGATGGTTCCGCTTGCTCGCTACTCCACCGTTGCCGGCATCCCGCTGACCGACCTCGTTACCATGGGCTGGCTCACCGCTGAGCGCCTGGAAGAGATCATCCAGCGCACCCGTGACGGCGGCGCCGAGATCGTCGGCCTCCTGAAGACCGGCTCGGCCTTTTACGCTCCGGCTGCCTCCGCCATCGCGATGGCTGAATCCTACCTCAAGGACAAGAAGCGCGTTCTGCCCAGCGCTGCCCATCTCGATGGTCAGTATGGCGTCAAGGACATGTATGTCGGCGTTCCCACGGTTATCGGCGCCGGCGGCGTCGAGCGCATCATCGAGATCGACCTGAACAAGGCCGAGAAGGAAGCCTTCGACAAGTCGGTCGCATCCGTCGCCGGCCTTTGCGAAGCCTGCATCGCCATCGCGCCGTCGCTGAAATAATCTAGCCGTTATAACAGGGATACACCCATGAACATTCATGAATATCAGGCCAAGGCTCTGCTGAAGTCCTATGGCGCACCCGTCGCGGACGGCGTTGCCATCTTCTCCGCAGACGAAGCCGCTGCTGCTGCCAAGCAGCTTCCGGGCCCGCTTTACGTCGTCAAGAGCCAGATCCACGCCGGCGGCCGCGGCAAGGGCAAGTTCAAGGAACTCGGCCCGGACGCCAAGGGCGGCGTTCGCCTGGCCAAGTCCGTCGAGGACGTCGTTGCCAATTCCAAGGACATGCTCGGCAATACTTTGGTGACCAAGCAGACGGGTCCTGCCGGCAAGCAGGTCAACCGCCTCTACATCGAAGACGGCGCCGACATCGACCGTGAACTTTACCTCTCGATCCTCGTCGACCGCTCGGTCGGTCAGGTCGCCTTCGTCGTTTCGACCGAAGGCGGCATGGACATCGAGACCGTCGCGCACGACACGCCGGAAAAGATCATCACCGTCGCCATCGATCCGTCGACAGGCGTCACGGCTGCCAATTCGGCTGCTCTTTCCGACGCGCTGAAGCTCGAGGACGCTGCCCGCGAAGACGCTGCCAAGCTCTTCCCGATCCTCTACAAGGCCTTTGTCGAAAAGGACATGGCGCTGCTCGAAGTCAACCCGCTGATCGTCATGACCAACGGCCGCCTGCGCGTTCTCGACGCCAAGGTTTCCTTCGACGGCAACGCTCTCTTCCGTCACGAAGACATCCGCGCGCTTCGCGACACGTCGGAAGAAGACGAGAAGGAAATCCAGGCGCACGAATACGACCTCGCCTATGTCGCCCTCGACGGCAACATCGGCTGCATGGTCAACGGCGCCGGCCTTGCCATGGCGACCATGGACATCATCAAGCTCTACGGTGCTGAGCCGGCGAACTTCCTCGATGTCGGCGGTGGCGCCACCAAGGAAAAGGTTACGGCCGCCTTCAAGATCATCACTGCCGATCCGGCTGTCCAGGGCATTCTGGTCAACATCTTCGGCGGCATCATGAAGTGCGATGTCATTGCCGAAGGCGTGCTCGCAGCCGTCAAGGAAGTCGGTCTGAAGGTTCCGCTCGTCGTTCGCCTCGAAGGCACCAATGTCGAGCTCGGCAAGAAGATCATCAACGAATCCGGTCTCAACGTCATCTCCGCAGATGACCTGGACGATGCCGCCCAGAAGATCGTCAAGGCAGTCAAGGGCTGATCGGGATGGCTGCTTCCTTCGCTCCAACGGCTGCTCATCTTCGCCTCGGTGCCTTTGCCGGCACCTGGGAAGGGGAAGAGCGCGTCGCGGCTTCGGCCTGGACGAAGGAAGGCACGGCGACCGCGCAACTCACGGCCCAGTGTCTGTTCGACGGTGCTTTCGTCGAACAGCGCTACGTGCAGACGCGGGACGGAGCCACATCGTTCGAAGCCCGGAATATTTTCGGCTTCGACGCTGCGGATCAGGCCTACAAGCTCTATCAATTCGATACGGTGGGCTTTGTACCCGCCGCGCCGGCCTCCGGCGAATGGATCGACGACAAGCTTGTCCTGACCAAGGTCTCGCCGCGCGGTGCGCAGCGCACTCTCTTCCAGTTCGAAAATGAAGACTGCTACCGCATGGGCGTCACGTTCTCGCCCGCCGGCAGCGATACATGGCAGGAGGTCGTCAGCGGCTTATATCGTCGCGTTGCCTCCGCGTCTTCCAACCTCTCGTAACAAAGGCCTCGCATGTCTATTCTCATCAACAAAGACACCAAGGTTCTGGTTCAGGGCCTGACCGGCAAGACCGGCACCTTCCACACCGAACAAGCGCTTGCCTATCACGGCACGAAGATGGTCGGCGGTATCCACCCCTCCAAGGGTGGCGAAACCTGGACCGGCAAGGACGGCGAAAAGCTGCCGATCTTCAAGTCCGTCGCCGAAGGCAAGGACGCCACCGGCGCCAACGCCTCGGTCATCTACGTGCCGCCGGCAGGCGCTGCCGCAGCGATCCTCGAAGCGATCGACGCCGAGATCCCGCTGATCGTCTGCATCACGGAAGGCATTCCGGTCGCCGACATGGTCAAGGTCAAGGACCGCCTCATCAAGTCGAAGTCGCGTCTGATCGGGCCGAACTGCCCGGGCGTTCTGACCCCGAACGAATGCAAGATCGGCATCATGCCGGGCTCCATCTTCAAGAAGGGTTCGGTCGGCGTTCTCTCGCGTTCCGGCACGCTGACCTACGAAGCCGTGTTCCAGACCACCAATGAAGGTCTCGGCCAGACGACGGCTGTCGGTATCGGCGGCGACCCGGTCAAGGGCACCGAGTTCATCGACATCCTCGAGATGTTCCTCGCGGACGACGAAACCAAGTCGATCATCATGATCGGCGAAATCGGCGGTTCGGCTGAAGAAGAAGCCGCGCAGTTCCTCAAGGACGAAGCCAAGAAGGGCCGCAAGAAGCCGATGGTCGGCTACATCGCCGGCCGCACGGCACCTCCCGGCCGCCCCATGGGCCATGCTGGCGCCGTGATTTCCGGCGGCAAGGGTGGCGCGGAAGACAAGATTGCGGCGATGGAAGCGGCAGGCATTCGCGTGTCGCCATCGCCGGCGCGTCTCGGCAAGACGCTGGTGGAAGTCCTGAAGGGCTGAGCCTACCCATAGCAAAACCCGGACGGGGCGGCGCCGCCTCTCCCGTCCGGTTTCGACATTCGCAAGTGCATATCTGCGGCCCTGACGGCCGCGAACGAAATACGGTCGCCGGGACCCGAAAACCGGCAATGCAAACAAGTTGGGAGACGGGCGAGAGCGCCCGCGGATT
The DNA here is from genome assembly GCF_044769665.1 of Rhizobium sp. NPDC090279. Lineage (NCBI taxonomy): Bacteria > Pseudomonadati > Pseudomonadota > Alphaproteobacteria > Hyphomicrobiales > Rhizobiaceae > Rhizobium > Rhizobium sp. NPDC090279. The sequence continues at coordinate 114,045 of NZ_JBIVYI010000007.1, read as the reverse complement.
CACCATGGCAAGGCAAGAAGCCAACGAGCAATTTCAGATCACCTCGTTCCTGGACGGCGCCAACGCTGCCTATATCGAGCAGCTTTACGCGCGCTACGAGGACGATCCTTCATCGGTCTCCGACGAATGGCGGTCTTTCTTCAAGGCGCTCGAGGATAGCCCCGACGATGTGAAGAGGGCAGCCAAGGGCGCCTCCTGGCAGCGCAAGAACTGGCCGATCCCGGCAAAGGGCGATCTGGTCTCCGCACTCGACGGCGACTGGGGCGTTGTCGAGAAGGTCATCGAGACCAAGCTGAAGGCCAAGGCCGAAACCGCCGGTGCGCCGGCTGAGGCGACCGACGTCCTACAGGCGACGCGCGATTCGGTCCGTGCCATCATGATGATCCGCGCCTATCGCATGCGCGGCCACCTGCACGCCAAGCTCGACCCGCTCGGCATCGCTGCTCCGGTGGAAGACTACAAGGAGCTGTCGCCGGAAGCTTACGGTTTCACCGAAGCGGACCTCGACCGCAAGATCTTCATCGATAACGTGCTCGGCCTCGAATTCGCGACCATTCGCGAGATGATCGAGATCCTCGAGCGTACCTACTGCTCGACCCTCGGCGTCGAATTCATGCACATCTCCAACCCGGAGGAAAAGGCATGGATTCAGGAACGCATCGAAGGGCCGGACAAGGGCATCGCCTTCAATCCCGAGCGCAAGAAAGCCATCCTCCAGAAGGTCATCGAAGCCGAAGGTTATGAGCAGTTCCTCGACGTCAAGTTCAAGGGCACCAAGCGCTTCGGCCTTGACGGCGGCGAATCGCTGATTCCGGCGCTCGAACAGATCCTCAAGAGCGGCAGCCAGCTCGGCCTCAGGGAAGCCCTTTTCGGCATGGCCCATCGCGGTCGCCTGAACGTGCTCTCCCAGGTCATGGGCAAGCCGCACCGCGCCATCTTCCACGAGTTCAAGGGCGGCTCCTACGCTCCTGACGAAGTCGAAGGTTCGGGTGACGTCAAGTACCATCTCGGCGCCTCCTCTGACCGCGATTTCGACGGCGCCAAGGTGCACGTCTCGCTGACGGCAAATCCGTCGCATCTGGAAATCGTCAATCCCGTCGTCATGGGCAAGGCCCGCGCCAAGCAGGATATGGGGGCCACCCAATGGGACGGCGACATCATCCCGCTGTCCGAGCGCGCCAAGGTCGTGCCGCTGCTGATCCATGGCGACGCGGCTTTCGCCGGCCAGGGCGTCGTTGCCGAAATCCTCGGCCTTTCCGGTCTGCGCGGTCATCGTGTCGCCGGTACGATGCACGTCATCATCAACAACCAGATCGGCTTCACCACCAATCCGGCCTTCTCGCGTTCGTCGCCCTATCCGTCCGACGTCGCCAAGATGATCGAAGCGCCGATCTTCCACGTCAACGGTGACGATCCGGAAGCCGTCGTCTATGCGGCGAAGATCGCGACCGAATTCCGCATGAAGTTCCACAAGCCTGTGGTCCTCGACATGTTCTGCTATCGCCGCTACGGCCATAACGAAGGCGATGAACCGTCCTTCACGCAGCCGAACATGTACAAGGTCATCCGCGCACACAGCACGGTCCTGCAGCTTTACTCGCAGCGGCTGGTCAGCGAAGGCGTGCTGACTGAAGGCGAAGTCGAAAAGATGAAGGCCGACTGGCGCGCCCATCTCGAGCAGGAGTTCGAGGCCGGCCAGCATTACAAGCCGAACAAAGCCGACTGGCTTGACGGCGAGTGGTCCGGCCTGCACACGGCTGACAATGCCGATGAGCAGCGTCGCGGCAAGACTGCCGTGCCGATGAAGTCGCTGAAGGAAATCGGCCGCAAGCTGTCTGAAATCCCGGCCGGCTTCCATGCGCACCGCACCATCCAGCGTTTCATGGAAAACCGCGCCAACATGGTGCAGACGGGCGAAGGTATCGACTGGGCCATGGCGGAAGCCCTGGCATTCGGTTCGCTCGTCGTCGATGGGCACAAGATCCGCCTGTCCGGTCAGGACTGCGAACGCGGCACCTTCTCGCAGCGTCATTCGGTTCTCTACGATCAGGAAACCGAAGAGCGCTACATCCCGCTCGCAAACCTCTCGCCGACCCAGGCTCGCTACGAAGTCATCAACTCGATGCTTTCGGAAGAAGCGGTTCTTGGCTTCGAGTATGGCTATTCGCTGGCCCGTCCGAATGCGCTGACCCTCTGGGAAGCCCAGTTCGGCGATTTCGCCAACGGCGCACAGGTCGTCTTCGACCAGTTCATCTCGTCGGGCGAACGCAAGTGGCTGCGCATGTCCGGCCTCGTCTGCCTGCTGCCGCATGGCTATGAAGGCCAGGGCCCGGAACACTCCTCCGCCCGCCTTGAACGCTATCTGCAGCTTTGCGCCGAGGACAACATGCAGGTCGCCAACGTCACGACGCCGGCCAACTACTTCCACATTCTGCGCCGTCAGCTGAAGCGCGACTTCCGCAAGCCGCTGATCCTGATGACGCCGAAGTCGCTGCTGCGCCACAAGCGCGCCGTGTCGACGCTTGCGGAGTTGGCGGGCGAAAGCTCCTTCCACCGCCTGTTGTGGGATGATGCCGAACTGATCAAGGACGGCCCGATCAAGCTGCAGAAGGACAACAAGATCCGTCGTGTCGTCATCTGCTCGGGCAAGGTCTATTACGATCTTCTGGAAGAGCGCGAGAAGCGCGGCATCGACGACATCTACCTGCTGCGCATCGAACAGCTCTATCCGTTCCCGGCCAAGGCGCTCATCAACGAGCTCAGCCGCTTCCGTAATGCGGAGATGGTCTGGTGCCAGGAAGAGCCGAAGAACATGGGCGCATGGTCCTTCATCGATCCATACCTGGAATGGGTGCTTGCCCATATCGATGCCAAGTACCAGCGCGTTCGCTACACCGGCCGTCCGGCCGCCGCCTCTCCGGCGACGGGCCTGATGTCCAAGCATCTGTCGCAGCTTGCGGCGTTCCTTGAGGACGCGCTCGGCGGTTGAGGGGTTGCGCGATGACGCGTTTTCGTTTGAAAATCGCGGCGTCGCGCCCCAGCCTTCCGCATGACGCGACGGGGGAGAAGATGGCCGCCATGCAGCAACATGCCGCCTATCGCCAGGATCAAGTAAATGCCCGGTCGATTATTATCGTCGCCCGGGCGCTTGCGCCGCGGCGTATCACCCGTCCCCCGGCCGTCTGTCGCCGGAATTCCATCCAACTCATAAAGACGAAAAATCAGGATTTGAACAATGGCCACTGAAATCCGCGTTCCTACCCTCGGCGAATCCGTCAGCGAAGCGACCGTCGGTACCTGGTTCAAGAAGGTCGGCGATGCCATCAAGGCCGATGAGCCGCTTCTCGAACTTGAAACCGACAAGGTGACGATCGAAGTTCCGGCGCCTTCCGCTGGCACGCTTTCCGAAATCGTTGCCCAGGCCGGCGAAACCGTAGGTCTCGGCGCGCTGCTCGGCCAGATTTCTGCCGGCAACGGCGCTGCGGCCGCTCCGGCACAGGCCGCCGCACCCGCTGCTGCTGCGCCTGCCGCTCCGGTTGCTGCCCCCGCCGTTTCCGCTCCGGCGTCTTCCATGCCGCCGGCACCGGCCGCTGGAAAGCTGCTTGCTGAAAACAATCTCTCCGCCGATCAGGTCGAAGGCAGCGGCAAGCGCGGCCAGGTCCTGAAGGGCGATGTGATCGCCGCCGTCGCCAAGGCTGCTTCGGCGCCGGCCGCCGTACCGGCTGCTCCGGTCGCCGCGCGCGCACCGACCGCCGTCGAGGACGTCAGCCGCGAAGAGCGCGTCAAGATGACCCGCCTGCGCCAGACGATTGCCCGCCGCCTCAAGGATGCGCAGAACACCGCCGCCATGCTCACCACCTATAACGAGGTGGACATGAAGGCCGTCATGGACCTGCGCAACAAGTACAAGGACATCTTCGAGAAGAAGCATGGCGTGAAGCTCGGCTTCATGGGCTTCTTCACCAAGGCCGTCACGCACGCGCTGAAGGAACTGCCTGCCGTCAACGCCGAGATCGACGGCACCGACATCATCTACAAGAACTATTGCCACATCGGCATGGCTGTCGGCACCGACAAGGGCCTGGTCGTTCCCGTCATCCGCGATGCCGACCAGATGTCGATCGCCGAAGTCGAGAAGGAGCTTGGCCGTCTGGCGAAGGCTGCCCGCGACGGCACGCTGTCGATGGCCGACATGCAGGGCGGCACTTTCACCATCACCAATGGCGGTGTCTACGGTTCGCTGATGTCTTCGCCGATCCTGAACGCGCCGCAGTCGGGTATTCTCGGCATGCACAAGATCCAGGAACGTCCGGTCGCCATCGGCGGTCAGGTCGTCATCCGTCCGATGATGTATCTGGCGCTTTCCTACGACCATCGCATGGTCGACGGCAAGGAAGCGGTGACCTTCCTCGTGCGCGTCAAGGAAAGCCTGGAAGATCCGGAACGTCTCGTTCTCGATCTCTAAGGGGAGCGTTGGATCATGTCGACATGGCCCATGCGGACGCTGCGCGGATTGTTGTGCGCCGTCGCCGCATGGGTGCCATCGTCCGCTGGCGCGGTCGAACTCGACATTTCCAAGCTCAGCAGCAATCTCGATCTGGCGTCGCTTGGCGACGCCGATCTTGCCGCCCGGGCGATCAACACCCTTCGCATCGGCAAGGTGGAGCTGACCTCCGGGCGCATTGTCGCCAGCGATCCGCTTGTCGGGCCTGATCGCCCGGCGCTCACCCGCACGGTTTCCCCCGGTGACTATCCCGTCACGCTGTATCAGGCGTTCGGCCGCATCGCCGCTGCCAGCATGCGCTTTGCTGAAGGCAAGCCAATGCGCTGGGAGCTGGCCGTGATCCCCGGCCAGGATATCAATTCGCTGAAGGGCGACGAGTTCTTCGGCTATCCGGTGGATGCCGGTCTCGGTTGTTATATGGATGCCGATACTTACGCGCTGATCCAGGAACGCGAAAAGCAGGTCCAGACCGAGAAGTCCTCGTCGGATGTCAACTACTACGACGATGTCCTGGCTTCGGAACTGGGAGCGAATAACGACAAATACACCATGCATCGGCCGATAGCGGGCAAGCGCGGCAATGTCGCCGTCTTCTGGAGCGGCTGGGGCGACGGTTTCTATCCGGTTTTCTGGGGGCTCGATGCCGACGGTCGGCCACTGGTTCTGTTTACCGATTTTGGCGTGACCGAAAATGCCGACGGCCGGCGCGAGCCGGGAGGACAATGACCATGCGGACAGAAAGCGCGATGGCACGGCGTACTCCTCTATGCGGGGCGATACTGGCCTTTATCGTCAATCCCTTGCCTGCGTATTCGGCTGAATGCGTGCAGGAAAAGGCCGTCTACGGCGATATGGACAATGCCTACGAGTTGCGTTTCGAGCCCATGGGCTCGGAATCGTCCGTCAGCAACAAGTTCAAATTCTCGGTGCGCAACACCGCCATCATCGCAGAAGGCATCGTCATGCGCGGCGAGGATCAACCGAGTGCTGATGGCAGGATCATGTTCGAATGCCCGGAGGGCGATGTGACCGGGGCGGATCTCAGAGCCTGCACCGTCTGGCAGGGCATGATCTACGCCTCCGACCTGAAGGGCCATATCCGCGCATTGCCGGCAGAGGGCGAAAGTGCGGCCGACCGGCTTTTCCTGCCGGCGCTCGGTCCCTCGATCCAGAAGTCGTCCCTCTGGGGCAAGGGCAAGGCGACCGTCGCGCCCTGGGATGTCCTTAGTCTGAAAGGATGCAATCAATGATCGGCGATGCACCTGTTCTTCTCGTGACCGGCGGCAGCCGCGGCATCGGCGCTGCGGTTTGCTTGGCTGCCGTTCAGCATGGCTGGGCCGTGGCGGTCAACTACGCGTCCAACAAGGATGCGGCCGAAGCGGTGGTGGGGACGATCCGCGACGCCGGCGGCGAGGCGATTGCGATCGCCGGTGATGTCGGCAAGCCCAAGGACATCAAATCCATCTTCGCCAAGGTCGACGCGCATTTCGGCCGCATCGATGGCCTCGTCAACAATGCCGGCATCGTCGATGCTATCCAGCGCCTGGACGAGATGACGCCTGAGCGGATCGACCGCATGTTCCGCATCAACGTCACCGGTTCGATGCTGGCAGCGGCCGAAGCCGTGCGCCGCATGTCGACCCGGCATGGCGGCAAGGGCGGGGTGATCGTCAATGTCTCTTCCATGGCCGCCACACTTGGCGGTGGCGGGCAATATGTCGATTATGCCGCCTCGAAGGGCGCGATTGATACGTTCACCGTCGGCCTTGCGCGTGAGGTGGCGGCGGAAGGCATCCGCGTCAATGCCGTCCGCCCGGGCATCATCGATACGGATATCCATGCGGCTGCCGGCCTGCCGGATCGTGCGCGCGATATCGCGCCGCAACTGCCGATGAAGCGGGCGGGAACGGCCGATGAGGTCGCAGACGCCATCCTCTATCTGCTCAGCCCGCACGCATCCTATATAACCGGCGCCGTGGTCGACGTGAGCGGCGGCCGCTGATCAGAATGGATAGGTGACATGCAGTATATTCTCGAATTTCTCGGCCTGATGGCGGTGTTCTCGATTTTCATCGTCATGCCTGGCGCCGATTTTGCCGTCATCCTGCGCCAGAGCATCGTGCATGGCCGCCGCGCCGCCATAATGACCGGGCTCGGCATGGGCTTCTCGCTGCTCTTCCACATCAGCTATACCATTCTCGGCCTTGGCCTGATTGTCTCGCAATCGCTTGTCCTGTTCAGCCTGATCAAATGGGCCGGCGTGGCCTATCTCGTCTATCTCGGCATCAAATCGTTCCGCCAGCCTGGCTTCCAGGTGAAGGAGGTTGAGATCACCGAGGAAGACCGCAAGCCGGTTTCCGTCTGGCGTTGCCTGGCGACTGGTTTCATCACCAATGCGCTCAACCCGAAGCCGGTGCTGTTCTTCCTGTCGCTGTTTTCGACGCTGGTGCATCACGATACGCCGGCCTTGATCCAGTTCAGCTATGGCATCGGCATGGCGACGGCGCTTGTCGCCTGGTTTGCCGGCGTCTCCACGTTCTTCACCGTCAAGCCGGTCCGCGATCGCTTCATCGCTTCGGGCAAGTGGTTTAACCGCATCACCGGAGCGGCGCTGGTCGGCTTCGGCATCCGCCTCGCCTTGGCACGGGCGACCGACTAACAAAAGATACCAAACAAGGAAATTAAAACATGTCCTACGATGTGATCATTATCGGAACCGGCCCCGGCGGCTATGTCTGCGCAGTCAAGGCAGCGCAGCTTGGCCTGAAGGTCGCGGTCGTCGAAAAGCGCGCGACCTATGGCGGCACCTGCCTCAACGTCGGCTGCATTCCGTCCAAGGCGCTGCTGCACGCTTCCGAAGTGTTCCATCATGCCGGCCATGGCATGGATGCGCTCGGCGTCGAGGTTGCCGCGCCGAAGTTGAACCTTGGCAAGATGCTGGCGCACAAGGATGCGACGGTGAAGTCGAATGTCGACGGCGTCGCCTTCCTGTTCAAGAAGAACAAGATCGATGCCTTCCAGGGCACCGGCAAGATCGTTGCCGCCGGCAAGGTTGCCGTCACGGCCGACGACGGCAAGGTCACCGAGATCGAGGGCAAGAACATCGTCATCGCCACCGGCTCCGACGTTGCGGGCATTCCGGGCGTGCCGCTCGAAATCGACGAAAAGGTCATCATCTCGTCGACCGGCGGCATCGCGCTCGACAAGGTGCCGGGCAAGATGATCGTGGTCGGCGGCGGCGTCATCGGTCTCGAGCTCGGCTCGGTCTGGTCGCGTCTCGGCGCCAAGGTCACGGTCGTCGAATATCTCGACAGCATCCTCGGTGGCATGGACGGCGAAGTCTCCAAGCAGTTTCAGCGCATGCTGGCCAAGCAGGGCATCGAATTCCATCTCGGCGCCAAGGTTGTCGGCGTTGAGAAGTCCGGCAATGGCGCGAAGGTCACCTTCGAGCCGGTCAAGGGCGGCGACAAGGTCGTGCTCGATGCGGATGTCGTGCTGGTCGCTACCGGCCGCAAGCCGTACACGGCGGGCCTCGGCCTGGAAGAGGCTGGTGTCGTGCTCGACAATCGTGGCCGCGTCGAGATCGACGGTCACTTCAAGACAAATGTCGTCGGCATCTATGCGATCGGCGATGTGGTGAAGGGCCCGATGCTGGCGCACAAGGCCGAAGACGAGGGTGTCGCGCTTGCCGAAATTCTCGCCGGCCAGGCCGGTCATGTGAACTACGACGTCATTCCGAGCGTCGTCTACACCCAGCCGGAAGTCGCCTCCGTCGGCAAGACCGAGGAAGAGCTGAAGGCCGCGGGCGTTGCCTACAAGGTCGGCAAGTTCCCGTTCTCGGCCAACGGCCGCGCCCGCGCCATGCTGGCGACGGATGGCTTCGTCAAGATCCTCGCCGACAAGGAAACCGACCGCGTTCTCGGCGGTCACATCGTCGGCTTCGGCGCCGGCGAGATGATCCACGAGATCACCGTACTGATGGAATTCGGCGGTTCGTCGGAAGATCTCGGCCGCACGTGCCATGCGCATCCGACGATGTCGGAAGCCGTCAAGGAAGCGGCACTCGCGACCTTCTTCAAGCCGATCCACATGTAAGAATCGGCGGCCCCGGCGCAACAGGCGCCGGGATTGCAATGCTTGCTCGATGATGCGATGAACGGCAACACTCCCGCATCGCATCATCGACTCGATCTCATCAGCAAAGCAAGCATGTCACGTCAGATCTCATCCTTTCGCGCATCTCTAAAACTCCTCATTGCAACGACGCTCGCAATCCTCGCGACCGTTGCAGTCCCGGCTCACGCCGAAGTGCCGGCTGCCGGCTGGCCGCAAGCGGTCAGCGACCTGCCGGTGGAGCAGGGCATCCGTTTCGGGACCCTGCCGAACGGGATGCGCTTTGCGGTCATGCACAACGCGACGCCGGCCGGTCAGGTGGCGATCCGCTTCCGCATTGGGGCCGGCTCGCTGCAGGAGCGCGACGATCAGCAGGGCCTGGCGCATTTTCTCGAGCATATGGCCTTCAAGGGATCGACCCATGTTCCCGAAGGCGAGATGATACGCACGCTTCAGCGCCTGGGTCTGGCTTTCGGCGCGGATACCAATGCCTCTACGAGCTATGGCGAAACGGTCTATGCGCTCGATCTGCCCGAAGCCGATGCGGAGACGGTTTCCACCGGCCTGATGCTGATGCGCGAGACGGCGAGCGAGCTGACGCTCGATGCCGGCGCCTTCGACCGCGAGCGCGGCGTTATCCTTTCGGAAGAGAAGCTGCGCGACACGCCGCAATATCGCGCCGGGACCGGCTTCCTCACTCAGCTGCTGCCGGGCCAGCGCGTGCCGCTGCGCTCGCCCATCGGCAAGACCGACATCATCAGTAATGCCCCTGTCGATCTGTTGCGGGATTTCTACCGCAGCTATTATCGCCCCGAGCGGGCCACCCTGATCGTCGTCGGCGATATCGACGCGGCAGCCATCGAAGCCGATATCCGCAACCGGTTCGGCAATTGGGCTGCCGCTACGCCGGCGCCGGCCGATCCTGATCTTGGCATGCTCCAGAAGCATGGAGAGCGCGTCGGTACGGTCGTCGTGCCCGGCGGCGCGACCCGTGTGCAGATCGCCTGGACGCGACCCTACGACGCTTCGGCGGATATGGCTGCCAAGCGCCGCGCGCAGCTGGTCGAGGACATTGGCCTTGCCGTTCTCAACCGGCGCCTGTCCGTGCTGGCGCAACAGCCCGATCCGGCCTTCGTCAGCGCGCAGGCTGGTTCGCAGGATCTGCTGAAATCAGCCCATCTAGCGATCATTGCCGCCGACAGCGATCCCGCTAAATGGCAGATGGCACTTGCGGCCATCGACCAGGAACAGCGCCGCATCGCGCAATTCGGCGCCGACCAGAGCGAGATCGATCGCGAAATTGCCGAATACCGTTCCACTCTGCAGGCTGCTGCAGGTGGCGCCGCGACGCGCACGAGCCCCGACATTGCCGGATCGCTCAACTGGAGCGTCGGCGAAAACATGGTTTTCACCTCGCCAGCGGAAGATCTGGCGCTGTTCGATGCGGCGATGAAAGACCTGAGCGCCGATGAGGTCAACCAGGCTCTTCAGCGCGTCTTTGCCGGCAATGGTCCGCAACTCGTGCTGCAGATTCCTCAATTGCCCGATGGTGGGGATGCTGCGGTTGGGAAAGCCTATGCGGCCTCGCGCGCCGTGGCGGTGACAGCGCCGGAACATGTGGCATCGGTCGCATGGCCCTATACCGATTTCGGCAAGCCGGGCGATGTCGCCGAACGCCGCACGGTCGATGACCTCGGTGTGACAATGGTCCGCTTTGCCAATGGTGTCCGGCTGACGATCAAGCCGACCAAGTATCGCGTTGACGAGATACAAGTCCGCGCCGAGATCGGCCACGGCCGGCTGGACCTGCCGAATGACCGTCCGCTGCCGATCTGGGCAGCGCCGGCGCTGCCGCTCTCCGGCCTGAAGGCCATTAGCTATGACGACATGCAAAAGGCCTTTGCCGCAAAGGTCGTCGGCGCGGATTTCGCCATTCAGGACGCCGCCTTCAAATTCGAGGGCACGACGCGGCCGCGCGATCTACAGACGCAATTGCAGCTGCTGACGGCCTATGTTTCCGACGCAGCTTACCGTCCGGACGTCTTCAAGCGGGTTCAGCAAGCCTATCTGAACACGCTCCCCCAACTGCAGGCGACGCCGGGCAGCGTGGTCGGACGCGATCTTTCCGGTCTTCTCCATTCCGGTGATCCGCGCTGGACATTTCCGGACCGGACGCAACTGGTCGATGCCAAGCTGGAGGACTTCGAGGGCCTTCTGCAGCCCTCGCTTTCAAAGGGGCCGATCGAGGTTATCATCGCCGGCGATGTCGCGGTTGATGACGCCATTCGCCTGACGGCGCAGACCTTTGGCGCCTTGCCAGCCCGCGGCGGCGGGGCGGATCGTGTCGACGGTTCCGGCGTTCATTTTCCCGCGCCGACCACCGATCCCGTCGTCCTTCTTCACGACGGGCGAATCGACAGTGCGGGTGCCGCCGTTGCCATCCCGATCGGCGATTTCCTTTCCGATCTGCCGAGAGCAGCTGCCGCCAATGTAGCAGGCGCGATCCTGCAGAACCGCCTGATCGACCAGTTCCGCATCGCCGAGGGGGCGACCTATAGCCCTCAGGGTGAGGTCGACCTGTCGAGATCGATCCCCGGCTATGGTTTTGCCTATCTCTATGTCGAAACCACGCCCGCCAAGGTGGATCACTTTTTCGAGCTGGCAAACAAGATCACCGCCGATCTCGGCAACGGCGACGTTTCGCCCGACGAACTGACGCGGGCCAAGGTTCCGATTATCGAAGCGGTAAAGCGTTCGCAGCAGACCAACGGCTATTGGGTTCAGAGCCTTCGCGATGCCCAGACCGACCCGCGACGCCTGGACCGTATTCGCAGGAGCATCAGCGGTTACGAGGCCGTGACCGCCGAGGATGTCCGCGCCATCGCAACGACCTATCTGAAGCCGGGGACATCCTGGCGGTTGAAGATATTGCCGGCCAACGGATCGGCGGTGCGCTAGGCTGCTATCTGCCGGCCAAATTGCCGCAGTCGGCGTTTGCCGGTCGGGTCTGCTTGCAGCTTATGCTAGCTTGCAGGGATGGCAGATCAACGGACGAAGCGATGTCAGCAAGACCCGCGACGGTAAAGGCACACGTGCCGCATCCAGCGTTGCCCGGCGCGGATTGGGCGGATTGCTACGAACTGCAGATTCCGAAATTGGATATCTCGGCGATTGCCGCGGCTCGCGCCATGCTTGGCCGCTTTCCGTTGTGGGTAAGGCTTCTATTGCGATTGCGCGATGCGGTGACCGGTCCGTTCGGGTTGAGATCCACCCGGAGCCATCAGGCCGACGGACTGCAAAAGATCGGCTTCTTTCCTATCGTCAGCCAGTCTGACAATCAGATCGTTCTCGGTTTCGACGATCGGCATCTCGATTTTCGGGTCGTCATCGACGTGCGGGACGACGATGAGGGGCGCCGGCTCGTCGATGCGACCACGCTTGTCAGACGGAAGATATTGCTTGGCCGGATCTATATCGCGGTCATCGCGCCGTTCCACCGGCTGATCGTCGCGACGATGCTTGCTGATTTCGGCAAGCGCATACGGGTAATCAGTTCCCCGCCGTCACCGTAAAGCCCTGCTCGCGGAAGAGAGCCACGAGGCCCTGATCGCCGACGAGATGCAGCGCGCCGACGGCGATGAAGGCGTTGCCCTTGTCGAGAACCGGTGCCGCACGCTCTGCCATGACCTTGTTGCGATCGAGGATGATGCGCTGCTCGAAGGCGGCGGTATCGGCATCCGTGATCTTCTGGTCCGGCTCGATCACCTTCAGCATCGGGATCATCGCGCCAATATTGCCGTCGAGATAGAGATCGGTCATCGTTTCGTTGACGTCGTTGATCTTGTCGCCCAGCTCGAGCGTCTGCAGCAGCGATTTCAGATGCAGCGCGATCGGCAGGTCGCTCATGGCCTTGGCCTGCTCGGCAAGTGTCTCCAGTCCGACCACCTTCTTGCCTTCGGCGGCGGCATCGGTGGCGAGTTTCTGGTCGAGGAACTTTGCGCCTGCTGTCTTGCGGCGAACCTCGCAGCCGGTCATTTCGAATGAGCTCGAGATCAGCCAGGGCTGCATGCGGGAGACGGCGGCAAGGGCAATGCCGCGCTCCTTCAATCCTGCTTCAAGACGGGCATTGTCCTCCGGCGACAGATGCTGGCTGATGGTCGAGCCATCGGTGAGCATGGTGAGCGAAGGATTGGCGAAGAGGGCGGCGGCAGCCTTCTTGTCATCCAGGATCTCGTCGGACTCGACGACGATCGCGTCGGCCGAAGCGGCGGCTTCCGCCGCACCTTTTGGCATGGTGAGCACGCGCGAATCAGAGACATGCATGGTGCCGAGCAGCCAGGACGGCTTCAGGCCGGGTTTTTCGATCTTCCAGAAAATGCCCTTGCCGTTTTCCACCTTGTCGCCGGCGGCGATGATGGAGGCATATTTCGCCGGATCGCTCTTTTGAAGTTCGGCCATGAGATCCTTGCCGCCGCAGCTGTCGGACACCGCGCCCTCGGCATGTGCCGGTTGCAGCGTCAGCATGGTCGCGATCAGCAGGATGGCGAGCATGAGCGGAAAGGCCGTGGCAAGCCAGAGCAGGATATCGCCGAGCGTTGGCTTCATCGACCGCATCGTCTTGGACCCGAGGGCAGAAATCATTAGAATCTTCCGTTTGCAGAGGGCATGACCCCTAACGCCCGAAAGCGGCTTTCGGGAGGCATGCCGGGACATGGTTCTGCTTTACGCGCGCGAGACGGAGATTCCCTTAACGCGAGAGGTTAATCCTTCCTTATGCACGCGGATGGGCGCGGTCGTAGACTTCGAGCAGGCGCGAGGAATCGACGCCGGTATAGACCTGTGTCGTCGAAAGACTGGCGTGGCCGAGCAGCTCCTGAATGGTGCGCAGGTCGCCGCCTCCGGCCAGGAGATGGGTCGCGAAGGAATGGCGAAGCGCATGCGGCGTGGCGGTATCCGGCAGCCCGAAGGCACCGCGCAGCTTCTGCATCCCGTGCTGGATGATGCCCGGCTGCAGCTTGCCGCCGCGCGCGCCGCGAAAGAGCGCGCCGTCCGCATCGAGATGGTAAGGGCAGAGCTTGCGATATTGATCGACAGCTTCGACGACGATCGGCAGCAGCGGCACCAGCCTGGTCTTGTTGCCCTTGCCGGTGATGCGCAGCGAAGTGGCGCCTTGCGGAAAGTCCTGCGGCCTCAGATCCAGCGCTTCGGAGATGCGCAGGCCGCAGCCATAGAGCAGCGTCAGCACGGCGGCGTCGCGCGCGGCGATCCAGGGTTCCTCGTGCAGCTGCGCCTCGTCGCTGACGACGGTGATCGCCTGCCTGTCGGAGAGCGGCTTCGGCAGCGATTTCGGCTGTTTCGGCGAGCGTACCGCGGCAGCACCCGCGGCATTCACCAGACCCTTCTTTTCGAGATAGCGCAGCAGCGAGCGAAGGCCGGCAAGATTGCGCCCGAGCGAGCGCGCACCGGCGCCGTCCTTTCGGCGGGCGGCAAGAAAGGCGCGAAAGTCGGCGGGGCGGAGCGCATGAATATCCTCGATCGTCGCCGGACCACCGAGATGACCGGTGAGGAAGGCCAGGAACTGTCGCGTGTCGCGTTCATAGGCATTCAGCGTGTGGGCGGCCAGCCGTCGCTCGCGGCCGAGCGCGTCGAGCCAGCGGTTGCGTTCCGCCATCAACCCTGAGTCGGCGATGATCAACAATTCGTTCAGTGGAAAACCCCTTGAAATTCGGATCGCATCTGCCACTTTGAAGGAAGGAAGGTTATGGAATCGCTAACTTTCCCGTTGCTTCCGGTAGGTTTCCCCTCGTGCCGCGAGCGCAGCTGGACTTCAATGAAACTGCATATGGGCCGATCCCGGATCTCGGATGGTTCGGCCTCGATATGCGAGGCGCTTGTCATGCTTCGATCATATTCGATTGCGATAGAATATTTCCCAACCATTCAGGACTTTTCATGGCACGCCGCGGTTCGATAACTGCACTGGGACAGCTTGCAGAGGCGATCGCTTTGGTGTCTCAGGGCCAGCCCGGACATATTGTCGATACTTTGATCGCCGAGCGCGGTCAGAAGATCGTGCGCAATCCGCTCTGGCCGCTCATGCGCCCGTTTCTCTACACGCTGCTGCGCTACAACAAGGCAATCGAATTCGCCGATGACGTGGCGAAGCTTTCGGGCTTCCAGTGCTTCGAATATATGAGCGATCTGCTGCGGCTCGACATCGGCGTCACCCATGCCGACCGAATTCCGGCCTCTGGCGGCTTCATCCTCGTGAGCAACCACCCCACAGGCATTGCCGATGGTGTCGCTGTCTTCGATCTTCTGAAGTCGCGCCGGCCCGACATGATGATCTTTGCCAATCGCGATGCTGTTCGGGTCAATCCGCGTTTCGCCGAGATGATCATTCCGGTCGAATGGCGCGAGGAATATAAGAGCAAGCCGAAGACGCGCGAGACGCTGCAACTGACCAACCGGGCCGTCGCGGAGGGCAAGGTCACCGTGCTCTTCCCATCCGGCCGCATCGCCTATTGGGCGAACGGCAAGCTGAACGAGCGTCCCTGGAAGACATCGGCCGTGGGCCTGGCGCGCAAATACAACCTGCCGATCCTGCCCGTGCATCTGACGGCGCGCAATTCCGGTCTGTTCTACTGGTTCGCCAAATGGTCGACCGAGCTGCGCGACATGACCGTCTTTCATGAGCTGTTGAACAAACGCGGCGACCGGTTCGATTTCCTCGTCGGCAATCTCATTCCCGTCGAGCATCTGGATGGCGACGTCAATGAAGTGACGAAGGCGCTGGAGAAGCACACGGTCGTCGACCTTGCGGCGGATGGCAACGCAGCTTTCGCGCCGCTCGTTTCCCCCCGGCAGGACGAGGCCCTGGTTTCGCATTCTCTTTAATACGGGAATCGGCTAAACCCTCCGGCATGCAACTTCGCTCCATGTTTGCCCGGAATTATCGCTCCCTGCGCTCGATCCGCATGGATCTGGCCGATGTCAATTTGTTCATCGGCGAGAACGGCGTCGGCAAATCCAACCTCTATCGCTCGTTGCAGTTGGTGCAGGCGGCGGTTCGCGGTCGGCTGGCGCATGAGATATCAAGCGAAGGCGGCATGTTCTCGGCCATGTGGTCGGGCAAGCGGCGTTCGCATGAGTCCGCGCGCATCCGTTTCGATGTCGAACTCCTCGACACGGAGAGGGCAGCGACCTTCCGCTACTGGATCGAGGCGGGCATGCGTCCACCGGGTGCTGCCGGTTTCTCGCTCGAGCCGGAAATTAAGGCCGAAGAACTTTCGTTCGAAGGCGGGCGTCGGCCGGTGACGATGATGAAGCGCGAAGGGGCCGGTATTTCGGTGCGCGGCGAGACTGGCCGTATGGAAGCCTATCGCGAGCAGGCTTTGCCGTCGGAAACTGCGATCGCGCTACTTGGTGATGCCGGACATTATCCGGAGATCGGCACGTTCCGCCGCGCTGTCGACGCCTGGCGCTTCTTTCATGGCTTCCGCACTGATCGCGGCTCGCCGCTGCGCGCACCGTGCCTTGCGGTCACGTCGCCGATGCTGGACGAGGATGGTGGCAATATTGCCGCCGTTTTCGCCACGCTCGCGCATATACGAGGAGACACGGTCGAGCTGGACCGGGTTCTTGCGGCAGCGCTCGGTGGAGCGCGGCTCGTTGTGCCCACGCCGGAGGAAACGGCTGATTTCGGGCTGATGCTGCCCGAATTTCCCAACCGCGTCTTCCAGCCGCGCGAATTATCAGACGGCCAGATCCGCTTCCTTGGTCTTGCCGCGGCCCTGATGTCCTACCGCCTGCCGCCGCTGATCGCGCTCAACGAGCCGGAGGCGAGCCTGCATCCTGACATGCTGCCACCGCTCGCCGACATGATCGCGCAAGCCGCGAAAACGAGTCAGGTCTGGATCGTCACCCATTCCGAGGTTCTGGCGCAGGCCGTGCGCGAGCGCTGCGGGGCAAAACCGCGCCGGGTCATCCGCGAGGACGGTTCCACCTGGATCGACGGCATGCGGCTGACCGGCGAGATCGACGATGACGACGAATAGCGACCGTCCGGCGGCTGTTTCATTTTTTACCACATGGAAAAATCCCAAAAGGAATTTTTGAAATGACCTCTTTGAGCAGGGCCGCTTTGTTGACCGATCTAGCCACCATGATTGCGAGCCTCGAGCCGGCACGGCCGATCCGCATTGCGATCGACGGCCGGACGGCGTCGGGCAAGACTACGCTCGCGAACGAACTGGCCGAGTGCCTGAAGGTCAGCGGGCGGGACACCATCCGCACCTCGATCGATGGCTTCCATCGGCCGAAGGTGGAGCGCTATGCGCGCGGCCGGCACTCCGCCGAGGGCTATTACCACGATGCTCGCGATCTTCCCGCGATCAATGCACTGCTGCTCAAGCCCCTGGGGCCGGGCGGCGATCAATGGTATCGCACGGCATCCTTCGATCTGCACAATGACGTGCCGATCGAACAGGACCCGCAATTTGCGCCAGCCGACGCGATCCTCATCGTCGACGGCACCTTTCTGCAGCGGCCGGAGCTGCGGGAAGGCTGGGACCTCGCCATCTTCGTCGAAACCTCGGAGCAGGTATCCGAGCAGCGCGGCATTGCGCGCGACACCGCGCTTCTGGGCGGAACGGAGACGACCCGCCAGCTTTATGCCGACCGCTATCGGCCGGCGTTTGCGCTATATGAGAGTTTGGCTGCGCCCGCTCTTTCCGCCGATGCGATTATCAACAATGACGATTTTGAGCGGCCGACGCTTCAGATTCGCGAGGGTGGCAGGCTTTCTGGGGTGTTGTGAGATCTTTGGTATTCACGGAGTTTGGTAGCGGATGAGACCAAATTGAGCAGAGCCATTCATTGCAACTTTATGCCAGTGACGCCGCCAGTTTGTATCATTATAGTTGCGTTCACCATTAAGTCATTTGATATAGGCGAGAAGATGCAATGCGAAATAAAATGCACCCGGAAATGCGCGGCGTGTTGGCCCGATTCTCGCTTTGGATAGCGAATGGAACCGTAGGGTATCCTATCTTGGAAGGCATCGACTATTCTGATGTTCTGAAAGAACCAAGCGCCATGGAGATGGTCTATACAGTCTTCACCAACAATCTGGAACTTGACGAGAACGGCGTTCCTCTCAATTCGCGCCATTGCGAAGAGCGTGCCGCTCAATGGCTGCGGCACTACTGCGACCCTGCCTATAAAGTGGAGCCACCTTTTGCAGAATTTGAATATGAGGGCCACCGCCCGCCAGTTTTAAAAAATGCCCCGGACTGGAGGCCCGAACGCTAAAGATAAATCCGCAGTCATCCTCGTCGGCAACGTTCTGATCTCTCACCGCAATGGGCTGATAATGGTCATTGACGACATTGCTCTATAGGGGTCGGATACTCACTGCAGCTACAGACCGCTCGCATTTTGCAAGCCGCCGCTCGCCACTCCCGGGTTTCTTTTTCTGCCCTTCCGGCAGCATGGTCTGGCGCGATGAGCAAAGATTCTTCCGATCTGTTCGGTGCGCTTTTCGAGGTGGCCCCCGCAAAACCTGTGATGAGCCGCATGGCTCCCGTTCTCGTGCCGATGCCGGCCGCGGGGACGATGTGGAGCTGCAGCATTGGCTGCTGTCGATCACATCGAAATCCGGATAGCCTCCGGTTTCCACTCGACGCGAAATCGAATAATCTTTCTTTCTGTTAGCGATGGCCAACGAGAGCATTGGGGATGTCTATGCAGCCGATCTACTACGGGCTCACCAGGGCGGTTGCGCTAGGCATTCTGGTTGTTTTTCCCGCCGTTTCCCTTGTTTCTTGCTCGACGTTCGGCGGAACTGGCGGTCAACCCCGTTCCGTGATCGCGAGCAAGTCGACGGCTTCTGCCAAAGACAAGGCGGCCGAGCGTCGGCGATGGGAAGACAGAGTCCAACGGGATAATCAGCTAGATCCAAGCGGATCGGCGCCGGGGTCCTATGGCTCTTTCGGTCCTCGTTTCACCTGGTGAGCGAGAGATTTTCAAACGGCTCGGCTCATTGTGCGCGGTGTATTGTTCACACGTTATCGGTAGATTTTGATGCGCCGGTGGGGCAACGCTGCGCCAAAAGCCGGGTTTCCTTTTGCGCCCGTCCGGGGCATGGTCTGGCGCAATGAGCAAGGATTCTTCCGATCTGTTCGGTGCGCTTTTCGAGGCGGCGCCCGCGAAGCCTGTGATGAACCGCACGGTTCCCGTTCTCGTGCCGATGCCGGCGCCGAGGGCCTATTCCTATGCCGTGCCTGAAGGCATGGCGGTGGAGCCGGGGTCGGTCGTGCAGGTGCCGCTCGGGCCGCGGCAGGTCATCGGCGTCGTCTGGGATGGTGATGACGATGGCGGGGTCGATCCGAAGAAGCTTCGGCCGATCAGCCATGTGTTCGATTGCCCGCCGCTCGGCAAGCATATGCGCGATTTCGTCGATTGGGTTGCGACTTACACGCTGTCGCCGCCGGGGCTGGTGGCGCGCATGGCCTTGCGCGCGCCTGCCGCCTTCGATCCCGAACCGATGGTGGAGGGGTTGCGGTTCATCGGCGGGCTGCCGGAGCGGCTGACGCCGGCCCGCGCCAAGGTGATGGAGATTGCCGCCGACGGCCTGTCGTGGACGCGGCTTGGCCTGGCGCATGCGGCCGGCGTTTCCACCAGCGTCGTCGACGGGCTGATCTCGCAGGGTATTTTCGAGACCATCTTCCTACCGCCGCCGCCCGTCGTCGCCAAGCCCGATCCTGAATTCATTCCGTCCCGGCTGGAAGGCCCGCAGAAGGATGCCGCCGACGAGATCCTGGCCGATGTACGCAAGGGCGAATTCGCGGTTTCGCTGATCGACGGCGTCACCGGCTCGGGCAAGACGGAGGTCTATTTCGAGGCCATCGCCGAAACGCTGAGGCGCGGCAAGCAGGTGCTTATCCTCCTGCCTGAAATCGCGCTGACCGCAAGCTTTCTCGAACGTTTTCAGGATCGCTTCGGCGCCAAGCCGGCCGAATGGCATTCCGATCTTGCACCCAAGATGCGCGAAAAGGTCTGGCGCCAGGCCGTGACGGGCGAGGTCAGGGTCGTGGCCGGTGCGCGCTCGGCGCTGTTCCTGCCTTTCGAGGATCTCGGGCTCATCATTGTCGACGAAGAACATGATCCTGCCTACAAGCAGGAGGACCGCGTCTATTACAATGCGCGCGACATGGCCGTTGTGCGCGGCCGCATCGGCGATTTCCCCGTCGTGCTGGTCTCCGCCACGCCCTCCGTCGAAAGCCAGGTCAACGGCCAAAGCGGCCGCTACACGACAATCCACCTGCCGACGCGCTATGGCGATGCGGCCCTTCCCGACCTGCATCTGATCGACATGCGCCGCCACGCGCCGGAGCGCGGCGGGTTCCTTTCACCCGTCATGATCCGCGCGATCGGCAAGACGGTCGCCAAGGGCGAGCAGGCGCTGTTGTTCCTCAACAGGCGCGGTTACGCGCCGCTGACGCTATGTCGGGTCTGCGGCCATCGCTTCCAGTGCCCGCAATGTTCAAGCTGGCTGGTGGAGCACCGGTTTCGCGGCCAGATCCAGTGCCATCAATGCGGTTACGCTGAGCGCACGCCGGAAGCCTGCCCCGAATGCGGCACGCTCGACCATCTCGTTGCCTGCGGGCCGGGCGTCGAGCGCATCGCCGAGGAGGTGGAGCGGCATTTTCCCGAAGCGCGGACAATCATGCTGTCTTCCGACATCATGGGCGGGGTCAAGCGGCTGAGACTGGAGCTCGATGCGATCGCCAAAGGCGAGGCCGATATCGTCATCGGCACGCAGCTCGTCGCCAAGGGGCATAATTTTCCGCTGATGACGCTGGTCGGCATTGTCGACGCCGATCTAGGCCTTGCCAATGGCGATCCGCGCGCCGCCGAGCGGACATTCCAGCTTTTGTCACAGGTGACGGGGCGTGCCGGGCGAACCGGCCTGAAGAGCCACGGGTTGCTGCAGACCTACCAGCCGCAGCATCCCGTCATGCAGGCGATCGTGTCGGGCGATGCCGGCGCCTTTTACGAGCGCGAGATTTCCGAGCGGGAGAGGGCGATATTGCCGCCCTTCGGCCGGCTCGCCTCGATCATCGTCTCCGCCGATAGCAGGCAGGATGCCGAGACCCATGCCCGCGGCATACGCAATGCGGCGCCGCAGGTCTCGGGTATCTCGGTGCTCGGGCCGGCCGAAGCGCCGATCGCGCTTGTGCGCGGCCGTCACCGCTTCCGCCTGCTCGTGCATGGCCGGCGCAATTCCGATATGCAGGGGTTCCTCAGGGCCATGCTGGCGCAGTCGCCTAGGGAGCGCGGTTCGGTGCAGGTGCAGCTCGATATCGATCCGCAAAGCTTTCTGTGATTGACGCGGCAGATATCCAGGCTCAGCCTTCCCCTTGCGGCGCGGATCATGCCATAAGTCGGCCGTCTCATTTACGTGATTTGCGCGCGGCTGATATTGGGGGCGACCGATGGAGCTTTATTTTCCGACCGAATTCGGCGAGCGGCTTGCCTACTGTTCTGCCGCGGTCACCGCGCTGATCGGTCTCTTCCTGCTGTTTGCGCCGGGTTACACCTACCGCTTCCTCAAACTGCAGGTGAAGGAAGGGCGGTCTGAAGCCTATGCCGAAGCGCGCTCGGCCGGCGGCTTCATGGTCGGCTTCGGGCTGGTGGCGATCCTGCTCGCACAGCCGATGATCTATCTCGCGCTCGGCGCGGCCTTCGGTGTCGCGGCTTTCGGTCGCATCCTGTCGCTAATGTCGGATCGCGGCAGCATATTTTTGAGTCTTCTCCTTCTGGTTGTGCAAGCTGTACTGGCGGCGCTACCTTTTCTCTATGGGCTTGGCTATATTTGAGCCAAAAACTGCTCCGACGCGGCCTCTTTTGCCCGCGCTATCCCCATGCTTTTCGAATTTTGACATCATAAATTCGCCCGAATGGCGTATTCGTCGATTACGCGTGTTGCGAGTCTCAATATCCTATGTTAGACGAACCCCGAATTTCGGATGAGGCGGGAGAGCACTCCTGCTGATTTCTGGGGGAAATCAAAACGAATTCAAGAGCATATCGCTTCCGTCACCCGGAAGTTTGGTTCTTGGGTTGAAATCAGGGAATTTTGTGCCCGTGGCAGACACATCCCAGCATATTTCTGGTGTCGCAGAACGATATGCCTCGTCATTGTTTGAATTGGCCCTTGAGGAGGGCGCAGTCCCGGCAGTGACCGCCGATCTCGATCGGTTCCAAGCCATGCTTGACGACAGCGATGATCTGAAGCGTTTCGTGCTCAGCCCGGTCTTCTCGGCCGAGGAGCAGGTCGGCGCGATCCAGGCGCTGGCGACCAAGGCAGGCTTCGGCGCTTACGTTACCAATTTTCTGAAGCTTGTGGCCAGCAATCGGCGCCTTTTTGCGCTGCCGGGCATGATCAAGGCTTTCCGCATTATCGCCGCGCAGCATCGTGGCGAGATTTCCGCCGAGGTTACCTCGGCGCATGCGCTGACCAAGGCGCAGGAAGATGAACTGAAGGCGGCGCTGAAGGGCGTTACCGGCAAGGACGTGGCGATTGCCGTCACGGTCGATCCGTCGATCCTCGGTGGTCTGATCGTCAAGGTCGGTTCGCGCCAGATCGATACGTCCCTTCGCACCAAACTCTCCACCCTTAAGCTTGCATTGAAAGAGGTCGGCTGATGGATATCCGCGCCGCGGAAATTTCCGCAATTCTGAAAGATCAGATCAAAAACTTCGGCAAAGAAGCTGAAGTCTCCGAAGTCGGCCAGGTTCTTTCCGTCGGTGACGGTATCGCCCGCGTCTACGGTCTGGATAACGTCCAGGCCGGCGAAATGGTCGAATTCCCGGGCGGCATTCGCGGCATGGCGCTGAACCTTGAAGCCGACAATGTCGGCGTGGTCATCTTCGGATCGGACCGCGACATCAAGGAAGGCGACACCGTCAAGCGCACCGGCGCGATCGTCGACGTTCCGGTCGGTCCGGAACTGCTCGGCCGCGTCGTCGATGCTCTCGGCAATCCGATCGACGGCAAGGGCCCGATCAACGCGACCCGCCGCTCGCGCGTCGACGTCAAGGCTCCGGGCATCATTCCGCGCAAGTCGGTTCATGAGCCGATGTCGACCGGCCTCAAGGCTATCGATGCTCTGATCCCGGTTGGCCGCGGCCAGCGCGAGCTCGTCATCGGCGACCGCCAGACCGGCAAGACCGCCATCATTCTCGACACGATCCTGAATCAGAAGGCCATCCACGATGCCGGCCCGGACAGCGAAAAGCTGTACTGCGTCTACGTCGCCGTCGGCCAGAAGCGTTCGACTGTCGCTCAGTTCGTCAAGGTGCTCGAAGAGCGCGGCGCGCTGAAGTACTCGATCATCGTTGCCGCGACGGCATCCGATCCGGCTCCGATGCAGTTCCTGGCTCCGTTTGCCGGTTGCGCCATGGGCGAATACTTCCGCGATAACGCCCAGCACGCCCTGATCGGCTATGACGACCTGTCGAAGCAGGCTGTTTCCTACCGTCAGATGTCGCTGCTGCTGCGCCGCCCGCCGGGCCGCGAAGCTTACCCGGGCGACGTTTTCTATCTCCATTCGCGTCTCCTCGAGCGCGCTGCCAAGATGAACGACGAGTTGGGCGCCGGCTCGCTGACCGCTCTGCCTGTCATCGAAACCCAGGGCAACGACGTTTCGGCCTTCATTCCGACCAACGTGATTTCGATCACCGACGGCCAGATCTTCCTCGAAACCGACCTGTTCTATCAGGGCATTCGTCCGGCCGTTAACGTCGGTCTGTCGGTTTCGCGCGTCGGCTCGTCCGCACAGATCAAGGCGATGAAGCAGGTTGCCGGCTCGATCAAGGGCGAACTTGCCCAGTATCGCGAAATGGCCGCCTTCGCGCAGTTCGGCTCGGACCTCGACGCCGCAACGCAGCGCCTGCTGAACCGCGGTGCCCGCCTGACCGAGCTTCTGAAGCAGCCGCAGTTCTCGCCGCTGAAGACGGAAGAGCAGGTTGCGGTGATCTTCGCCGGCGTCAACGGCTACCTCGACAAGATCGCCGTTCCGCAGATCGGCAAGTTCGAGCAGGGCCTGCTGTCCTACCTCCGGTCGGAAGGCAAGGAAATCCTCGACACGATCCGTACCGAAAAGGCCATCAGTGACGCGACCAAGGGCAAGCTCACCGCCGCTCTTGATAGCTACGCCAAGTCTTTCGCCTGATCGGGCCTCACTTCTAGGACGGATACCGGATGCCTTCACTTAAGGATCTGAAAAACCGGATCGCCTCCGTCAAGGCGACGCAGAAGATCACCAAGGCGATGAAAATGGTCGCCGCGGCGAAGCTTCGGCGTGCCCAGGAGGCGGCCGAGGCCGCGCGGCCCTATTCGCAGCGCATGGGCGCCGTTCTCGCCAACATCACGGCTGCCGTCAGCGATGCCGACGGCGCGCCTTTGCTGATGACCGGCACCGGCAAGAGCGATGTGCATCTGCTTGTGGTCTGCACGGCTGAACGCGGTCTTTGCGGCGGTTTCAATTCGCAGATTGCGCGCTTTGCCCGCGATCACGTTCGCAAGCTGCTCTCCGAAGGCAAGACCGTGAAGATCTTCACGGTCGGCAAGAAGGGCTACGACATTCTGCGTCGCGAGTATGCTTCTCTGATCATCGAGCGCAAGGAATTGCGCGACGTCAAGCGTATCGGTTTCGAGAATGCGGATGCCATCGGCAAGCGCGTCATCGAGATGTTCGAGGCTGGCGAGTTTGATGTCTGCACGCTGTTCTATTCCGAATTCAAGTCGGTGATCAGCCAGGTGCCGACCGGTCTGCAGCTCATTCCGGCATCGGCTCCGGCCGTTGTCGAAGAAGACGCCGCCCACAAGGGTGCTGTTTACGAATACGAGCCTGATGCGGCTTCGATCCTCGAGGATCTGATCCCGCGCAACATCTCCGTTCAGATCTTCCGCGCGCTTCTTGAGAACGTTGCGGGTGAAATGGGCGCCAAGATGAGCGCGATGGACAATGCGACGCGCAACGCCGGTGAGATGATCAACAAGCTGACACTGAACTACAACCGTCAGCGTCAGGCGCAGATCACCAAGGAATTGATTGAAATCATTTCGGGCGCGGAAGCGCTCTGAGGTTAGGAAAAGAGGGTAAGATTATGGCTGACGCAGCTAAGGCCGCAGGTTCGGTCGGCAAGGTTACGCAGGTGATCGGCGCCGTCGTCGACGTTTCTTTCGACGGCGATCTGCCGAAGATCCTGAACGCTCTCGAAACCAGCAACAACGGCAACCGCCTTGTTCTGGAAGTCGCGCAGCACCTCGGCGAAAACTCGGTCCGCACGATCGCCATGGATTCCACCGAAGGTCTGGTTCGCGGCCAGGCCGTTTCCGACACGGGTGCTCCGATCTCGGTTCCGGTCGGTCACGAAACGCTCGGCCGCATCATGAACGTCATCGGCGAGCCCGTTGACGAAGCCGGTCCGCTGGTTACCGCCCACAAGCGCGCCATCCACCAGGATGCTCCGTCCTACGTCGAGCAGTCCACGGAAGGCCAGATCCTGGTCACCGGCATCAAGGTCGTCGACCTGCTCGCACCTTATGCAAAGGGCGGCAAGATCGGCCTGTTCGGCGGCGCCGGCGTCGGCAAGACCGTTCTCATCATGGAACTGATCAACAACGTCGCCAAGGCGCACGGTGGTTATTCGGTATTCGCAGGCGTAGGTGAACGTACCCGCGAAGGTAACGACCTGTACCATGAAATGATCGAGTCCGGCGTCAACAAGCATGGCGGCGGCGAAGGCTCCAAGGCAGCCCTGGTTTATGGCCAGATGAACGAACCGCCGGGCGCCCGCGCTCGCGTCGCTCTGACCGGTCTGACCGTTGCCGAGAACTTCCGTGATGAAGGCCAGGACGTTCTGTTCTTCGTCGACAACATCTTCCGCTTCACCCAGGCAGGTTCGGAAGTGTCGGCTCTGCTCGGCCGTATTCCTTCGGCCGTTGGTTATCAGCCGACGCTCGCCACCGACATGGGTCAGATGCAGGAACGCATCACCACGACGACCAAGGGTTCGATCACCTCGGTTCAGGCCATTTACGTTCCGGCCGACGACTTGACCGACCCGGCGCCGGCTACCTCGTTCGCCCACCTGGACGCAACGACGGTTCTGTCGCGCTCGATCGCTGAAAAGGGTATTTACCCGGCCGTCGACCCGCTCGACTCCACCTCGCGCATGCTCGACCCGATGGTCGTTGGCGAAGAGCACTATGAAATCGCTCGTAAGGTTCAGTCGACGCTGCAGCGCTACAAGGCCCTGCAGGACATCATCGCCATCCTGGGCATGGACGAACTGTCGGAAGACGACAAGCTGGCCGTTGCCCGCGCCCGCAAGATCGAGCGCTTCCTGTCGCAGCCGTTCTTCGTCGCCGAAGTCTTCACCGGTTCGCCGGGCAAGCTCGTAGCACTCGAAGACACGATCAAGGGCTTCAAGGGCCTGGTCAACGGCGACTACGATCACCTGCCGGAAGCTGCCTTCTACATGGTCGGCTCGATCGAAGAAGCGATCGAGAAGGCCAAGAAGCTGGCTGCCTGATAAGGCCAATCCATCGGCGCGCGGCATTGCCCGCGCGCCCTTGCCTTGCGAATGAGACAATCGAGAAGTGACGGGCCATGGCTGACAATTTCAATTTCGAACTGGTTTCTCCGGAGCGCCTGCTCCTGTCGGAGCAGGTCATCGATGTCGTCATTCCCGCCACCGACGGCGAGATGACGGTCATGGCGCATCATGCGCCGACGATGACCACCATCAAGCCGGGCGTCGTGAAGGTGCATTCGGCTTCGGGCAAGAAGCAGGATTATGTCGTGTTCGGCGGTTTTGCCGATATCCTGCCGACCGGCTGCACGCTGCTGGCCGAATCGGCCGTTCCGGTCGAGGACATGAGCCGCGACGAGCTGGATCGCCGCATCAATGCCGCCAAGACCGAGCTTGAAGATGCCGAGCATCACGAGCACAAGTCGCGTCTTGAGCATTTCATCATGGAACTCTCGCATCTGCGCGGCTCGATCCCGCAGGATTGATGCGATCTGGATGCAGTGAATGAGACGAAAGCGGTCCTAAGGGCCGCTTTTTTGTTAAGGGGCCTCGCGGCCATCCTCGCCCTTCGAGGCTTCGCCCGAAGGGCTCGCACCTCAGGGTGAGGATGGAGCTGGCACAGTCACCGATATAGCTCGCGGCCCATTGGCGACAGCGTGAGAAGATCAGCCCTCATGGTGAGGTGGCGCGCAAGCGCCCTCGAACCACGAGGGCGGGTGGTGAACGACCGCAATCCCTTCAAATCCCCGGCTTCTCACAGCGAAGATAGTAGGGATAACCCCATCAGGCCTGTTGCCCCTGCAACAGAAACCTGTGTAGTTGCGCGGCTTCCGGAGAGAGCGCCCGGAAGCGCGGTGCGCCGAGAAAATATCCGAAACCGCTCTCGACGCGGTCAGTGCCGACGGTGACGAGCGCGCCCGACTGCAGATACTCTTCGACAAGGCCGAGGCTGCCGAGTGCTATGCCTTCGCCCCTGAGCGCCGCCTCAACCGCCATGATATAGGTCGAAAAGGAAAGGCGTGGCCTCGGCAGCTTACCCTTCAAAGGGTCGCCAATGCGGCCGAACCATTGGCGAAGGCTGATCCAGTGAGCATTGGCGCGCTCGTAATCGATGAGATCAAGCCCGGCGATATCGACCGCCGTCAGCGCCTGCGGGTCAAGGCCTCGCGCCGCCAGGTAGTCCGGCGAGGCGATCGGCACCAGCACCTCCTTCAACAGTGGCGTCAGGTTCCAGCGTGGATGTTCGCCCGTAGAATAGATGATGATGAGATCGTGGTTCTCCGAGGCGAGTTCGGAATGGACGTCCGTCGTCAGCAGGCGCACGGAGATGCCCGGGCTTTCCTTGCCGAAGTCTCTCAGCCGTTGCCCGAGCCAGAGATGCGAGATCGAACCGCTCGCCGCGATCGAGATGATCTCGCCCGTGCCGGCGCGAAAAGGCTCCAGGCTCTCTTCCAGATATTCCAGCGTCGCGCGCACGCGCTGAAACAGCCGTTCGCCATCCGGCGTGAGCGCGAGATTTCGGCCGCGCCGGGTAAACAGCGTTGCGCCCAGGTGATCCTCGAGCCCCTTGATGCGGCGGCTGACGGCGGCCTGGGTGATGTTCAGCTCCCGGCCAGCGCGGGAAAAATTCATCGCGCGCGCGGCGGCGTCGAAGACGCGGAATGCCTCCAGCGGTATTTTCTCGAGCATGGGCTCTCCATAACTTCAGATCATCAATATTCCCGATAATTGCCCGGATTTGAAGATCTGAAATTGTGATGCAGGATCAGAGCATCATTTCCAGCCGCTTTTCCAAGGGATTCCTCTGTGTCCTTCTCCATTTCCGCCATTCCTGACATTCGCTTCGGTGAGGATGCGCTCTCAAGCCTGCCTGCCGCAGTTAAATCCTTCGATGGCGTCGGCGCCGTTCTGCTTGTAATCGATGCCTTCCTGGCGCAGTCGGGCCTTGCCGCCAAGGTCAGCACCGAGCTTGCAGAAGCCGGCGTGAAGACGCAGGTCTTTTCCGATTTCGCCGGCGAGCCGAAGCTTGCGCATCTGCGTGCGGCGATCGAGATCGGGCAGGGTGCGGATATGGTGATCGGCATCGGCGGCGGCTCGGCGCTCGATATCGGCAAGATCGTCGCCTGCTGCATCGCGTCGGGCGAGGACCCGATGCATTATGCGCTGGCGGCCAATCCGCTGCCGAAAAATCCGCTGAAGAAGATCATGATCCCGACCACGGCAGGTACGGGTTCGGAGACATCGGCGACGAATATCTTCGCCGGCCCCGAGGGCAAGAAGCTCTGGATCTGGGGCCCGGAAACGAAGGCTGATCTCGTCATCCTCGATCCCGCGCTGACGAAGACCTTGCCGGCCAATCTCACGGCATGGTGTGGCCTCGATGCCTTCATCCATGCTTTCGAAGCCGCAACGAACCGCAACACCCATCGTGGCGCGCAATTCTATGCGCATCAGGCGCTGCGGCTGCTGACCGGTGCCCTGGAAACGGCTGTCAGACAGCCCGATGATATGGCGGCGCGCGGCGATGTGCTGCTCGGCTCCTGCTTCGGCGGCATCGCCATCGATAATTGCGGCACGGCGATCGCGCATAATGTCAGCCATGCGCTGGCCGGCCTCGGCCCTGTCCATCACGGTCTGGCGACCGCGCTCGGTTTCGAAGTCACGCTTGGCTGGCTGGTCGAAGCCGACACGCCGGAGCTGAACGCCGCAGCCAAGGCCTGCGGTGTCGCAAGTGCCGCTGAGCTGCCCGCTTTCGTGTCCGACTGGATGGATCGTTGCGGCGTCGTGCGCTCGCTGCCTGCAGCCTTCAAGCCGTTTGATGAAAGTGATCTTGCCCGCGAGATGCGCGCAACCGAAAACCAGCCCATGCGGCGCTCGACGATCCGCGACGTGACGGATGCCGATATCGATCGCTTTGCCGCCGCCGTCATGGCGCTGCCGAAAGGAATCTGAGATGACCAAGAACTATACCCGCGACTATTGGGAAGGCGTGCTCTCCAGCCTCAAGCCCGAAGGCCGTCATTTCATCGACGGCGCTCATCGTGCTTCCGCCTCGGGCGAGACCTTCACCCGTATCCGCCCGATGGACGGCAAGCCCGGTGCGCAGTTGGCGCGGGGTAATGCCGCAGATATCGATGCCGCCGTCGCGTCTGCCCGCGCCGCCTTCGAAAGCGGTGTGTGGCGCAAGAAGGAGCCGCTGGAGAAGAAGAAGATCATGCTGAGATGGGCGGAGCTGATCCGCGCCCATGGCGATGAACTGGCCATGCTGGAGACGATCGACGTCGGCAAGCCGGTCATGGCCTCGCTTGGCGTCGACGTGCGCCTTTGCGCCGAGGGCATCCAGTTCTACGGCGAAATGATCGACAAGATGTATGACGAGGTCGCGCCGACCGGTCCGAATGCGCGGGCGTTGGTCCGCAAGGTGCCGCTCGGCGTCATCGGTGCGATCACCCCCTGGAATTACCCGATGATCATCGATGCCTGGAAGCTCGGGCCGTCTATCGCCGCCGGCAATTCCGTCGTGCTGAAGCCGGCCGAGCAGTCGTCGCTGTCGGCGATCCGCCTTGCCGAACTGGCGATCGAAGCCGGCCTGCCGGCGGGTGTTTTCAACGTGGTGACGGGCTACGGCGAGGAGACCGGCAAGCCGCTGGCGCTGCACATGGATGTCGACATGATCGCCTTTACCGGCTCGACCGAAGTCGGCAAGCTGATCATGGGCTATGCGGCGCAATCGAACGTCAAGCGCGTGGCGCTGGAGCTTGGCGGCAAGTCGCCGCTGGTCGTCTTCGAAGATGCCGATCTCGATGCTGCTGCCGTCGCTGCAGCCTGGGGCTGCTTCTACAATTCCGGCGAGACCTGCCACGCCTCTACGCGGCTGATCGTGCAGCGTTCGGTGCAGGACAGGCTGATCGAGAAGATCGAGGCGGTCACCCGCTCCGATATCGCGCTCAAGCATCCGCTCGACCCTTCGGCGCAGATCGGCGCCTTGATCGAGGAAGAGCATATGAACAAGGTGCTGGCGATGATCGCCGCCGGCGAGAAGGAAGGCGCGCGCCGTGCCTTCGGTGCCGAGCGCGTCTTGAGCGAAACCGGCGGCTATTATGTCTCGCCGGGCGTCTTCGTCGACATGACCAACGACATGAGCCTGGCACGGCAGGAAATCTTCGGGCCTGTGCTGGCAGCCATCCCCTTCGACACAGAGGAGGAGGCGCTCAAGATCGCCAATGACACGATCTACGGGTTGGCAGGGGCCGTCTTCACCAAGGACATGAACCGCGCTCACCGTTTTTCCGAAGAGATCCATGCGGGTACGGTGTGGATCAACACCTACGACATGTCGAACTTCGCGACGCCGTTCGGCGGCTTCAAGCAGTCCGGCTTCGGCCGTGACCGCTCGGTGCATGCGATCGATAAGTATTGCGATTACAAGACGATCTGGCAGCAGTTCGGCTAAGATGTTTGAATCAGCATGATCCCATCCAAAGCGGCGACGCTTTCGGGATCATGCCCGGAGGATAAAGGGGAGCATAATGAGCAAGATCGTTTCCATCGAAATCAACCATCACCGCCTGCCGCTCGATCCGGCGTTCAAGGCGAGCTGGGACGGGCGTCCACGCCGGCATTTCGATGCGACCATCGTGCGCGTCAGGGATGATGAGGGCCGGGAAGGCATCGGCTCCGGTGACCTGATGAAGGGCTTCGAAGGGCACGAGGACCTGTTCATCGGGCAGGACCCGCGCCATCTTGAGCGTCACTATGAGGTGCTCTCGCATATAAACTTCCATTATGGCCGTTGCTGGCCGATGGATCTGGCTCTGTGGGATCTCTCCGGCAAGATCACCGGCGAGCCGGTCTGGCGGATGCTTGGCGGCCGCGCCAGCCGCGTGCGGCTCTATGCGTCCTCCGGCGTGCTGCGCGAGCCGTCGGCCATGGCCGAACAGGCCGAGCGCTATATCGATGAAGGCTTCCCGGCCATGAAGGTGCGCTTCTCTTCGTCTTCGGGCGGCCGTGGCGGCTGGCGCGAGGATGTCAAGGCGCTGGAAGCGATCCGCGCCCGCGTCGGCGACCGGCTGGAGCTGATGGTCGACTGCAATCAGGGTTGGCGGATGCCGTGGGATACGACGCTGTCCTGGACCTTCAAGGATGCGCTGACCGTTGCCAAGGAGCTCGAGCGGCTCGGCGTCTATTGGATGGAAGAGCCGCTGCATCGCTCCGACCGCAAGGGCATGAAGGAATTGAAGCAGGCAACGTCGGTTCGGATTGTCGGCGGCGAGATGACGCGCGAACTCTACGAATTCCGCGATATCATCGAAGAGCGTGCCTTCGATGTCATCCAGCCCGATGTCGCGCTCGTCGGCGGTATCACCGGTTGCCGGCGGCTGGCCTATCAGGCGCGCGAGGCGGGCGTGCAGTTCACGCCGCATTCCTGGACGAACGGCATCGGGGTTCTCGCCAATGCGCATCTGACCGCAGGCGTCGCCGATGCGTCCTGGCTCGAATACCCCTATGACAATCCGGAGTGGAGCGAGGCTCGCCGCGACTATCCGATGGCCTCACCACTCAAGCACGATGCCGGCTGGCTGGATCTCGGCGTCGCGCCGGGGCTCGGCATCGTCCTCGATGAGGAGCGCCTAAAGGCGACGCGTATTTAAAGGTACCTTCAGAATTCCAAACCGTGTTTGCTACTGCTTACCACGCAGCAGGGCGACCGCATGTCCGGCACCTCGGCGCCGCAAGCTCCTTCTCCCCGCGGGGAGAAGGAGGGCATGGCAATGACGTGCTTCATATGCGGTTGTCCCAATCAGGCGGTGACGGGTCGTGTCATGATATTTTCCCGCGCACGAGCCCAACGCATGATGGGGCGCTCGAGCAGGACATAGCTCAGCGTGCCGATGGCGAAGATGATGGCGGTTGCGATGAGGCTTGAGGTTATCCAGCCGCCCAGCACGTCGTCCGAGCCGGTGCCGAAGGACGAAGGGAAGAGCTGCGGCATCACCGTCAGCACGATATCCTGCCAGATATAGACGCCGAAGGAGACGGTGGCGACATAACGGCTCGCGGGATTGTCCAGCAGCTTTGCCAGCAGCAGCGATTGCGGCAGCGTCGTAAGTGCGATCGCGACCGCAAGCGGAAGCAGCGGGAATTGATAGGGAATGCCGAGCCAAGCATAGCCTTCTCCGGGACCGCCGATGGACTGCGGCAACTGCCATGCGCCCATGATGATTGCGAGCGCTCCGATGACATCGTAGATCGCCGAGCGGCGGGGCGGGAGAATCGTCTGGATGCCGGCAGCCAGCGCGCCGATCGCGAAGATCGCGAAGAAGCCGATGGGATTGTAGCGCGGCATCCATTCCTTGGCGCCGCCCTGGAAGCCATATTGCCATCCGCGCCCGACGCTATCTGTCGGCAGATAGGTGACGACAAGCCAATGGCCGACAAGCGAGGCCGCGATGATGCCGATCCAGAGCAGGCGGCTGACGAGGGCGGAGCGCGATCTCAGCTTGGCATTGAACAGCAACAGGAAGCCGATCGGCATCAGGAAATAACAAGTCGTCTCGAAGGGAATCGACCACAATGGCCCGTCCCCCTGCACCGGGAAAAAGGTGCGCCAATGCCATTGGCTCATCAGGAGGAAGCCGGCGATGTAGCGGCCGGTCAACTCTCTATCGAGCGCAAACCCGTAGACCGTGAAGCTGATCACGAAGCCGACCGTCAGGGCAAACCAGAAGCCCGGCAGGATGCGGGCGGCGCGACGCATGGCGTAGATCCTCAGCGACGGTAGCGGCCGCCCCCTATCCAGCGCCAGCCAGAAGGGGCGGGCAAGCAGAAAGCCGCTGAGAACGAAGAAGACCGAGACGCCGTGATTACCGAAGCGCGCCAGTATGAAGGTCATATCCAGATTCGGCGGGATCTTGTAGAAATTCATCCGCAGCACGAGATGATGAACAAGCACCATCAGGCACGCGACGGCGCGCATGAAATCTGCTCCTCCCAGCCGCTTCTCGTGCTCCATTCCCGTATCCGCCGAACTCCCTCTTCATTGGGTTAGGTCATCCCGATGGTTTCGGCAAGGCGGATGCCAAAAGGCAATCAATGACGCCCGGACCCATGGTGCAAAGCCCGGGCGTCGAACCGCTCTCTCGCACCTGCCAGAAACGAGAGACCGGATTGATGTTCTGGGGAATGGATCAGGCGGCGGCGGAGCGATAGGGGCGCTTGGCGCGCGCCGGTTTCAGAGCATTGCTCCACCAGGTCAGCCGGGCGATCATCAGCACCAGTGATTTTCTTGCTTCGAGCGGATTTTCCAGGGTGCCGTCTTCGGCGAACCGACCCCATGGATTGGCGAAGCTCACGGTGTCGCGCACCGTCACCGTATGCAGTTCTGCAAGCACCACCCGCAATTGCTCGACGGCGCGCAGGCCGCCGGAGATGCCGCCATAGGAAACGAAGGCGGCGGGCTTGCCATGCCAGGGCTCGTAGACGAGATCGAGCAGGAATTTCAGCGAGGCGGTGAAGCTGTGATTGTATTCGGGCGTGACGATGACGAAGGCATCGGCGTCCGAAAGCCGGTCGGAAAGGGCGCTGACGCCGGGATGCTCCCGATCGTGATGAAACGGCAAATCAAATTCGAGGGGGTCGATCAGGTCGATATCGATGAGGGGATAGTGTGCCAGCTCCCGGGCCACCCAATTGACGACCCGGTCACACAAACGACCCGGGCGGGTGCTGCCGTAGATAATCGCCAGCCGGGTTCTTTCGGTCATGTCATGCTCCTGCTTTACGCGGTTTGGAGCTCGGGTTATAGAACCTCAAGTGAAGTTGAGGTCAATAGGCAGAATGGGAAAAATCGATCCCGCGCAATTTTCGAGACTGCTGACGGTTGGCGAGGTGGCGGCGCGCAGCGGAGTGGCCGTATCCGCACTGCATTTCTACGAGGCGAAGGGGCTCATCGAGAGCCATCGCAGCCGTGGCAACCAGCGGCGTTATCCCCGCGAGGTGCTGCGGCGTGTCGCGATCATCAAGGTGGCGCAACGGGTTGGTATTCCGCTCGCCGAGGTTCAGGCGGCGCTCGGTGCCCTGCCGCAGGGGCGCACGCCCACGGCATCCGATTGGAAAGTGCTTTCGGAACTATGGAAGGACGATCTCGACGCCAGGATCAAACGCCTGCAGGGGCTTCGCAATCAATTGGACAGCTGCATCGGTTGCGGTTGCCTGTCGCTCGAAGGCTGCCCGCTGCGAAACCCATGGGACCGGCTCTCGGAGGAGGGGGCGGGACCGAGACTGCTCGATCCCGAATAATGGGCCGAGATCAGGCGTGGACGCGGCTGTCGGCCATGTAGCTGTCGAGGGCTGCGGCCTCGTCCTTCGAGAGGTAGAGGCCCTTCTTGGACCGGCGCCAGAGGATGTCGGCGGCGTTGTGGGCCCATTCCTGCTCGATCAGATACCGCACTTCGGCCTCGTAGAGATCGCTTCCGAAACAGCGGCCGAGATCGGCAATCGTCTTTGCGTCGCCGACAATCATCGCGGCCCGTGTCCCGTAGCGGCGGATGAGGCGGCGAGCGTGGGGATCGGTGAGGAAAGCGTAGCGCGACTTGAGCTTGGAGACTTCGGCATCGTAGCCGCGAGCCGGGAAGTCGCCGCCGGGCAGCGAGCTCTTGGCGGTCCAGGGCGTGCCCTTGAGACCGATGGCCTCGCCGATCTTTTCCAGCGCGTGTTCGCCCAGGCGGCGATAGGTGGTGAGCTTGCCGCCGAAGACATTCAGAAGCGGCGCCTGGCCCTCTTCGCCCTCGACCTTCAGCACGTAATCGCGCGTTGCTTCCTGCGCCTTGGATGCTCCATCGTCATAGAGCGGGCGCACGGCCGAATAGGTCCAGACGATGTCTTCCGGCCGTACCGACTCCTTGAAGTATTCGCTGGCGGCGTTGCAGAGATAGAGGGTTTCCTCTTCGCTGATCTTCACGTCCTTCGGATCGTCCTTGTAGTCGCGATCCGTGGTGCCGATGAGCGTGAAATCCTGCTCGTAGGGAATGGCGAAGATGATGCGGTTATCCGGATTCTGGAAAAAATAGGCGCGTGGACCGTCGAACTTCTTGCGCACGATGATGTGGCTGCCCTGAACGAGGCGGACATTATGGACCTGGTTCTTGCCGAAGGCATCGGAGAGCACGTGATCGACCCAGGGACCTGCGGCATTGACCAGCATGCGCGCGCGGAATTGGCGCTTCTCGCCGCTGATCGTGTTTTCCGTTTCGATTGCCCAGACCGCCCCTTCGCGCCGGGCCGAGACCACCTTCGTTCGCGGCATGATCGTCGCACCGCGGTCGGCCGCGTCGCGCGCGTTCAGAACCACCATGCGCGCATCGTCCACCCAGCCGTCGGAATATTCGAAAGCCTTGGTGAAAAGTGCTTTCAAAGGCTTGCCCGCAGGGTCGGTCTTCATGTCCAACGTCGCCGTCGGCGGCAGCAGCTTTCGCCCGCCGAGATGATCGTAGAGGAAAAGGCCGAGGCGGATGAGCCAGGCCGGCCGGATGCCGCCCTTGTGATAGGGAAGGACGAAGCGCATCGGCCAGATGATGTGCGGCGCCATCGCCCACAGCACTTCGCGCTCCATCAGCGATTCGCGCACGAGACGGAATTCATAATGTTCGAGATAACGCAGGCCGCCATGGATGAGCTTGGTGGCGCCGGACGAGGTGCCGGAGGCAAAGTCGTTCATCTCGGCGAGCGCGACCTTGTAGCCGCGCCCGGTAGCGTCGCGGGCGATGCCGCAACCATTGATGCCGCCGCCGATAACGAAAATGTCGTAGACCTGCTCGCTCACCCGCCCCTCCGCAAAGGTCAGCCATCCCCTGAAGATGGAAATCGAAATTAATCCATCTAAAGCGAAACAGATACGAATGTCAAACGAACGTTTCTTGACAGAAAATGCTCTCGTCAAGCCGATCTGCGCGAGGTTTCCACGAGATGCACGTCATGTTCCGCAGCGATGGATCGCACGGATTCGATACTACATTCATCTGTGACGAACGTATGAACCTGCGAGAGATGGCCGATGCGAACCGGGGCGGTTCGTTCGAACTTGGTGCTGTCGGCGACGAGAATGACATGCCTCGCATTGGCGATGATCGCCTGCGCGACTTTCACTTCGCGAAAATCGAAATCCAGGAGCGCGCCGTCGGGATCGATCGCGGAGGCGCCGATCACGGCGTAGTCGACCTTGAACTGCTTGATGAAATCGACGGCCGCCTCGCCGACGATGCCGCCATCCGAGCCGCGCACAACGCCGCCGGCAATCACGACCTCGATGGATGGGAAAATGCGTAACTTGTTGGCAACATTGATATTATTTGTGATGACCATCAACTCATGATGGCCGAGCAATGCCTCGCCTACGGCCTCCGTCGTCGTGCCGATATTGATGAAGAGCGAGCTGTTGTTGGGGATCAGGCTGGCCGCGGCGCGGCCGATCGCATGCTTTTCGGGCGCGGCGATAGACCGTCTCGCCTCATATTTCACGTTCTCTGTCCCGCCGGGAAAGATCGCGCCGCCATGCACGCGCGACAGCACGCGCCCGTCGCAGAGATCGTTCAGGTCCTTGCGGATGGTTTGCGGCGTGACCGAGAAGCGCAGCGCCAGCTCCTCGACCAGCACGCGCCCCTCCGCCTTGGCGATTTCGAGGATCTCGGTCTGTCGTCCGGACAGGAACATGGTTTTCGCTCCCTTTCTTTCGTTTTTTCGTCATCATATGGTAAAGTGAAAATTCCGCAATTACCGGCGCGCGAATAGTGCGGTTGGGGAGGTTACCGTGTTTCATCCGAAGCTATTCGAAAACCGCAATGTCGTGGTCACCGGCGCCGGCCGTGGCATCGGGCTGGAGGTTGCGCGGCAGTTTCTCGATTGCGGCGCCCACGTTCTCGCGCATATCGGCCGCGATGCCAGTCGCCAATTGCCCGATTTCCTGATGGAGGCCGAGGCGGACCGCCGTGCCTTTCTCATTGCCGGCGATTTTGCCGCCGGCAATGGCACACGCGATTTCGCGAGCGCTGCGGGCGAGCGTTTCGACCGCATCGATGTGCTGGTCAACAATGCCGGCACCATGGTCGGCCGGTTTCCCGCCGGCGAGCTGACGGACGAGCAATATGCGGGGATCGTTCATCTCAATCAGACCTCCGTCGTGGAAGTGACGAGGGGGCTGTTGCCGTTGCTGCGGGCCGCCGGGCAGGCCGCGATCGTCAATACCGTTTCGATCTCCGCTCTTACTGGCGGCAGTCCGGGCTCTGCGATCTATTCCGCCTCGAAAGCCTTCGTCTCGACCTATTCGAAAGCGTTGGCGCGCGAGCTGGCGCCCGACGGCATTCGGGTGAACTGCGTCTCGCCCGGCACGATAGCAACCGAGTTTCATGAGCGTTATTCATCCAGGGAGAAGCTGGAGCAGACCAGAAAGTCTATTCCGCTTCAGCGCCTCGGCACACCGGAAGATTGCGCTCCGGCGTACCTCTTCCTCTCGGCACCATCGCTTTCCGGCTACATCACGGGGCAGGTGGTCGAGATCAACGGTGGCCAGCTTATCTGCTGATAAAACGGACCTTTTTTGGTTTTCCGTGTCTTTTTTGAATCAGCTTGAGGTTTGATAATATTATAAGCATACCTCTAGGGGAATTCTCACTAGAGGCTGTGATATGTCGTCGTCTCTACCGCAGGGCGGTGAAGCGGAACGTGATGTCGAAGAAATGACGGGGAGTGCGCGAAAGGCGAGCGCCCTGCTGAAAGCACTGTCTCATGAGACCCGTCTGGCAATTCTTTTCATGCTCGCCAAGCATGAGAAAACGGTGATGGAGCTCGAGGCTCTTCTCGATCTGCCGCAGGCCGTCGTATCGCAGCATCTGGCACGCCTTCGCCTGGACAAGCTGGTCGATACGCGCCGCGAAGGGCGGCTCATTCACTATGCCGTCGCGCGGTCGGAAATCTGCGCGGTCGTCGATTCCCTGCAGAAAGCCTTCTGCCAGGGC
Source organism: Rhizobium sp. NPDC090279 (assembly GCF_044769665.1). Lineage (NCBI taxonomy): Bacteria > Pseudomonadati > Pseudomonadota > Alphaproteobacteria > Hyphomicrobiales > Rhizobiaceae > Rhizobium > Rhizobium sp. NPDC090279. The sequence goes on along the minus strand of NZ_JBIVYI010000007.1, from coordinate 75,813 downwards.
GATCGTTGATGCCTGAAGCGGCCTTGCGTGTTGCGCTCGCCGATCTGCCAGTCTAACTCTTTCGCTGCGGGAGAGTAGGATGATCGAAAAGCTGGAATTCTTCATCGCGCTGGCGAATCAGAAGCATTTTGGCCGCGCCGCCGAGGAGTGCGGCGTGACGCAGCCGACTTTGTCGGCGGCGATCCGGCAATTGGAAGATCAACTCGGCGTGATGCTCGTCAGCCGCGGCTCGCGCTTTCAAGGCCTGACGCCCGAGGGGCAGCGCGTGCTGGAATGGGCCCGCCGCATCGTCGGCGACAGCCGCACCATGCGCGAGGAGATGCGCGCGGCGCGCAAAGGCCTTGCCGGCCATATCCGGATCGCAGCCATTCCCACGGCGCTTGCCATGGTGCAGAGAATCACGACGCCTTTCCAGGAGAGGCACCCTGACGTCACCTTCTCCATCTTATCGCGCAACTCGCTGCAGGTTCTGAGCCTGCTCGAAAACCTCGAGATCGATGCCGGCATCACCTATCTGGAAAACGAGCCGCTCGGCCGGGTCACCAGTGTACCGCTCTATGCCGAGCGCTATCACCTCATCACGGCGGGCGGCAGCCCGTTTTCGGAGCGAGAGACGGTCACCTGGAAGGAGATCGGCAATCTTCGGCTTTGTCTATTGACGGCCGACATGCAAAACCGTCGGATTATCAACCGTCACCTTGCGGAGGCAGGCGCGGTTGCCAAGCCGACGCTGGAATCGAATTCGATGATCGTGTTGTTTTCGCACGTTCAGACCGGGCGCTGGGCCAGCATTATGCCAAAGAATATCGCCGATTCTTTCGGTTTTCCGGTCGATATCCGCAAAATTCCAATCACGGAGCCGGATGCAGAGCATCTCGTCGGGCTGGTCGCCACGCATCGCGAGCCCTTCACACCGCTCGTCTCCGCTCTGTTGCATGAGGCAAGATTGCTCGCAGAAGCTGATAGATCTTGATAGAAATTTTCTATCGAGTGACGGGACTGCCTTATTGATCCTTTGCCTTCTCCCTGCGACCTTATCCTTGGGCGTGTCGATCGCGCGCCACGGAGGAAATGCCGCATAAGCCTTTCTGAAATTGCCGCGGCGGTTTTCGGATTATGCGTGGGAGGTCTGTTTATGAGCTTGAACCTGGGTGCGGGCGAGATTGCGACCCGTGCCGGCACCATCATCGATAGCATGAAATCGATGGAAGGGCCGCTTTTGCCGATCCTGCATGGAATTCAGGAGGAATTCGGCTATGTGCCGCAGGATGCACTGCAGCTGGTAGCCAAGGCTCTGAACCTTTCCCGCGCCGAAGTACATGGCGTGATGACCTTCTATCACGACTATCGCGACCATCCCACCGGTCGCCATGTCCTGAAGCTCTGTCGCGCCGAGGCCTGTCAATCGATGGGTGGCGATGCGCTGGCGGAGCGTGTCAAGCGGCTGCTGGGCATCGATTTCCACCAGACCACGCTCGATGGCAGCGTCACGCTGGAACCGGTCTACTGTCTCGGGCTTTGCGCCTGCGCGCCGGCGGCGATGCTTGATGGAGAACTCTATGGCCGGCTCGACGATGAGAGCGCCGACGACCTCGTGAAGGAGGCGCGCCAATGAGCTTGACCATCTATATCCCCCGCGATGCCGCCGCCCTTTCGCTCGGTGCGGAGAAGGTCGCGAAGTCGGTCGCGCAGGAAATCGCCAAACGTGGCCTCGATGCGCGCATCGTGCGCAACGGCTCGCGCGGCATGTTCTGGCTCGAGCCGCTGGTCGAAGTCGAGATCGGCGGCAAGCGTATCGGCTATGGTCCGGTGAAGGCCAAGGATGTCGCGGCACTCTTTGACGCCGGGCTCGCCGAAGGCGGCGAGCATCCGCTCTGTCTTGGGGAGGTCGAAAACCTCCCATTCCTCAAAGAACAGACCCGCCTGACCTTTGCCCGCTGCGGCATCACTGATCCGCTTTCGCTCACAGATTATGAAGCCCATGGTGGCCTCAAGGGGCTGCGCCGCGCCATCGGCATGGCAGCGGCCGATATCGTCAAGGACGTCACCGATTCCGGCCTGCGCGGCCGTGGCGGCGCGGGTTTCCCGACCGGCATCAAATGGAAGACGGTGCTCGATGCGCCGGGCGACCGCAAATACATCGTCTGCAATGCCGACGAGGGCGACAGCGGCACATTCGCCGACCGGATGATCATGGAAGGTGATCCCTTCGTGCTGGTCGAAGGCATGGCGATCGCAGGCCTTGCGACCGGCGCGACCAAGGGCTTCGTCTATACGCGTTCCGAATATCCGCATGCGATTGCCGCGATGACCGAAGCGGTCGAAATCGCCCGCAAGGCGGGCATCCTCGGCGCCTCCGTCCTCGGCTCCGGCAAGGCGTTCGACATGGAAATCCGCACCGGCGCCGGCGCCTATGTCTGCGGTGAGGAAACGGCACTGCTGAACAGCCTCGAGGGCAAGCGCGGTATCGTGCGCGCCAAGCCGCCGCTGCCGGCGCATAAAGGCTTGTTCAACTGCCCCACAGTCATCAACAACGTGATCTCGCTGGCTTCCGTTCCCGTCATCATGGACAAGGGTGCTGCCTTCTACCGCGATTTCGGCATGGGCCGCTCTCGCGGCACGATCCCGCTGCAGATCGCCGGCAACGTCAAGCATGGTGGTCTCTACGAGACGGCCTTCGGCCTTTCGCTCGGCGACATCGTCGACAGGATTGGCGGGGGCACGATAACCGGGCGGCCGGTCAAGGCGGTGCAGGTGGGCGGCCCGCTTGGGGCCTATTTCCCGCGGGCTCTGTTCGACACGCCGTTCGACTATGAATCCTTCGCGGCCAAGGACGGCCTGATCGGCCATGCCGGCATCGTTGTTTTCGACGATACAGCCGACATGCTGAAGCAAGCGCGTTTCGCCATGGAATTCTGTGCCGTGGAAAGCTGCGGCAAATGCACGCCCTGCCGCATCGGCTCGACCCGCGGCGTCGAGACGGCCGACAAGATCGCGCAAGGCATAGAGCCCGAGAAGAACCGGGTTCTGCTCGCCGATCTCTGCAACACGATGAAGTTCGGTTCGCTCTGTGCGCTCGGCGGTTTCACGCCCTATCCCGTCATGAGCGCCATGACCCATTTTCCGGAGGACTTTTCTCCGGCTCCCTTGATTGAAGCGGCGGAGTAAGAGCCATGTCCCTCGTTCCAGAAATCGATTACGGCACGCCCGCCTCCCTCTCCGAAACCATGGTGACGCTCACCATCGACGGACGCCAGATCACGGTGCCTGAGGGCACGTCGATCATGCGCGCCTCGATGGAAGCCGGCATTCAGGTGCCAAAACTCTGCGCCACCGACATGGTCGATGCCTTCGGCTCCTGCCGCCTCTGTCTCGTCGAGATCGAGGGCCGCAACGGCACGCCGGCCTCGTGCACGACGCCGGTTGCTCCCGGTCTCGTCGTTCACACGCAGACCGGCCGGCTGAAGGACATCCGCCGGGGCGTGATGGAGCTCTATATCTCCGACCATCCGCTCGACTGTCTGACCTGCGCTGCCAATGGCGATTGCGAATTGCAGGACATGGCAGGTGCCGTCGGCCTGCGCGATGTGCGCTATGGCTATGAGGGCGACAACCACGTCAAGGCGCGCAACAGCGGCGACATCAATCTGAAATGGATGCCGAAGGACGAGTCCAACCCCTATTTCACCTATGACCCGTCGAAATGCATCGTCTGCTCCCGCTGCGTGCGTGCCTGCGAGGAAGTGCAGGGTACCTTCGCGCTGACGATCGAGGGCCGTGGTTTCGGCTCGCGCGTCTCGCCGGGTATGCACGAACATTTCATCGACTCGGAATGCGTGTCCTGCGGCGCCTGCGTGCAGGCCTGCCCGACGGCAACGCTGACCGAGAAGTCGGTGATTGCTATCGGCCAGCCGGAGCATTCCGCTGTCACTACCTGCGCCTATTGCGGCGTCGGCTGCTCCTTCAAGGCGGAAATGCGTGGCGAAGAGCTGGTGCGCATGGTGCCGTGGAAGGACGGTCAGGCCAATCGCGGCCATTCCTGCGTCAAGGGCCGCTTCGCCTATGGCTATTCGACCCACAAGGACCGCATCCTCAATCCGATGGTGCGCGAAAAGGTGACCGATCCCTGGCGCGAAGTGACCTGGGACGAGGCCTTTGCCCATATCGCCACCGAATTCAAGCGGCTGCAATATCAGTACGGCCGCGATTCGATCGGCGGCATCACGTCCTCGCGCTGCACCAACGAGGAAACCTATTTGGTGCAGAAGCTGGTGCGCGCCGGTTTCGGCAACAACAATGTCGATACTTGCGCCCGCGTCTGCCATTCGCCCACGGGCTATGGCCTCGGCCAGGCTTTCGGCACGTCTGCCGGCACCCAGAATTTCGACAGCGTCGAGCATTCCGATGTCGTCATCGTCATCGGCGCCAATCCGACGGATGGTCATCCGGTCTTCGGCTCGCGCCTGAAGAAGCGGCTGCGTCAAGGCGCCAAGCTCATCGTCATCGATCCGCGCCGCATCGATCTGGTGCGCACGCCGCATGTCGAGGCGAGCTTCCACCTGCCGCTGAAGCCGGGCACCAATGTCGCCATGATGACGGCGCTGGCTCACGTCATCGTCACCGAAGGTCTGTTCGACGAAAAGTTCATCCGCGAACGCTGCGACTGGTCAGAGTTCGAGGATTGGGCTGGTTTCGTCTCCGAGCCGCAGCACAGCCCGGAGGAAACGGAAAGATACACCGGCGTTCCCGCCGATCTCGTGCGCGGCGCGGCCCGTCTCTTTGCCAAGGGCGGCAATGGCGCGATCTACTACGGCCTCGGTGTCACCGAGCACAGTCAGGGTTCGACGACCGTCATGGCGATCGCCAACCTCGCCATGGTGACCGGCAATATCGGCCGGCCCGGCGTCGGCGTGAACCCGCTGCGCGGCCAGAACAACGTGCAGGGCTCCTGCGACATGGGCTCCTTCCCGCATGAGCTGCCGGGCTATCGCCATATCTCCGACGATGCGACCCGCGATATCTTCGAGAAGCTCTGGGGCGTGAAGCTGAACAACGAGCCCGGCCTGCGCATTCCCAATATGCTCGATGCCGCCGTCGACGGCAGCTTCAGGGGTCTCTACATCCAAGGCGAGGATATCCTCCAGTCAGATCCGGATACCAAGCATGTCGCCGCCGGCCTTGCCGCAATGGAATGCGTTGTCGTCCATGATCTCTTCCTGAACGAGACGGCGAATTACGCCCATGTCTTCCTCCCCGGCTCGACCTTCCTCGAAAAGGACGGCACCTTCACCAATGCCGAGCGCCGTATCAACCGCGTACGCAAGGTCATGACGCCGCGCAACGGCTATGCCGACTGGGAAGTGACGCAGAAGATGGCGCAGGCCATGGGGCTGGGCTGGAACTATGCGCATCCGTCCGAGATCATGGACGAGATCGCGGCGACGACGCCGAGCTTTGCCCTGGTCTCCTACGACTATCTGGAAAAGATGGGCTCGGTGCAGTGGCCCTGCAACGAGAAGACGCCGCTCGGTTCGCCGATCATGCATGTCGACGGCTTCGTGCGCGGCAAGGGTAAGTTCATCCGCACCGAATATGTCGCAACCGACGAGCGCACCGGCCCACGCTTCCCGCTGCTGCTCACCACGGGGCGTATCCTCAGCCAGTACAATGTCGGCGCGCAGACGCGGCGGACAGAGAATGTGATGTGGCACGCCGAGGATCGCCTGGAGATGCATCCGCACGATGCCGAGCAGCGCGGCATTCGCGAAGGCGACTGGATCAAGCTGACCAGCCGCTCCGGCGACACGACGCTCAGGGCTCTCATCACCGACCGCGTGGCTCCGGGCGTCGTCTACACGACCTTCCATCACCCGGACACGCAGGCGAACGTCATCACCACGGACTATTCCGACTGGGCGACGAATTGCCCGGAATACAAGGTGACGGCGGTGCAGGTCTCGCCGTCGAACGGCCCGTCGCAATGGCAGGTCGATTATGACGAGCAGGCCAAGCAGTCTCGTCGTATTGCCGGGAAGATGGAGGCGGCTGAGTGAGATTGAGGATGTGGAGAAATACCCCCCTCTGTCACTTTCGTGACATCTCCCCCACAAGGGGGGAGATTGTTCGGAGTTTGCCGCTCATCACTCGCAAGACAATAGACACGGGTTTCAGCAGACTCGGCGTCGGCTTGAGACCAGAGAGTGCTGCGCGCTACCAATCTCACCCCTTGTGGGGGAGATGTCACGAAGTGACAGAGGGGGGTATTTCATGCCCCGTCACTCAATGACCAAATTCACCCCCACCACGACCGTCCCCGAGACCGCACGCCGCAACGGCGTCATTAATTCCGGCTCGCGCATCGTGCCCGAGGAGGTGCCGATCGCTTTTTCCTATGGCGGTTCTTCTCACGCCGTCATGATGGGCACGCCCGCCGATATCGAGGATTTCGCCGTCGGCTTCAGCCTGACCGAGGGTATCATCGCCGATATAGCTCAGGTCGCCGCCATCGAACCGATCGAGGACGAGCAGGGGATCGATGTGCAGATCACCCTGGTCGATGACGCGGCCGACGCGCTGCGGCTGCGCCGCCGTCATATGGCCGGTCCCGTCGGCTGCGGCCTCTGCGGCATCGAATCGATCGAGCAGGCGGTGCGCAAGGTGCCCGACGTTTCGAAGGTGGCGTTGACGCTCACGCAGAAGGATATCGTCCGCGCCATCGCGCTGCTCAACGACGCGCAGCCGCTGCATCGCGAGACGCGTGCCGTGCATGGGGCCGGCTTCTATATTCCGTCCGAGGGGTTGCTTGCCGTGCGGGAAGATGTTGGCAGGCATAATGCGCTCGACAAGCTCTGCGGCGCCGTCATTCGCTCCGGCCGCAAGGGAGCGGAAGGTGTGGTGGCTGTCACCAGCCGTCTATCCGTCGAGATGGTACAAAAGGCCGCCATATTGGGCAGTTCCGTGCTGGTCGCCATCTCCGCGCCGACGGCGCTTGCTATCCGCACGGCCGAGGAGGCCGGCATGACATTGGTCGCGCTGGTGCGTGGCGACGATTTCGAGATTTTCACCCATCCGCATCGCATTATAACGGGGAGCATCGCCGATGTCGCTTGACGAAACGCAGCACGGCAAGACCGAAACCAAGCTCATCTACATGGCGAACCAGATCGCCACCTTCTTCAAGACGCAGCCGGCGAGCGAAGCGGCACAGGGCGTCGCCACGCACATCAACAAATTCTGGGAGCCGCGTATGCGGCGCCAGCTGTTCGCAATCATCGACCAAGGCGACAGCGGACTGAACCCGTTGGTATTGGAGGCGGCAGCGCTGATTCACAGGCCGGCCCCGACCGAGGAAATTAAGCCGACTTAGTACTCAAATTGACAGGTGACTGGGTGGAGAGAGGGGAGCACCATCCCCTCATGCGATTCCCGTCAGGGGGATGGGCGTCGGTCTTTGGAGCAAGGAGGAGTTGTTCATGACGGCTGCGGATACCAATATTTCCCGAGGAGCGGCAACGGCGGGCCTGCTCGATCGTGAGCGCATCATCGCCAAGCCAGGCTTCAACCGATGGCTTGTGCCGCCGGCCGCGTTGGCAATCCATCTTTGCATCGGCATGGCCTATGGCTTCAGCGTCTTCTGGCTGCCACTGTCCAAGGCGCTCGGTACATCGACGCCGGCTCCCGCGGAATGCGCCAGCCTCAATCTGCTGACGGCCCTGTTCACGACAAGCTGCGACTGGCGCGTCAGCGATCTCGGCTGGATCTATACGCTCTTCTTCGTATTGCTGGGTTCTTCCGCCGCCATATGGGGCGGCTGGCTGGAAAAGGCCGGGCCGCGCAAGGCCGGCGTCGTCGCTGCCTGCTGCTGGTGCGGCGGGATCGTGATTGCGGCTATCGGCGTCATCTTCCACCAGCTCTGGATCATGTGGATCGGCGCCGGTGTCATCGGCGGCATCGGTCTCGGCCTCGGCTATATCTCGCCGGTGTCGACGCTGATCAAATGGTTTCCCGACCGGCGCGGCATGGCGACCGGCATGGCGATCATGGGCTTCGGCGGCGGCGCGATGATCGGAGCACCGCTCGCGAGCCTGCTGATGAACAATTTCCGCGCTGACGGCTCGGTCGGCGTCTGGCAGACCTTCATCGTCATGGCGGCCATCTATTTCGTCTTCATGATGGGCGGCGCCTTCGGCTATCGCCTGCCGCCGGCCGGCTGGCGCCCCGAAGGCTGGACGCCGCCCGTAGCAAAAAGCACGATGATCACGACGAAGCATGTGCATCTGCGCGATGCTCACAAGACCAAGCAGTTCTGGCTCATCTGGGCGGTGCTGTGCCTCAACGTCTCGGCCGGAATCGGCGTCATCGGCATGGCCTCGCCCATGCTGCAGGAAATCTTCGGCGGTGCTCTGATCGGCCTGCCGGATGTCGGGTTCTCTGCCCTGAGCAAGGATCAGGTGGCGACCGTCGCAGCCATCGCCGCCGGCTTTGCCGGGCTCTTGTCGCTGTTCAATATCGGCGGTCGCTTCTTCTGGGCGTCGCTCTCCGACAAGATCGGCCGCAAGAACACCTATTACTGCTTCTTCGTCATCGGCATCGTGCTCTATATCCTGGCCCCCTGGGCGGCGGGCATTCACAGCAAGGTGCTGTTCGTCGGCGCTCTTTGCATCATCCTGTCGATGTATGGCGGCGGCTTCGCAACGGTTCCCGCCTATCTCGCCGATATTTTCGGCACGCAGTTCGTCGGCGCGATCCATGGTCGGCTGCTGACGGCCTGGGCAACGGCCGGCATCATCGGCCCGGTGGTCGTCAACTACATTCGTGAGGCGCAGAAGGCCGCGGGTGTCCAGGGCGCGCAGCTCTATACCTTCACCATGTATATCCTCGCCGGCATGCTGGCGCTGGGGCTGATCGCCAACTTGCTGATCAAGCCGCTCTCGGACAAGTGGTTCATGTCGGATGAGGAGGTCGCGGCGTTGCAGGCAAAGACCGCGGCCGCCAATGCCGGCCCCACCGGCTCCTTCGGCATCGGCACCGGCGGCTTCGACGGCAAGGCGCTGATCGCCTGGGCCATTGTCGGCATTCCGCTGCTCTGGGGCGTCTGGGTGACGATCAAAAGCACGTACGCACTGTTCGGCTGATTGCTCCTCCCAAAAATGATGAAGCCGCCTCGACCTGGTCGGGGCGGCTTCATGCTGAGAGGGCAAGTGTAATGGCAATCATGCCGCGCGGCGCATGACCATATCCCTGATGACAGCATCGGCGAGGCGGAACTGGGCCAGCAGCGTATGCAGCGCATCCGCCTCATTGGCGAGCCTGAGGCTTGCGGCGGTGCTCTCCTCGACCATCGCGGCATTCTGCTGGGTCGTCTGGTCCAGCGAATTGATCGCCGAATTGATTTCCCGAAGGCCGATCGTCTGTTCCTTCGATGCCTTCACGATGGCAGCGACGTTGGTGTTGATGTCGCCGACCTGGGTGACGATCTGCTCGAGCGCCTTGCCCGTCTGGCCGACGAGGCCGACGCCGTTTTTCACATGCTCGCTGGAGGCCGTGATCAGCGCCTTGATCTCCTTGGCAGCACTGGCGGAGCGCTGCGCCAGTTCCCGCACTTCCTGCGCCACGACGGCAAAGCCTTTGCCTGCCTCGCCGGCTCGCGCCGCTTCGACACCGGCATTCAGCGCCAGAAGGTTGGTCTGGAAGGCAATGTCATCGATGACGCCGATGATGTTGGTGATCTCGCGCGAAGATTTCTCGATCTGATCCATGGCGGCGACGGCGCTTCGGACGACGGTGCCGGATTGCTCGGCGCCCTGCTTGGTTTCGGCGACGAGACGCCCGGCTTCCTCGGCGCGTTGGCTGGAATCGGCGACTGTCGTGGTGATCTCTTCCAGCGCCGCTGCCGTCTCTTCCACCGAGGCGGCCTGCTGTTCGGTGCGTCGCGAGAAGGCTTCGGCCGAATCGCCGAGCTCGCGAGAGCCGGCGGCAATGGCGCTGGCATTGTCGCCGACAGTGGTCAATGTCTCGGCGAGCTTGTGGACGGTTGCGTTGAAATCGTGGCGAAGCTGCTCCATCGAGGGCACGAAGGACCGCTCGAGCGTCTTCGTCAGGTCACCTTCCGACAGGCTGCGAAGGGCGCCGCCGAGCTCGCTGATGGCGCTCATGCGCGAGGTGACGTCCGTCGCGAACTTCACGACCTTGTAGACCTTGCCATCGGCATCGGTGATGGGGTTGTAGGCTGCCTGAATCCAGATTTCCTTGCCGCCCTTGCCGTAGCGGACGAATTCGTTGGCGATGAACTCGCCTTCCGCCAGACGCTGCCAGAAGCGCTTGTATTCCTCGGTGCGGGCATAGGCCGGCTCGCAGAAGATGCTGTGGTGCTTGCCGGTGATTTCGCTGAGCGCATAGCCCATGGCGCCGCAGAAGTTTTCGTTCGCCGTCAGGATCTCCCCGGTCGGCAGGAATTCGATGACGGCCTGCGAGCGCGAGAGCGCTTCGAGCTTGCCGGCATCGTCGATCGCCTTCTTCCTGGCTTCGGTGACGTCGGCTGCGAATTTTACAACCTTTACCGGCTTTCCGTTGCGGAAGACGGGGTTGTAGGAGGCCTGTATCCAGATCTCGCGATTGCCCTTGGCAAGGCGCTTGTAGGTGCCGGCGTCATATTCGCCGCGGCCGAGGCGCGCCCAGAAATCATGATAGGCGGGGGTTGAGACATAGGCCGGCTCGCAGAACATCCGGTGATGGTTGCCGACGATTTCCTTCAGCTCATAGCCTAGCGCGCGACAGAAATTCTCGTTTGCGGTCAGAACCTTACCCTGAAGGTCGAATTCGATGATGGCCTGCGATTTGGAAACGGCGGAAAGAATGCGGCTGGCATCCGATGATAGACTGAACATTCCTATTCCCTCTCAGAAAGCTCGCGCCTGCCCGGGCGTCGATTGATGGCATCGAAGCGGGCGGCCGCGCTCGCCGGCACGCCGAAAGACGACGTTCCGCACGGGATGGTCGGAATGTTGAGATTGTATTTTCTTTCCTCGCTTCACAATCGATGATGGAGTGCTCCCCCTTAATTTTGAGTAAAAATTAGTTTATTAGAAATTATAATTTAAATAAAATATAACTAACTAAAATTATGAGGAAATAAAAAACCGCCGCGAAAAGGCGACGGTTCTTTGAAGAAGACTATAAGGCGAAGTTACGCGGCGAGTTCGTCTGTCTCATTCTCCTTGAACATCTTGGCGAGGTTCAGGAAGCAGATCATCCCGTTCTCTGTCGCGATGATACCTTCGCAATAGGCGCGGTCGAAGGAGGCGGTCACTTCCGGAACCGGCTGCACCTGGCTGGAGGCGATCGTCAGGATGTCGGAAACGCGATCGACCAGCATGCCGATGACCATGTTGTGGACTTCGGCAACGACGATGGCGCTGCGCTCATTGGCGACCGTGCTCTGCATGCCGAGCTTGTAGGCAAGGTCGATGATCGGGATCACCGAGCCGCGCAGGTTCATGACACCGATGACATCGGCCGGTGCGTGCGGGATCGGCGTCGATGGCGCCCAGCCGCGGATTTCGCGGATCGTGGTGGTCTTGACGCAGAATTCCTGCTCATGAAGGCGGAATGCAATGATTTCCAGGGTATCGCCGCTGAAGCTGGTGGAATTGATCGTGGCCATGAACGTTCTTCCCGTTGAAGCGCGACGCCAAATGCGGCGTGTTGATGGCACGATAGAGCAAGAACATTGCTTAAACCTAAATCTATACAAGCGGCTTCGAAGTATAGGCCGGCAGGGCAAGAGGCTGGAAGGGGGGCTTTCCGCCAAGGGAGGCTGGCTACCCGTCCTCGTGGTTCGAGGGCGCTTGCGCGCCACCTCACCATGAGGACTGATCTTCTCGCTCCGCGGCCCAAAAGAGGCAAGCCATATCGAGGGCCAGGCTGCTCCATCCTCACCCTGAGGTGCGGAGGCTCCCGAGCTTGTCGAAGGGGCTAAAGCCTCGAAGGGCGAGGATGGCCCCCGAGAGGAAGGCCGCTCCTTTGGCGGGATATCCCTCTACCGGTGGGCTAGAGAGCTCTCAGGCGGCTCTGGTCGGACGGTCGAAGATGCGGCGGCCGAAAAGGCTTGCGGCCATTTCCACCAGCACGCGGGCGCTCTTGCCGCGGTCGTCGAGGAAGGGATTGAGCTCGACGAGATCGAGCGACGAGACGAGGCTGCTGTCGGACAGCATTTCCATGATGAGATGCGCCTCGCGATAGGTCGCGCCGCCAGGCACCGTCGTTCCGACGCCAGGCGCGAAATCCGGATCGAGGAAATCGACGTCGAAGCTGACATGCAGCAGGCCATTGGCGGCTTCGACCGTGTCGAGCACCTTGCGCATGATGGCGGCCACGCCCTGTTCATCGAGCGAGCGCATGTCGAAGACGTTGACGCCGTGTTCGCGGATTGCCTCGCGCTCGCGCGGATCGACGGAGCGGATGCCGACCTGGAAGACTTTCGTCGGATCGACCAGCGGCCGGCCGGCCGGCAATACGTTCGCGATCTCGGCCTCGCCGCAGTAGTAGGCGACAGGCATGCCGTGGATATTGCCCGATGGCGAGGTGGCGGGTGAATTGAAATCGGAATGCGCGTCCAGCCACAGGACGAAGAGGGGACGGCCGACTTCCGCCGCATGGCGGGCCATGCCGGAGACGCTACCCATGGACAGGCTGTGGTCACCGCCGAGGATCAGCGGAAAGCTGCCTGATGATGCGACGTCATAGACCTTTGCCTCGAGCGCGCGCGTGAAGGCGCCGACGATCTTCAGGTTATGGGCCTGCGGATGTTCCGGCAGGTCTGCCGCTGGCGCCGGGTGCAGGTCGCCGCTGTCGGTGACGCGATGGCCGAGCTCGATCAGGGTGGTTTCGATGCCGGCAATGCGAAGCGCCGTCGGGCCCATGCCGGCGCCGCGGCGGCCGGAACCTTCCTCCAGGGGAACGCCGATCAAGGTGATGGGGGTGGATTGCGTATTCATCGGCATTGCTCCGAGGTTAGAGGCTATTTGCCCGCATTATTGATTTTCTGCGTGACAGCAAAAAGATGGAAAATTGTCGAAAATTGACTAGCTTTTGGCGAATTGGTCAATTCGATTTAGCAGAAATGACAAGCATATGGTGATCCGGATCGCCGTCTCCTCGGTGCGCTTGTTGGCAAGGCGCGTTTCTCCTTCTCCCCGTGGGGAGAAGGGGTGCGCGGCGAGCGAAAGGCAATTTCCCGGTAGCGCCACCTCACCCCACATTGGGCGAGGGGATTTGTCTCTCAATACTCATGCTCGTAGACGATGCCGGCTTCGCCGGCGCCGTCCGAGCCTGCGGCACCACGCAGCTTCACGCCACGTCCGACATTCAGGTTGATGATCGCCTTGGTGTTGTTGGACGCGCCCTGCTGCAGCTCGATATAGGTGCGCTTGTTAAGGTATTTGCCGGCGCCGACCTGCGCCTGGCCGTTTGCATCCGTCGAGATGTCGAGATCGTCGACGCCGAGATGGCTGCGCAAGCCTTCGAACAGCGAGGTGGAGCGCCCGCCTGCCAACTGGCTCGCAGCATCGGCGAGCTGGGCGATCTGCATGGGCGAAAGCTTTGACATGGACTGGCCGAAGATCAGCTGCGCCAACACTTCGTCCTGCGGCAGGGCAGGCGAAGAGGAAAAGCCGATCTGCGGATCGGTGGCGAGACCGGTAACATCGACTGTTATTGTGGTCGAGCTCACCGTTGACGTCGCTTCCATGTTGAGCGCCGGCGTCAGGTCGCCGCCGAAGGTGATCTTGCTGCTATCGGTGAAATCCAGCCGGCGGCTGAGGATGGTGAGACGTCCGCGCCGCATGGTGAAGCCGCCGGAAACGACCGGCTCCGCCGCCGTGCCGCGAACGGTGATGCTGCCGCCCAGTTCGGCGTCGATGCCGCGGCCGCGCACGAAGATCTGCGAGGGTGCTTCGAGCTGCAGATCGATGCCGAGGGTGGTCGATTTGCCGCGTGGCCCCTCAGGCTGCCGATCCTTGAATTGAGCTGTGACCGCGGCCGGCGCATTCCTGTGCTTGATATTGATCTCGGAGAGCGAGGCCGGCAGCTTCTCAGGCACGGTGATCGACGCCTTGTTGATCCTGAGATTGCCCGTCAGCATCGGCGCGGTCATCAACGGACCCTTGACGCCGAGCGTGCCGTTGACGGTTGCAGCCACCAGCGTCCCGTCGACATAGGTCGCATTGTTGAACTTCACCTGGATATCGGCGGGGAAGCCGCTATCAGGGGTGATGCCGACCGTGCCGCTGCCCGATATGCTGCCGCCGCTGGCGAGATTGCCGCTCAGTCGCGAGATGACGGCCTGTCTGCCGTCGAGCGTGACCGTGGCGGCAAGGCCATTCAGGGTCAGGTTTCGCCGCACGTCGACCAGCTTTGCGCCATCGGTCGAAATCGTGCCTGTTATGGCCGGTGTGGCAGTCGTGCCGCCGATCTGCATGTCGATCTTCGCCGTGCCCGTCATGACCAGGGCTTGGGCGGCAAGCTGGCCGGCAAGGGCGTCGAAGGGCAGATTGCCGGAGAATTTCAGCGCCATCGCCTTGTTGCCGGCAATGGCGACGGTGCCGCCGCCGTTGAGCACCAGGCCGCTCTGGCCGGTCAGGTTGGTGTTGATGGTGACGACATTGTCGGCGAATTTGCCGTCTGCCTTGATGCCGAGCGGTGCGAGGCCGGCGGACTTCGTCTGGCTGGTCGCCGCGCCCGACCAGTTGGTCTGGAACACGACGGCGGGCGAGCTGGCCTTGCCGGTCACCGTGACCGTGCCGGAGATGGCGCCTTCTGCCGCAAGTGTCGGGGCGAAGACATTGGCAAGGCTTGCCGGCAGGTTGGCGATCTTGGCGTTGATGTTCAGGGCCTGGCCGGCGGTGCCGTCCACGGTTACCGAGCCGCCGCCTGTCTGCAGCGTCAATCCGTTCAGCGAGGCGACGCCATCCTTGATGACGATCTTGGTCGGTGCTGCGAGTTTCACCGGTATCGTCTTCGGTGCGCCGGCGAAGGCGTCGAGGTTCACGGTCGTCTGCCCGCCTGATGTCTCGACGCTGCCGCGCGTCGTCAGCGGTGCGTTGTCGTAAGTCGATTTCAGATCGAAATCCGTGCGGCTGCCCTGCTGGGTGAAGGTCAGGTTGAGGTCGGCGATGCGGTTGGCGCCGGAGGCGATGGTATCGGCGCGGATACTGCCGTTGGCGGCAAAAGCCTTGAGATCGTCGACGGCGAGCGCCACGGCCGGCTTGTTGATGACGAGATCGTCGCGGCGGATGCCGTTGCCGCTGGCGTTGACCTTCAGGCCGATCTTGCCATTGGCGCTGGCGATATCGAGCGAACCCTTGAGATCGCCCTCGGCCTTCTGTCCGGCTAGCGCTGCAAGCAGGCTGAGATCCGGCAGGTCGAAAGTCAGAGCGCCTGTCGGCTCGAAGCTCGGCGACAGGTCCAGTTTGCCCTGCAGCTTGTTCGTGCCGATTTCGGCTGCCAGCGACGGGATGCTGGTGCGGCCGTCCTTGGAAACGGCGTCGACGGTGATACGGATCGGCTTGCCGTCGATTGCGCCGCTTGCTTGAACGTTTGCCTGAGGAGCCTTGGGATCGGCGGTGCCGGTGACATTGACGTCAAGCGTATCCAGCAACCGTCCCGCCAGCTTGACGTTGACGGCCTTGACTGTGGCATCGATGCCGAGCGCGGAGAGCGGTCCCTTGGCCTTGACGCCGATATCGGCCTGTCCTTGCGCATTCGGGACGAGCTTGGAAAGATCGAGCACCTTGCCTGACAGATCCGATGTCAGCGACTGCTCGTTGAGCGCGACACTGCCGTTGATCTCGGCGACGTTGGATTTCACCGCGAGATTGGAGAGCGTCATCTTGGTCGGCACCGTGCCGGCGACCTGACCCTCCAGCGAGATCGTACCCTCGAACTTGTCGGAGATGCCGTCGGGCAGGACGCCGGGCAGCGCAAAGAGCTTGAAATTGCCCGTCAATGCTTTCGACGACAGCGTGTACTTGCCGTTGACCGTGCCGCCGATGCTGGCGCTTTCGAGCGTCGTATTGTTGAAGCCAATCGTGTCGGGCGACAGCTGCAACGGCGCAGTCAGGGCGATCGGCGCGCGGATGAGACGATTGAGATCGGCGCTGACGAAAGCCGTCTGACCGACGACCAGGCGAAGCTGCAGCGGGCCTGACATGCCGGTGAGATTGAAGGAATCGCTGCGGGCGCTGAGATTGATTTGCCCGATATTGCCCTGCGGCGTGCTGGCGCTGTCAAGCGCGGCTTTGGCATCGATCTTGACCGACTGGGCAGCGCCCGTCAGCGCGATATCGACCCGCGAAATCAGGGCGCGGACCTCGCCGCCTTCCATCGGCCAGCGGAAGTCGACCGGGCCGGAGGTGCCGATCAGATTGGCATTGAGGCTGTTATTGCCGGTGGGATCGAGCGTGCCCGATGCGGCAAGCACGGCGCTGCCGGTGGCAAGATTGCCGGTCTGGATATCGATCTTGCCCTTGCCATCGAAGGTGGCCGAAAGATCGATGGTGGTCTGGCCGGCAAAGAGCGGCCTCATGGTCGGCGGCAGCAGCGAATCGACATCGCCGCCGCCTTTGACATCGATGTGGTGCAGGCCGTCGGCGGAGAGGCTGTGGCGACCGCTGATGGCGACCGTGGGCTTGCCGTCGAGCGCCGCCTGCAGCTTGCCGGCCCAATTGGAAAGGGGGCCGTCGCCCGAGAGATCGATGTTGATGGCCGGGCCGCCCGGCAGGTGCAGGAGGCCGGCCAGCATGCCGTCGCGCGGCTCGGAGATCTGCGTCTTCAGCTTCAGCTGGTTTTCGGCGGGCGCAAAGGCGATGTCGGCGGAGAGCTTGGCATCGGGTACATCGCGCCTGAAGGCATTGAGCCTCAGGCCCATGCTGCTGCCGTTTGCCTTGACGCTGCCGTTGGCGGCCAGAACGAAGTCCTGTCCGGCGAGAGCCTGCCCGATGCGAAGATCAGGCAGGGCGATGGCACCGATATCGATGGCGATAGGCAGCGAGAAGCCGCTGCCGCCCGTCGACGGTGTTTCCGGCGCGGGCGCGGCTGTTGAAACCGGCAGTCGCTCGAAATCGACGACGTCGGCCGCGACGCGATTGGCATGAAAGGTGCCGGTCAGCAAAGACAGCGGAGACCAGTCGATGGCAAGGTTCCGCACCTTGGCATAGGTGCCCTTCGTGTCCGACACGGTGATCGAACCGACCCTCAGATTGCCGTTCAGCAGTCCCGACGGCGCGGCGATGGCAATGGTGCGATCCGGCGTCGAGGCAAGCTTCGCCACCTGATCGACGGCATAGCCGGTTGCCGAGGGTACCAGGCCGACGACGAGCACAGCCGCGATCACGAGCAAAAGGATCGCCGCGACCGCATAGGCCAGCCAGCGCACCAATCTGCCGAGGATTCGAATCAATATGCTCATGAAAGCGACAGTAACCTCAATTTTGTAACCGTGTGCTGAAACGTCCGCGACAACTATGCGGTTTGTCAGAAGGCCTGGCCGATGCCGGCATAGATGCCATAAGATGTACCGTCGTCATATTTCTTCAACGGCACGGCGACATCGAGCCTGATCGGGCCGAAGGGCGTAGCGTAGCGCAGGCCGACGCCTGCGCCAATGCGCAGATCGGAAAAGTCCGGAAAGGCGGTGTCGGTGACGCTGCCCATGTCGACGAAAGGCACGACGCCGATTGTGTCGGTGATCTTCACGCGCGCCTCGAACGAGGCGGTCACATAGGAGCGTCCGCCGGTTTCGTCGCCGTTTGAGTTGTAGGGCGAGATTTCCTGATAGCCGTAGCCGCGCACCGAACCGCCGCCGCCGGCATAGAAGCGCCGGGTGGCGGGAATATCCTCGATGCTGTTTGCGCCCAGCAGCGAACCGGCGGCGAGCTTGCCGGCGAAGACGACATTGTTGTTGGCGCCAACGCCCTTGTAGCCAGTGATAGAGCCCTCGAAGGAACTGAAGACCGAACCGCCTATCGCATCGTAGCTCGGCTTGGCGCTGATCGAGGCGCGATAGCCCTCGGTCGGGTCCAGCTTGTTGTCGCGCGTGTCGCGGACATATTCGAGCGGGATCGCGATCGTGAGATAATTCTGCTTGCCGAAGGCATCGGTGGTGTCCGATTCATAGGACACTTCGCCGCCGGCCGAGACTGTATCCTGGTCATTGATCTCATAGGCGAGAGCGCCGCTTGCCGTCGCCAGATTGGCGTCATAGGCATCCGGATGCAGGGTCTGCATTTTGAAAGCCGCGGTAAAGGTCGCCGACGGATAGAAGGTTGCGGGCCGGACATAGGTGATACCGGCGCTGTAGTCGAGCTGGCCGAAATCCGTAGTCTCGCCGATGCGCGATACAGATCCTTCGATGCGCAGAGAATCGGCGCGTCCCGTCAGATTGCGATGACCCCAATAACCCTGCAGGCCGAAGCCGTCGATGGTGGAATATTGCGCGCCGACGCCGAAGTAGCGCTGCTTACCTTCCGACACTTCGATGGTGGTCGGGATGCTGCCATCCGGCGCCAGCTTTTCGGCCTCGCGGATGGTAACGCTGGAGAAGACGCCGAGCTTTCTCAAGCGATCCGATGCCTTCTTCAGCTCCGCGGGCGAATAGGGTTTGCCTTCATTGATGCGGGCATAGCGCTTGATGAAATCCGGATCGACCGATTTCTGGCCGGTGACGCCGACATTGCCGAAGGGAGCGACGGGGCCGCTTTCGATCTTCAACGAAACGTCGACGGTATCGGTCGAATGGTCGGCGACGACCTGGCGCTCGTCCAGCTTGGCGAGCGGATGGCCCTCGTTCTTGAAGTCGGCGACCATTTTGTCGCCTGCCTTCAGGATGGTCAACGAGCCGGCGTCGCCGCCGCGCGCGAGGCCATATTTAGCCGGGTCGAGCCTGGCGGCGTCGTCGAGCAGGTTGATCTTGCCGAGTTTGAAGACGGGGCCGGGATTGACGCTGATGGTCACGGCAACCGGCTTGGCGCGGCTGAAGGTCGGTGTCGGCGGCAAGGCGTCGAGAGGGGTACCATTGATGGCAATGGTGACCACGCCGCCATAGCGCGCCTTCTCATAAAGGGAGGCAATCAGCCGGTCGCGATCGTCGCGCGCCTTCACGACAACGCCGAGGTCGCCGGATACCGGCTTCTTTTCGTCGGCAACCAGCATCGAGGTTTCGCTCAATGCGTCCTTTAGGTCCTTGTCGAGATTGTCGGACTTGAAGTCGACGGTGTATCGCACCGGATCGTAAACCTGATCCGTCGTTTCGTCCTCGCCCCAAAGCTTTATACCGAAGAGTTTGAATGCAAAGGCATTTCCGGCGTATATCGGACCGAGCGCAAGCGCTGCCGCAACCGCTGCCACGGTTCCTGCCTGCCGATACGCAATACTCTTTCTCGGTTCAGTTCTTTTATGCATACGCCGCTTTACGGTTACATGAGAACTTACTCAGTTTGACGTTTCCCGGGAGTTAACGCGCGGCCACCATAGAGGCAAAAGCCTCTCAGGTGTACCGTTTTGGAGTCAAAAACCTGGAAAATGTGCCCACCAAAGGGCGAAATACCAGCGTTTGCGGCAAGTTTGTGCATATTCCGGCGACCTGAAAGATGACCCGTTTGAGTTGTCGGGTCCGCATCCGGTTTGGTCGTATCGGCGGTGGAGTGCTCTATCTGCTGGAACAAAAAAAGTCCCGGACTTGTGGTCCGGGACTTCCAAAATCTCGATCGAAGATCGATCAGTAACCGCGATAGCCGCCGCGCGGGCAATCGTCGATGTAGCGACGGCCGTAGCGGTCGCGGTAATAGCACTGGCCGGGCTGTTCCTGGACGCTGCCGATGACGGCACCGGAAAGACCGCCGATTGCGGCACCGACGGCTGCGCCGCGGACGTTGCCGGTCACCGCGCCGCCGATAATGGCGCCACCCGCCGCGCCGATGCCGGCGCCCTGTTCGGTCGGCGTGCAGCTTGCGATAGACAAGCCGACCAATGCGAGCATAAGAATTTTTTTCATTTACTCTCTCCAACGTTAGTTAAGCCGAACCCCGGCCAACGTCGTCCCAATTCTTCAGCTCCACCACGATGGGCTGTCTTTCAGTCCTGCAATGATAGAAAATATCGTGCAAAATATGATTGTCTATTGGTGGACCGCAGTTTTTTTATTGCTGAACAAAGGCGGCTTCGTCTTTGGGGAATAAAACAGTCCTTAGGAAGCATAAAATCAGCCTCATCTCTAAAGTAGAGGTTGATTGGATTGCGAAAAAGTCAAATGATACCCCCTGCCTCTGGAGGAGAGGCGAGGAGGAAAATATGGCAAAAGTGACTTTGACGGTGAACGGCCGTTCGGTCAGCGGCGAGTGCGAGGATCGCACGCTGCTTGTCCATTTCATCAGGGAAAAACTCGGCCTGACCGGAACGCATGTCGGCTGCGACACGAGCCAATGCGGCGCCTGCGTCATTCACATGGATGGCAGGTCGGTGAAGAGCTGTTCCATCCTGGCCGTTCAGGCTTCCGGTTCCAAGATCACAACCATCGAGGGTCTGGCCGCCAATGGCGAACTGCATCCGGTTCAGGCTGCCTTCAAGGAACATCATGGCCTGCAATGCGGCTTCTGCACACCGGGCATGGTGATGACGTCAGTCGACATGATCAACCGTCATGGCGGCAAGCTGGATGAGAAAACGGTGCGCAGCGAGCTCGAAGGCAATATCTGTCGATGCACCGGCTATCACAATATCGTCCAGGCGGTTCTCTCCGCCAATGCTGAAATGCACGCCGCCAATCAAGCGGCCGAATAAAGTTTCACCGAGATCGTCTGGCGAAGCGCCGGGACTGTGATCTTGGCGGATTGCCGGGCCCGGAACCCCAATGGAGGATGTGATGGGCGTTGAAGGCATTGGCGCGCGCGTGGCGCGCAAGGAAGACAAGCGATTTCTGACGGGCAAGGGGCGCTACACCGACGACATGGTGACGCCGGGCATGAAATATGCCTTTTTCGTCCGCAGCCCGCATGCGCATGCGAAGATCAAGGGGATCGACGCCTCGGCGGCTCTTTCCATGCCGGGCGTGATCGGCGTGCTCGAGGGCAAGCAATTGCTTGCCGATGGCATCGGCAATCTGATCTGCGGCTGGATGATCCATTCCAGGGACGGATCGCCCATGAATATGGGCGCCTGGCGTCCCCTGGCGGTCGACACAGTCCGCTATGTCGGCGATGCCGTCGCCATCGTCGTGGCCGACAGTCTCGGCGAGGCCCGCGATGCGGCCGAGGCCGTTGTTGTCGACTATGAGGAGCTGCCAGCCGTCGTCGAGGCGGTGGATGCGCTGAAAGCGGGCGCGCCGCAGATCCATCCGGAAGCGGCGAACAATCTGATCTTCGACTGGGAGCTTGGCGATGCGGCGGCGACCGACAAGGCGATTGCCGAGGCCGCGCACGTCACCGAAATCGAGATCCACAACAACCGGCTTTCGCCGAATGCCATGGAGCCGCGCGCGACGCTCGGCATCTATGATGCGGCCGAAGACCACTATACCTGCTATACGACCAGCCAGAACCCGCATGTCGCCCGGCTCGTCATGAGCGCCTTCTACAATGTCGCGCCGGAAAACAAGCTGCGTGTCATCGCACCTGACGTCGGTGGCGGCTTCGGCTCGAAGATCTACATCTATCCGGAGGAAATCGTCTGCCTGTGGGCGTCGAAGAAGACCGGTGTGCCGGTCAAATGGACGGCGGATCGCACGGAAGCCTTCCTCACCGATGCGCATGGCCGCGATCATCTCTCCAAGGTCAAGATGGCCTTCGATGCGCAAAACCGCATGACGGCTCTGAAGGTCGATACGATCGCCAATCTCGGCGCCTACATGTCGCTGTTCTCCTCGGCGGTGCCGACTTACCTTTATGCGACGTTGCTGTCGGGCCAGTACGCCATTCCGGCGATCCACGCCAATGTCCGGACGGTCTATACCAATACGGTGCCGGTCGATGCCTATCGCGGGGCGGGGCGGCCGGAGGCGACCTATCTGCTCGAGCGCACGGTGGAAACGGCAGCGCGCGAACTCGGCGTCTCGCCGGCAGAGCTCAGACGGATCAATTTCATCCGCTCCTTCCCGTACCAGACGCCGGTCATCATGAACTACGACGCCGGTGACTACGAGGCCTCGCTCAACGCCGCCATGCAGCAGGCGGATTGGGCCGGCTTCCCAGTCCGCAAGGCGGAAGCCGCCCGCCGCGGCATGAAGCGCGGCATCGGCATGAGCTGCTACATCGAGGCCTGCGGCATCGCGCCGTCGCAGGCGGTTGGGTCGCTCGGAGCCGGCGTCGGCCTGTGGGAATCGGCCGAGGTGCGCGTGAACGCGGTCGGGACGATTGAAGTGCTCACCGGCTCGCACAGCCATGGGCAGGGGCATGAGACCACCTTTGCACAGCTGATCTCGGACCGGCTTGGCGTGCCGATCGACAGCGTCTCCATCGTCCATGGCGATACCGACAAGGTGCAGATGGGCATGGGCACCTATGGCTCCCGCTCGGGCGCCGTCGGCATGTCCGCCGTCGTCAAGGCACTCGACAAGGTGGAGGCGAAAGCGAAGAAGATCGCCGCGCATCTGATGGAGGCCGACGAAAGCGATATCGTCATCGAAAACGGTGAGTTGAAAGTGGCCGGCACGGACAAGGCGCTGCCCTGGTTCCAGGTGGCGCTGGCCTCCTACACCGCGCACAATCTGCCCGCCGGTATGGAGCCGGGCCTCAAGGAAACCGCCTTTTACGATCCGGCGAACTTCACCTTCCCGGCCGGCTGCTACATCTGCGAGGTCGAGGTCGATCCGGAAACGGGCAAGACCGAGATCATCCAGTTCGTCGCGGCCGACGACTTCGGCAACATCATCAACCCGATGATCGTCGAGGGACAGGTGCATGGCGGTATCGCGCAAGGCATCGGCCAGGCACTGCTGGAAGGCGTGCATTACGACGAGAGCGGCCAGCTTCTGACGGCGAGCTTCATGGACTACACCATGCCGCGCGCCGACGATCTGCCGTCCTTCCAGCTTTCGCACCAGAATACGCCGTGCCCGAGCAATCCGCTCGGCATCAAGGGATGCGGCGAGGCGGGCGCCATCGGTTCGCCGCCGGCGCTGATGAATGCCATCACCGACGCCATCGGCAACAACACGCTGACCATGCCGGCCACGCCGCTCAAGGTGTGGGAAGCGGCACGGGCTACGGCCTGAAACGAGAGGAGGAGAAGACAATGTACGCAACGAATTACCATCGTGCCTCCTCGGTCGACGAGGCCGTGAAGCTTCTGTCCAATGCCGAAGAGGGCAAGTACGTCTCCGGCGGCATGACGCTGATCGCCACCATGAAGCAACGTTTGGCATCGCCGAGCGATCTCGTGGATCTCAGACATATCCCTTCGATCAAAGGAATACGCGTCGATGGCCGCAGGGTGACCATCGGGGCGGCGACCACCCATGCCGAGGTTGCCGCCTCGACGGCGATCCGTGCCGTCTGTCCGGCGCTCTGCGATCTCGCCGGCATGATCGGCGATCCGCATGTCCGGCACATGGGCACGATCGGCGGCTCCGTCGCCAACAATGATCCGGCGGCGGATTACCCTTCGGCGATGCTGGCGCTGAATGCCACCATCGTCACCGATCGGCGCCAGATCCTGGCTGACGATTTCTTCCGGGGCCTGTTCGAAACGGCGCTGGAGGGGGCCGAGCTCATTACCTCCATCGCCTTCGACGCGCCGGAAAGGGCTGGTTATGCCAAGTTCCCCAACCCGGCCTCGCGCTATGCGATGACGGGGGTCTTCGTCGCCAAGGGCGCCGGCGGCGTTCGCGTTGCCGTTACCGGCGCAGGCGCGGACGGTGTTTTCCGCCATGCTGAACTTGAGCAGGCGTTTACGGCGAACTGGCTGCCGGATGCGGCTACGAGTGTGACTGTGGACTCCTCGACGCTGCTATCCGATCTGCACGCCACGGCGGAATATCGTGCCAATCTGGTCAAGGTCATGGCCAAGCGCGCCGTGGCCGCCGCCTAGATTCGCCATGAACAAGCCCGGAGCGGCGGGGTTTACCCTCCGCTCCGGTGAGAGTGTTTCCACCACGGTTTCGATTGTCAATTTGACGTGATTGGCTATTCTTGTCTGGAATTGTTCAAAATTAGGGGCCATTTGCCGCAGCGAGGCGCGAAAGCAATGCGGAGGGGTTGACGCGTGAACCGCCATTCTTGAAAACGGTTGCACGGTACTGGAGCAGATGATGGATTTCGAAGCATTTTTTAAGGGCGAGCTGGACGGCCTGCATGATGAAGGTCGTTACCGCGTGTTCGCCGATCTGGAGCGCCGCCGGGGCAATTTTCCGCGCGCGACACGATATACCCCGAATGGCCCGCAGGAAGTGACCGTCTGGTGCTCCAACGACTATCTGGGCATGGGCCAGCATCCAAATGTGATCGAGGCGATGAAGCAAGCCATAGATCACTGTGGCGCGGGTGCGGGAGGCACCCGGAATATTTCTGGCACCAACCACTACCATGTTCTGCTCGAGCAGGAGCTCGCCGATCTGCACGGCAAGGAATCGGCCCTGATCTTCACCTCGGGCTATATTTCCAACTGGGCGACGCTCGGCACACTCGGCGCGCGCATTCCCGGCCTCATCATCTTCTCGGATGCGCTCAACCACGCATCGATGATCGAAGGCATTCGCTATGCGAAGTGCGACAAGGTCATCTGGAAGCACAATGATCTGCACGATCTCGAAGCCAAGCTGAAGGCCGCCGATCCGAAGGCGCCGAAGCTGATCGCTTTCGAATCCGTCTATTCGATGGATGGCGATATCGCCCCCATCAAGGAAATCTGCGATCTCGCCGACAAGTATGGCGCGATGACCTATCTCGACGAAGTGCATGCCGTCGGCATGTACGGCCCGCGCGGCGGCGGCATTGCCGAGCGCGAGGGATTGATGGATCGTCTGACTGTCATTGAAGGCACGCTCGGCAAGGCGTTCGGCGTCATGGGCGGCTATATCGCCGCTTCGACCGCGCTCTGCGATTTCATCCGCTCCTTCGCGTCCGGCTTCATCTTCACGACATCGCTGCCGCCGGCCTTGGCCGCAGGCGCCGTTGCCTCCATCCAGCACCTGAAGGTCAGCCAGTTCGAACGTGCGCGCCATCAGGACCGTGTGCGCCGACTGCGCGCGCAGCTAGATGCCGCTGGCATTCCGCATATGCCGAATCCGAGCCATGTCGTGCCTGTCATGGTTGGCGATGCCGCTAAGTGCAAGTGGATTTCCGACCTGCTGCTCGACGCTGGCGTCTATGTCCAGCCGATCAATTATCCGACTGTGCCGAAGAAGACCGAGCGCCTGCGCATCACGCCGACGCCGCTGCATTCGGATGGCGATATCGAGCATCTTGTAGGCGCGCTGCACGCCCTCTGGTCGCGCTGTGCTCTGGCAAGGGCTGTCGCGTAGACCCAGGTTTTTGCCCTGTCGTAAATATGCCGATCGCAGCGTGTCTGCGGTCGGCATTGTTTTTTCCAAGCTCGATAGTGATACGAAATGCGCAGGTGAAATCCGCTATGCGCTGTTTTCTGGAGGCGGCATTCAGTTTGCGAATGCAAGCTGTTCAAATTCCCAAAATTCAGAGTAATAACACGGCGCCCCATGGTCCACAGTGTGGGGATTAGTCGTGACGGTCGGTGGATTGATTGTTTTGCAGTCCGTAAGAACCGGCAGTTGCGGGGAATATCTTGCGGTAGCTCCGGGTGAACCATGTATTTGTACGACCATCGCGGCAAGCGAATAAGGGCAGGTTTGCTTGTCGCGATGGGGCTTTGCCTCAGTCTGACGAGCAACAGCCTAGCTGAAGCCCAGGCTTCGGCGGCGAACGGCAAGTCGACGTCCGTCAAGGCTTCCACCAATAGCGCCGCCATTAGCCACGCCGACACGATCACGACAGGCAGCGTCGCAAGAAGATTCGTCCATCCGGGCCTGTTGCAAAGCCAGGCGGATTTCGATCGGATCATCAAGCAGATTGCCGCCGGCTCCCAGCCCACCGTCGCTGGCTGGCAAATGCTGGTCAGCAACAAGCACGCGTCGCTGAGCTATATGCCAAGGCCGGTTTCCAGTATTTTTCGTGGCAATGACAGCGGTCACGCTCAAAACTATGCGCTGATCTTCAATGATGCCGCCGCCGCCTACGCCTTGGCCCTCCGCTGGAAGATTAGCGGAGATGCGGCTTACGCGGCCAAGGCGGTCGAGGTGTTGAACGCGTGGTCGTCGACGCTGACGGAAATAGACGGCACCTCGGACAAGTTTCTCGCGTCGGGGATCTATGGCTATGAGATGGCCAACGCAGCGGAGATCCTGCGAAGCTATGGAGGCTGGAAAGCAGACGACCTGGCAAGGTTCCAGAGCATGATGCTTAGGGTATTTTACCCGATGAACCATGATTTTCTGGTCAGGCACAATGGCGCCAAGGTAGACCACTATTGGGCGAATTGGGATCTGGCGAACTTGGCCTCCATGCTGGCGATCGGCGTGCTGACCGATAGAGCCGATATCTACAAGGAAGCGATCGACTATCTCCACAACGGCGCCGGGAATGGTGCGCTGAACAAGACGTTCTGGAAGGTCTATGATGGCGGCTTGGCCCAGGTCCAGGAATCCGGTCGTGACCAGGGACACGCGACGCTTGATATCGCTCTTATCGGCGCGATCTGCCAGATGGCCTGGTCCCAGGGCGACGATCTCTACGGTTATGACAACAACCTCGTGCTTGCCGGCGCCGAATATGCCGCCAAATACAATCTCGGCCATGAGGTACCGTACACGACCTACAAGAACAGCGATGTCACCCAGACATCGATTTCAGACGCGGGCAGGGGAACGGCGCGGCCGGTCTGGGAAATGCTCTATAACCACTATGTCGTCCTGAAGGGGCTCGATGCCCCCTATGTTTCCGCCTTCGCGTCCAAACTTCGCGCCGAGGGCGGTGGCGGCGACTACGGCCCGAACAGTGGCGGCTACGACCAGCTCGGTTACGGCACCCTCCTCTATACACTCCACTGATGGTCTTGCCGGAACGAGACCGGGCCACTTGCATGGAAGAGTGCGGCTGACAAACCTCCGGTGACGATCAGGATGCCTGCCAGGCCTGCAGTTGGGTAAGGGTGGCGGTCGCTCCGCCGCAGGCGATCATCAATACCCGTTCGAAGCGCGCCAGCCGATCGGCATGGGCATAGGCGACAGCCAATGCAGCACCGCAAGCCGGCTCCACCAGGACACGATGATCGTCGAGGAAACGTAGGCATGCATCGACGGCAGTCCGGTCATCGACGGTGACGCAATGGACCGGCCTGCTTTGGGTGATCTCGAAGGCGCGCTCACAGACTCTTCGGGCGCCGAGCGACGTCGCGATGCTGGTGATGCCGGGCAGTTCCACCAGCTTGCCGGCTTTGATCGAAGCTGCCAGCGAGGCGGCTCCATCCGTTTCGGCGGCGATGATCGGAACATGTTTGAGACCGTTGCGGTCAAGCCCTTCCGAGACGCTTGATAGCAAACCGCCGCCGCCGACCGAGAGAACGACGGCATCGAACGCGACGCCGGCCTTGACGACCTCGTCGATCATCGTTGCGTGACCTGTCCAGAGCAGCGGGTCATCGAAGGGATGGATGAAGGCGGTTTCCGCGTCGACCGCCTGTAGCGCGCGTTCGTTTGCTTCCTGCCAGGATGCGCCATGCACGAAGACTTCGGCACCCTCCTGGCGGATCAGCGCCTTCGCCCGCTCCGTCGTCGTTTCGGGAACGAAGACCGATACCGGGATCGAAAGGCGACGTCCGGCATAGGCGACCGCGATGCCGGCATTGCCGCCGGAGGAGGAGACGAAGCGCCGCTTTCCCTGTCCGGCATGATGTTCGCAGGCCGCACCGATGCCCCGGATCTTGAAGGAGCCGGGTGGCTGCAGCGCATCCATTTTCAACCAGATCGAGCGTCCCGATACCTGGCTGAGTGGTTTGGATTCGAGGAGCGGAGTTTCGAGGTGAAGTGGCATGGAATGATCTGTCCGGCGAGCGCTGTTGGCGACGTGGTTTAAGCTGCTTTTTCTCGCTGTGCGATGAGCACGGCTGCGCGGCTGCGTGCCTCCTCGTCAGCGGCAAAGACGGCATCCATGGTTTCGGCGCTGCCGGTCGCAATCATCTCGTCCATGACGGCCTCGGCGATATCGGCCATTTCGAGGAAGCCGATGCGGCCATCGACGAAGGCATGGAAGGCGATTTCCTCGGCGGCGTTCATGATCGCGCCCTGCAGGCCGCCGCGCTCCAAAGCGGTGCGGGCAAGGCGCAGAGCGGGGAAGCGAACCTCGTCCGGCGCCTCGAAATCCAGCCGGGCGAGCTTGGCGAAATCCAGCCGGTCGACGCTGAGTTTCGTGCGGGCGGGGTAGGTGAGCGCATAGCCGATGGCCGTGCGCATGTCGGGACAGCCGAGCTGCGCCAGCACCGAGCCGTCCGTGTAGCCGACCATGGAATGGATGACGGATTGGGGATGGACGACGACCTCGATCTGATCGGGGCGGACATTGAACAGGTGCTTGGCCTCGATCATCTCCAGTGCCTTGTTGAACATCGAGGCGCTGCCGATGGAGATCTTGAAGCCCATCGACCAGTTGGGATGGGCGCGGGCGGTCGCCGGCGTGACATTGGCCATCTGCTCGCGCGTCCAGGTGCGGAAGGGGCCGCCCGACGCGGTGATGATGATGCGCTCGACCGCGTGCTGCTGGTCGTCTTCCAGCGCCTGGAAAATGGCGCTGTGTTCGCTGTCGACCGGGATCAGCCGGCCGCCGCCTTGCGCCACGGCGCGCACGAAGAGATCGCCGGCGGAAACGAGGCATTCCTTGTTGGCAAGGGCGATATCGGCGCCACGGCGCGCAGCGGCCAGCGTCGGCGCCAGTCCGGCGGTGCCGACGATCGCCGCCATCGCCCAATCCGATGGCATGGAGGCGGCTTCGATCAAGGCATTCTTGCCGGCGCCGACGGCGATGCCAGATCCGGCGAGCGCATCCTTCAAATCCTGATAGCGCTCTTGCCTGGCGGTGACGGCGAAGGCGGCGCCGCAGGCCTTGGCCTGGGCTGCCAGCAGCTCGATATTGTCATGCCCGGTGATGGCGGCGATATCGAAGGCGTCGCGTCCACCCAGTTGGGCGATGACGTCGAGCGTATTCTGGCCGATGGAGCCGGTCGAACCCAATATCGTCAGGCGGCGACGCGCCTTGCTGCCGGTGTTCATTCAGGTATCCGCATTTGCTGCTGTTCCCCATGGCTCTACAGGGGATTGCCGGGAGCGGCAAGTCCGCCGCTATGCAACCTCGGCTCGGCGACAAATGCTCGCGAGAGGCGAAATCACTGATTTGCTGATATTTTTCAGGCATTATTGAACCAAATGCGCGGTGCTGCGTTTTCCGACCACTCGAATGCGGAGGGTGATGGATGGTTTTCAAGGCGGCAACGTTTCACGGCACGGCACTTTATCTGGAAAGCGAGCATGTCAGGCGCTCGGCGCTGGAATCCGCGGTTGCCAATGCGCTTGCCGTTGCCGGCGGAATCGATGCTTCCGATGTCACGGTGACCGCCGCCGGCCAGGAGATCCGCCTGGATGGCTCGGTCGCGACCTATCAGGAGGTGAAGCGGGCAACCGCCGTTGCCGAATCCATTCCCGGTGTGCGGCTGGTGAGAAACAGGATTGCGGTGGGGTGATATCCGCTTTTGAACTCACGTTCATGCTACACACGATGGGTCTCACGGTCGGGCGATCGCATAGAAGCGAAAGCTCCTTCTCCCCGAGGGGAGAAGGCGGACGCGGCAAGGACCTCATTTCATAGACACTCGCCCTGGCTCACGGGCACTCCGTTCTCGAGGTTGTCAAAGCTGAATAGGGCTGCGACGCTTTCGGCCAGATAGAAATGCGACATTGGCTTCTCGGATCAGCCCCCGACCGGACCGGCTGGCCGGGGTTGCAAGGGTAGGGAGGGGGCGGGTGATAACGCTCCCCTTCGGCTTTAGCTTCCTCAGTTGCCATATGATCGACACCGTCGGATTGCTGCCGCGTCGGTTCTGCAGTAGAAGCTAGCCTATGGCCCTTGCTCGTAAAATAGTCCTTCACAGCCCGATCTCGGCTGAAGCCGATCTACGAGATTTTGTAGAACGATGCCTTACCGAAGGCGTATCGCTGCTTGCGATCGTCGGGCCAGAAGCAGGCGCACTTGAAGATCAGGTGGATTGGATTGTTGTTGGAGACGGCAGCAATCCAAGCCGGTTTCTTTGCACAACATCACATCCCGACGAGCCACTTGACGATGTGCTCGACATGGCGAACGCCTGGGATGCTGGCGCTGATGGCCGCGTGCAACAGGTCTTTCTTTAAGCTCCCAGTTCCGCGGCGAAGCTGACATGGATGAACCTCGGCGGCGGCAATGAAACGATCGACGGCAGGACGATTTTGTACGCGGCGCTGACGGGCAGTCTGGAGAACCATCCGGATGCTTTCAATTACAAGTGACTGAGCAAGCCGACGGGGTTTCGCCTTCTCAATGCTGGAGCGCGCTCGCCACTTCGGAAACAAGCTCCGAGGCGAGCTGATGGTAGCCCTCTGGCGTCAGATGTTGTTGGTCGGCGCTGCGCGGAAGTGAGTGGAACATCGAATTCGGCACCATCACGACCTTGATGCCGCGGCTCTGCAGGGTCTGGCGGATTGACGTCAAATTGCCTTCGCGCCGATCGCCCTGTCCCTTCCGTGCGTCATTGCCACCCGGCTGCAGGATGACGACCTTTGTGTCCGGACGTAAAACCCTGTCGAGGCGGGCGGCCATATGCGCGGTGGTATCGCCGTTGATGCCGGCATTGATGACATGGACGGCAAGGCCCTTGGCCTTCAGCAGGATTTCCAGCTGCGCCGGAAAATCCTTGCCGCGCGCCACACCCTTGCCATAGGTCTGGCTTGCGCCGAGCGCCACTACGGTCGTTGCCGATGCGTCGGCTGTTGTGGCCACGAACGCGCCGAGAGCGACGACGAGCGTACTCATCCGTAGCAGGCTTGAAGAGCGTCGGGAGTTAAGAAATCCTGCCACATGAATCTCCATTGAACGAGCCCAGACCCTGCATCGCGGCTGGGTGCATGGAAAGACTATGGCGCAGACTTGTGACGCCCACCAGACGATAGTCGTAGCGACAGAGTCGGATGCGATAATTTCTGGCGAGCGGCTGGCATCACTCTGTGATTGGTTCGACGTCTCCGCCGCGAGCCGATGAAGAGAGAGCATACTAAAGGTAGAAAATGGTGATCTCGACGCGATTCGAACGCGTGACCCCCAGATTAGGAATCTGGTGCTCTATCCTGCTGAGCTACGAGACCACTCGGGATGATCCATACAAAAGCAAAGGCCGGAAGCCAAGCCCTTTTCCGTCCTGAGGACAATTCGCTTTTGCGGGCCGTGTGCCCCGGCAAGGCGCACGGCAAATGGTGGCGGCGTCTCAGGCGTTGAGGCGCTGTTCGGCCAGCCGCACCCAGTAGGAAATGCCGTGGGCGATGGCTTCGTCGTTGAAGTCGTAAGCCGGGTTGTGCAGGCCGGCCGTGTCGCCGTTGCCGACGAAGATGAAGGCGCCGGGGCGGGAAAGCAGCATGTAGGAGAAATCCTCGCCGCCCATCATCGGGTCGATATCCGGGATGACGTTGCCGGCGCCGGCGATTTCCTCGGCGACGGCGATGGCATGATCGGTCTCGTCGGCATGGTTGAAGGTGACCGGGTAGTTGCGCTGGAATTCGATCTCGACTTCGGCGCCATGGCTTGCGGCGATGCCTGTCACGATCTGCTTGAAGCGCTGTTCGGCGAGATCGCGCATCTCGGGATCGAGCGTGCGCACCGTGCCGGCAAAGCTCGCCTCGTTCGGGATGACGTTGTGCGCATTGCCGGCGTTGAACGTGGTGACGGAAACGACCACCGATTTCAGCGGATTGGCGCTGCGCGAGGCGATGAGCTGCAGGTTGGAGACGATCTGCGCGCCGATGGCGATCGGGTCGATCGTCTTGTGCGGCATGGCGGCATGGCCGCCGACACCTTTGATCGAGACGGTAAATTCATCGGTCGCAGCCATGATCGCGCCCTTGCGGATGGCGAAATGGCCGACGGGCAGGCCCGGCATATTGTGCATGCCATAGACTTCGGCGATTTCGAAGCGCTCCATCATGCCGTCCTTGACCATGGCGTCGCCGCCGGCGCCGCCTTCTTCGGCCGGCTGGAAGATGACGGCGATGTTGCCGTTGAAGTTGCGGTTCTCGGCAAGGTATTTCGCAGCGCCCAGCAGCATGGCGGTGTGGCCGTCATGGCCGCAGGCGTGCATCTTGCCCGGGGTCTCGGACGCATAGGGCTTGCCGGTGATTTCCGTCAGCGGCAGGGCGTCCATATCGGCGCGCAGGCCGACGGTGCGTCCTTCGCCCTTGCCGCGGATCAGGCCGACGACGCCGGTGCGGCCGATGCCGGTCACCACCTCGTCGACGCCGAAGGCGCGCAGCTTCTCGGCCACGAAGGCAGCCGTGTTTTCAACGGCATAGAGGAGCTCCGGATGCGCATGGATATGGCGGCGCCACTCGGTCACTTCGCCCTGGAGTTCTGCGGCTCTGTTCAAGATCGGCATGTGCTGATTTTCCTGCTGCTCAATATCGATTCTGGTTCAACTCTTCGGTGTGCCGCACGGCACTGGCCAGTTCATGGCGGCCTTTGCGGCGTGCCACCGGGGAAATAAAGTCGTCGATCGCCTTTGCCTTCTCCTAGCCATATAGGTTAAATAGACGAAGCTTTCGAGAAAATTCCGGACTTCTGAAGGATAGATCGTGCCGACGAAGCAGAATCGTTTGTATGCCGCCCTGCGGCTCGTTCCTATGGCCGCAGCAGCATCCATGCTTTTCCTGTCGACCGCCCAGACGGCCGGAGCCAATCCGCATATTCTCGTCGATGTCAGCACGGGCCGTGTCCTCGACCAGCAAGAGGCGTTTCGCCGCTGGTATCCGGCTTCGCTCACCAAGCTGATGACGACCTATGTCACCTTCCGCGCGCTCCAGTCCGGCCAGGTCAGGCTCGATACGCCTGTCGTCATGTCGAAGCTTGCTGCCGCGCAGCCGGCGGCGAAGATGTATTTCAAGCCTGGCCAGAAGCTGACGCTCGACAATGCCTTGAAGATGATGCTGGTCAAATCGGCAAACGATCTCGCCATGGCCGTCGCCGAGACGGTCGGTGGCTCGCAGCAGGGCTTCGTGGCGCGGATGAATGCGGAGGCAGTCCGCCTCGGCATGGGCGATTCGCATTTCGTCAATCCGAACGGCCTGCCTGGCAAGGGTCAATATTCGACGGCGCGCGATCTTGCCATCTTAAGCGTCGCGCTGCGCCGCGAATTTCCGCAATATGCCGGCTATTTCTCGCTGGAGGGCTTCACCAACGGCGTGAAGCAGGTGCCGAACATCAACATGCTCATCGGCCGCTTCGACGGTGCCGACGGCATGAAGACCGGCTTCATCTGCGCCGCCGGCTTCAACCAGATCGCCTCTGCGACCCGCAACGGCCGCACGCTGATTTCGGTCGTGCTCGGAACCGACAGCCTGGCGTCGCGCGCAGATGATTCCGCCAATCTGCTGGAAAAGGGCTTCCAGAACCAGCTGTCCACCCGGGATACGCTTGCGACCCTCAGGCCCGATACGCCGCTCACGGCCGATGTCGCCGATGTCACCGCCGACATCTGCAGCACCAAGGGCGCGCAGGCCCGCAGCGAAACGCGCGATCCGTTCGGCCGTACCAAGGTGCAGTCGCCCTATATCCACGAAATGGATCATGAGCCCAATTTCGTCTATGCCGGCCTGATCGGCGGCCAGGATATCGCGACCGCCGCCAAGGGCGACAAGGACGATGCCACCGCCAAGGGCGACAAGGCGACCAAGGACAGCAAGATCGCCATTTCCGGCGGCGCGTCCAACGTGCCGATCCCGATGCCGCGTCCCACTTTCTAGAGCGATTCAGCTTTTCACGGAATCTCTGAACCGCTCTGTCTCTTTGTCTTCACGCAATTCCGGACGGAAAACCGCTACGCACTTTTCCTGGAATTGCTCTAATATCGGATTGAAATCATGAGCGTTTCGCAGCAAAGAGTGCCGGTTGCCATCCTGACCGGTTTTCTCGGTGCGGGCAAATCGACCTTGCTCAACCGCATCCTCAAGGATGAGGCGATGCGCGATGCGGCCGTCATCATCAACGAGTTCGGCGATGTCGGTATCGACCATCTGCTGGTGGAGAGCTCCGGCGATGCCATCATCGAGCTTTCCGATGGCTGCCTGTGCTGCACGGTGCGCGGCGAGCTGGTGGATACGCTGGCGAACCTGATGGATGCCATGCAGACCGGCCGCATCCGGCCGCTGAAGCGCGTCGTCATCGAGACGACCGGCCTTGCCGATCCCGCGCCCGTCATGCAGTCGATCATGGGCAATCCGATCATCGCGACCAATTTCGATCTCGATGGCGTCGTCACCGTCGTCGATGCCGTCAACGGCCTGCAGACGCTCGACAATCACGAAGAGGCGCGCAAGCAGGTGGCGGTTGCCGACCGGCTGATCGTGTCCAAGACCGGGATTGCCGGCGCAGTATCCGAAGTGCAGCTGGAGAACCGGCTGAGGGCGCTCAATCCGCGTGCGCAGATCCTGAATGCCGACAGCGACGAAGCCGGCCGCGCCGCCATCCTCATCAACGGCCTCTATGATCCGGCTTCCAAGATCGCCGATGTCGGCCGCTGGCTGCAGGACGAGCTGGAGGCGGACGACGATCATCACCGTCACCATGATGACCACGATCATGATCATCATCACGGAGACCATGGTCATCATCACCACCATCATGGGCACCACCACGGCCATCGGCATCAGCATGCTCATGACGTCACCCGTCACGACGGGTCGATCCGGTCCTTCTCGATCGTCGAGACGCAGCCCATCGATCCGATGGCGCTGGAGATGTTCATCGACCTGCTGCGTTCGGCGCATGGCGAAAAGCTGCTGCGCATGAAGGCGATCGTTGCCGTGTCCGACCGGCCGGAGCGTCCCGTCGTACTGCATGGCGTGCAGAATATCTTTCATGCGCCAGAAAGATTGCCGGCGTGGCCCGATCCGGAAGACCGGCGCACGCGCATGGTCATCATTACCAAGGATCTGCCCGAGGATTTCGTGAAGGGCCTGTTCGATGCCTTCCTCAGCAAGCCGCGCGTCGATGCGCCGGACAGGGCGGCGCTGCAGGACAATCCGCTCGCCGTGCCGGGGATGAAGTTCTAGTTTCGCCCCGATGAGATCCAACAACCCGCCTCGCCCTTCGACAGGCTCAGGGTGAGGCTGATCTTGGCCACACGGTCGCCGACGATCAGAGAGAAGGCGGCGCGACAAGGGCAACCTGCGGTCGCTCCATCCTCATGGTGAGGTGGGAAGCATGGCGACCCTCGAACCAAGAGGACGGCCCCGGACGCAAATGATCAGCCCTTGCGGATCACGAAGCGATGGCCGCCGTCGGTCTTTTCGCTCGATAGCAGGGCGTGGCCCTTTTCATTGCAGAGATGCGGAATGTCGATGATGGCGAGAGGGTCCGTCGTTTCCACGATCAACGTGGCGCCGCTTGCCATACCGCGCAGGCGCTTTTCCGTCTTGATCGCCGGATAGGGGCACTTCAGTCCGCGCAGATCATAGATCTCAGCGTCCGAGCTATTCACTCTTGGCCCAGAATTTCCAGAATGGCGGCTTCTTTGCCGGTTCGGTCTGCGCGGTTTCGACAGCCGGATTCGGCGCGTAGGCGAGAGCACCGATGGCCGGGCCGGAGGTCATCGGGTTCGCCGTCGGGATCGGAACATTCGCTGGAACGTTGGCCGCAATCAGCGGACCGGCGGCAGGCTGCTGTGCTGTCGCGGTGGGGCCGGCTGGCGCAGCCGTTGCTACGCGGATGCTGGCGGTTGCCGGATTGGCTGTCGGGGCAATTGCCGTGCCGCCGCGCGCGATCTGCTGGGCCGACTGATTGGACATCATCGACTCGAGATCGGCGACCTTCATCATCTTGCCGGCGGCAAGTGCCGTGCCTGTGGGAGCATAGGCGAGATCGTGGCCCTTGCGCTGCTTGGCGACGACAGCCTTGCGTTCGGCTTCTGTCGGGTCGTACCAGGCCATGCCATCGAACTTCTTCGTGGCGGTGGCGTAATCTGCCTGATACTGCTTGTCATAGGTCGAAAGCGCCATCTGCAAGGCGGGCGGCGTGGTCATGACCGGGCATTTGCCGCTGGCGTTGAACGGGCCGCTGGCCTGCTGGTTGAAGACGTATTTCTTCTCGCAGACCTCGACTTCAGGCGGACGCTTGGTGACCTCGAAATTATCGTAGCCGACCTTCAGCATCTTCCAGAAATCGATATTCGGGCTGAGGCGGTGCTTCCACATGTTCTCCGCCGTCATGCGGAAGGGGAAGGCTTCGAGCTGAACGGCCTTCTGGCCGCCCTTGAAGGCGTCGCGCGCGAAGGCATAGATCTCCAGCACCTGCTGGTCGGTCATCGAATAGCAGCCGGACGACGAGCAGGCACCATGGATCATCAGATCGGCGCCGGTGCGGCCGTTGGCGGCGTCATAGCGGTTCGGGAAGCCGGTGTTGATGGCGAGATAATATTTCGAATTCGGGTTCAGGTTGGCCGGTGTCAGCATGTAGAAGCCTTCCGGTGCCTGCCGGTCGCCTTCCTTCACCTTCGGGCCGAGACGGCCGGACCAGGCGCAGATCTTGTAATCCGCGATGACTTCGAAACGGTTGCTCTGGTTCGCCTTCAGGATCTCCATCGCACCCTCTTCCTTGAAGATGCGGATCATGATCGGCGAATTGCGGTCCATGCCCTTCTTGGTCATGTCGGCGAGGATATGGCTCGGGAGCGGCTGCTCGACTTTGTTCTTGACCGTCGACAGGTCGACCGACGCCGTATCCAGCGCATCGTTGCAGCCGGCGAGCGTCAGCGCCATCAAAGAGACGTAGGCAAGGTGACGGATGCGCATTCTGACTTAGCCCATAAATGCGAAGAGTGGCAGTTCGGTCTGTTTCGCCACTCCCCTCGAAGCATGAAACGGAATCATAAACGGCTTATACTTGAAAATTCCTTACCAGCCTATGACGTGCCCGCGACGCGCCGGCAAGCTTTTCTTTGCCATAACAGCTTCGATAACGGAAATGTGGCCAAGGTTTGGCCTCATTCCCGCTTTCAGCGATCACTTTTTCCGAATGCTGCTTAGAGATTGCGACCGATGTTGAGGAATTTCTGGCGGCGGTCGTT
The DNA here is from genome assembly GCF_044769665.1 of Rhizobium sp. NPDC090279. Taxonomy (NCBI): domain Bacteria; kingdom Pseudomonadati; phylum Pseudomonadota; class Alphaproteobacteria; order Hyphomicrobiales; family Rhizobiaceae; genus Rhizobium; species Rhizobium sp. NPDC090279. The sequence continues at coordinate 38,409 of NZ_JBIVYI010000007.1, read as the reverse complement.
GCGCAATTGTTCGCCCGAACGGCTGGAAAGTTCGGCAAGCGCGTTCGCAATCGTCTCGCCGGCCGAGCTTATCACGGCGTTCGGATCGCGATGCGCGCCGCCGACCGGCTCGGAGATGATGCCGTCGATGACGCCGAGAGCCTTGAGGTCATCGGCCGTTATCTTCATGTTGGTTGCGGCTTCCTTGGCGCGGGTGGAATCACGCCACAGGATCGAGGCCGCACCTTCGGGCGAAATGACGCTGTAGATCGAATGCTCGAGCATGTAGACGCGGTTGCCGACGGCAATCGCGATGGCGCCGCCCGAACCGCCTTCGCCGATGACGATGGAGATGATCGGCACCTTCACGCCAAGACACATCTCGGTCGAGCGGGCAATCGCTTCGGCCTGGCCGCGTTCTTCCGCCCCGACGCCGGGATAGGCGCCGGCGGTGTCGACCAGCGTGATGATCGGCAGCTGGAAGCGGTCGGCCATTTCGAGGATACGGATCGCCTTGCGGTAGCCTTCCGGCCGGGCGCTGCCGAAATTATGCTTCAGGCGGCTCTTGGTGTCGTTGCCCTTTTCCTGACCGATGAGGGCGACCGGCTGACCGCGAAAGCGGGCAAAGCCCGCCTGGATGGCGGCATCCTCGGAGAATTGGCGGTCGCCGGCCAGCGGCGTGAATTCCGTGAACAGCGTGCTGGCATAATCGACGAAATGCGGGCGCTGCGGATGGCGCGCGACCTGAGTCTTCTGCCAGGCGTTGAGCTTGGAATAGATATCGGCCGTTGCCTCGCGGACGCGGATTTCAAGCCGCCCGACTTCTTCGGACGTGTCGATGCTTTCGTCTTCGCTCGCCAGTTTCTTGAGCTCGTGAATCTTGCCTTCGAGATCCGAGATGGGTTTTTCGAAGTCCAGATAATTGTGCATGAGGTGCGTTTCCGATCCTTTTGCCCGTGACGAGAGATGGCGGCCTTAGCGTGTATGCCGGTCCTAATCCTGTTTTTTTGCCTGTTTGGCAAGGGGGTGATGCGTTTGGACCAGCTGATGAAGGCGTTCTTCCAGCACATGGGTATAGATTTGCGTCGTCGAAATGTCCGAATGGCCGAGAAGTTCCTGCACCACGCGCAGGTCGGCACCGTTGGCGAGAAGATGGCTTGCGAAGGCATGGCGCATCACATGCGGCGAGATCATCGAAGGCGTGAGACCGGCCCGAATGGCAAGATCCTTGAGATCGCGCGCGAAGACCTGGCGCGGCAGGTAGCCCTGTTTGGAGGCGGCGGGAAAAAGCCATGGGCTTTCCGGGGCGGGATGCTTGGCCTTTGCCGCAATCTCGGCCTGCAGCCGCCCATAGGCCTTCAACGCTGAAATGGCCGAATGCGACAGCGGCACCAGCCTCTCCTTGTTGCCCTTGCCACGGATTATGAGGAAGCGACCTTCCTGATCCAGCACCTTTGCCGGCAGCGAGACGAGTTCGCTGACGCGCATGCCGGTGGCGTAAAGCATTTCCAGAAGCACCAGCATGCGCAGGCGCTGCAACCGGTCGGGTCCGTCGGTCGAGGCTTCCTGTTCCGCCTGGGTCAGAAGCCTCGTCACCTGTTCGACGCCCATCGTCTTGGGAAGGGCGCGTCCCTTCTTGGGCGCATCGAGAATTCCCGTCGGGTCGTCGGTGCGCAGGCCTTCCGCATAGAGGAACTTGTAGAACTGCCGCATGGCAGAGAGGCGGCGTGCCTGGGAGGATGGCTTGAAACCCTGGCTCGACAGGCTGGAAAGATAGGCGCCAAGATCGTTGGGGCCGGCCTCCGTCAGGCGGACACCCTGCCCGGAGAGGAAGGAATGAAGATCTTCGAGATCGCGCTCATAGGATTGCAGCGTGTTGATTGCCGCGCCGCGCTCGGCACTCATCATCTCCAGAAAGGCTTCCAGATGGGCTCGCCCCAGATCCCTCTTGGCAGTTCGTGTGTTCTCGGTCCTTGCATTCCCGGTTTGCGCGCTCATGGTTTCAGCGAGCCAGTCGTTGGCGGGTTGAGGCGCTCAGGCGCAATACGGATCGTCACGTCGCGCGGCTGCGGATCGACGAATAGCACGAGCGCCCACATCGCTCCATAGACCGATCCGGCGATGACCGCGCAGATGACAAGGAAGCGAAACAGGGTCGGCATTCGAAAACTCTCCTTCGCCCGTTCATTGGCGTGGCGATGCGCGATAATTATGTCCTTCAAGGGTTAGCTGAAGGATATTGCAGACATGTTTACGGCAGCGGCGTCTTGACGCTACCAGCGCATTTGACGATACCGTTTCCAAAGAAATTGTGAATGGGCCGATGAGTGAACAAGTCCTGACCCTTGCCGAGAGCCTTAAAGACAGGGCGCGCGCTGCGCTGGGTCAGCGCAATCTCGTCTTCGTGGGATTGATGGGCGCAGGAAAATCCTCGATCGGCCGGCCCGTTGCGCAGCAGCTCGGCCTTCCCTTCGTCGATACGGATATCGAAATCGAGCGCGTGTCGCGCATGACGATTGCCGAACTGTTTGCCGCTTACGGCGAGGTGGAGTTCCGGGCGCTGGAAACGCGCGTCATCAAGCGGCTCCTCAAGGGCGGCCCGCGTGTCGTTTCGACCGGCGGCGGCGCCTTCATCAATGAAAGCACACGGCTACATGTCAAGCGCGGCAGCCTATCCGTCTGGCTGAAGGCCGATCTCGACGTGCTTTGGGACCGGGTCAACAAGCGTGACACGCGGCCGCTGCTCAAGACCGAGAATCCGAAACAGACCCTCGAGAACCTGATGAATGCGCGTTATCCGATCTATGCGGAAGCCGATCTCACGGTTCTTTCCCGCGACGTCAGCAAGGACATCATGGTCAAGGAAGTTCTTGCCGCCATCGCCGAGGGAAAGACAGCAGAAAGCAAAATGCCATGAATGCGATCACACCGGCCTTAGCAGAGCGTCTCGTGCGCGTGCCTCTTGGCGAGCGCGCCTATGACATCCTGATCGGCCCCGGCCTGATCGCGCGTGCAGGGCGTGAGATCGCAGCGCGGTTGAAGGGCCGCAAGGCGGCCATCATCACCGATGAGAACGTCGCACCGCTCTATCTCGATGCGTTGGTCGCAAGCCTTGAAGCGGCCGGCATCCAGGCCTCCAGTCTCGTTCTGCCCGCCGGGGAAAAGACCAAGAGCTTCGAGCATCTGATCACCGTGTGCGACGCGGTGCTGACCGCGCGCGTCGAGCGCAACGATGCGGTGATTGCGCTTGGCGGCGGCGTCATCGGCGATCTCTCGGGCTTTGCCGCCGGCATCGTGCGCCGCGGCGTCCGTTTCGTCCAGGTTCCGACTTCGCTTCTGTCGCAGGTGGATTCGTCCGTCGGCGGCAAGACCGGCATCAATACCCGTCACGGCAAGAACCTCGTCGGCGTCTTCCATCAGCCGGATCTCGTGCTTGCCGATACCGATGTGCTGAATACGCTCAGCGAGCGCGAATTCCGCGCCGGTTATGCCGAAGTCGCCAAATACGGCCTGATCGACAAGCCGGATTTCTTCGCCTGGCTGGAGGCAAACTGGAAGGATGTTTTTTCCGGTGGCGCGGCCCGCATCGAGGCGATCGCGGCAAGCTGTCAGGCAAAGTCCGATGTCGTCGTTGCCGACGAGCGCGAAAACGGACCGCGCGCCCTGCTCAATCTCGGCCACACTTTCGGCCATGCGCTCGAAGCGGCCACTGCCTATGATAGCCGCCGGCTGGTGCATGGCGAGGGTGTCGCGATCGGCATGGTGCTGGCGCATGAATTTTCCGCACGCCTCAATCTGGCAAGTCCCGATGATGCAAAGCGCGTCGAGACCCATTTGAAGGCCGTGGGCCTGCCGACACGGATGGGAGATATCCCTGGCGAGCTGCCACCGGCCGAAACGCTGATGGACGCGATCGCGCAGGACAAGAAGGTCAAGAGCGGCAAACTCACCTTCATCCTGACCCATGGCATCGGCCAGTCCTTCGTTGCCGACGACGTGCCGTCTTCCGAGGTCCTGAGCTTCCTGAAGGAAAAGCATCCCTGATGACGGTCGAGGGCACGCTGGCTGTGTTGTTGGAATATTGGCCCGAGATCGTCTCGATCGTCGTGCTCGTGCTGTTGTCGGCTTTTTTCTCCGGTTCGGAGACGGCGCTCACCGCCGTCTCGCGCACCCGCATCCATACGCTGGAAGCGAACGGCGACGAGCAGGCCGGGATCGTGCGTCGCCTGATCGAGCGGCGAGACCGGTTGATCGGCGCCTTGCTCATCGGCAATAATCTCGCGAACATTCTGGCCTCGTCGCTTGCGACCAGCGTGTTCCTCGGCCTGTTCGGCAATTCCGGCGTGGCGCTGGCGACGGCGGCGATGACGGTCATCCTCGTCATCTTCGCCGAAGTGCTGCCGAAAAGCTGGGCGATTTCGACGCCGGATCGTTTCGCCCTCAACGTCGCCAGCACCGTGCGGCTATTCGTTGCCGTGGTCGGCCCGGTCTCGAGTTTCGTCAATGCCATCGTCCGCTGGATTCTCGGCCTGTTCGGCATCAACCTTTCCAGGGAGGTATCGATGCTGTCGGCGCATGAGGAGTTGCGCGGTGCGGTGGACCTGCTTCATCGCGAGGGATCGGTCGTCAAGGCCGACCGCGACCGTCTGGGCGGCGTGCTCGATCTCGGCGAGCTGGAACTGTCCGACATCATGGTTCACCGCACGGCGATGCGCGCCATCAATGCCGACGACCCGCCAGAGATCGTGGTGCGCGCCATCCTCGACAGTCCCTATACGCGTATGCCGCTCTGGCGCGGCACGATCGACAACATCATCGGCGTGGTCCACGCCAAGGATCTGCTGCGGGCGTTGGCGGAGCGGAATGTCGAGCCGGAAAATCTCGACATCGTCAAGATCGCGCAAAAACCCTGGTTCGTGCCCGACAGCACCAATCTCGAAGATCAGCTCAATGCCTTCCTGCGCCGCAAGCAGCATTTTGCCGTCGTCGTCGACGAATATGGCGAGGTGCAGGGCATCGTTACTCTGGAGGACATTCTGGAGGAAATCGTCGGCGATATCGCCGACGAGCACGATCTCGATATCCAGGGCGTGCGTCAGGAGGCCGATGGCTCGATCGTCGTCGATGGCGTCGTGCCTATCCGCGACCTCAACCGCGCGCTCGACTGGGACCTGCCCGACGAAGAGGCGACTACCATTGCCGGCCTCGTCATCCACGAATCGATGACCATTCCGGAAGAGCGTCAGGCGTTCACCTTCTACGGCAAGCGCTTCATCGTCATGAAGCGGGAAAAGAACCGCATCACCAAGCTGCGCATTCGCCCCGCCGAGACGGAAGAGGCAAAGCCGGACTAGGCCGCCACCTTTTGCCCGGCTACCAGCGAACCGATTCGCCGGGGGCTGCAGGCTCCACGGCCAGCGCATGCAGGCCTGCGTCCAGTTCCGGCTTCAAAAGCTCGTTGATCGCCCTGTGCCGCGCAAGACGCGGCATGCCCGCGAACTTGGCGGAAACGATGCGAACTCTTATATGAGTCTCACCGGTTCCGGTCATGTCGGGTTGATGGCCCGCATGCAGGTGGCTTTCATTGATGACGGCAAGGCGCTCGGGCGCGAAAGCGTCGCTGAGCTTCCGCTCAATGCGGGATTGCAGTGTCGTTTCCATATTCCCGCTTCGACCTCGCTCTCGAAAAAAGGCTCCCACAAAGCCTATAACATTCCTGTTTGTCAATTCTTGTTGTGGGGTAACCAAGGCCCCATAATTAGGGCGCCATGAGACTTGATTCAAAATATTTCGATCGCATCCGTACCCGCCGCAAACGCGCGCAGGAGCCCGAGCAGGGCCCGCCGACGTGCCAGTGGGACGGCTGCGACAAGCACGGCACGCATCGCGCCCCGGTCGGGCGCAATGCGGAAGGGCAGTTCTTTTTGTTCTGCTTCGAGCACGTCAAAGAATACAACAAGGGCTACAATTATTTCTCCGGCCTCTCGGACGGGGAAATCGCGCGCTACCAGAAGGAAGCCATTACCGGCCACCGTCCGACCTGGACGGTCGGCGTCAACAAGGCGGCAAAGAACAGCCCCTTGCAGTCGGAAATCCGCTCTGGCGCCTATACCCGGGTTCGCGATCCCTTCGGGTTCGTCAAGGATGGCGACGGCCGCGGCAGCGGCCCGCGTTTCCCGCAGCAGCGCAAGCTGAAAACGCTGGAGGCGAAAGCATTCGACACGATGGGGCTCGGCGCCAATGCCTCGGCACCGGATATCAAGCGACGTTACAAGGAACTCGTGAAAATGCACCACCCCGATGCCAATGGCGGCGACCGTGGTTCCGAGGAGCGCTTTCGCGCGGTTATTCAGGCCTATCAATTATTGAAGCAGAACGGTTTTTGTTAATTCCCGTCCTTGCTCTCCGCCTTCAATCAGGTATGGTCCAAATCGGCTGAAGCTGCGGGCAACCGCGGCAGGGTGCGCATTTGGCTTGCTGCACCTCGGTCAACTTTCCGGACGCGGCGTTTCTTGTCCGGGGACTCTGTTCAAGGATGCTCGCAAGCGATCATATCATCGCGCCGAGATTTTGCTTTAGTCCCGGAGAAGTATCGCCGCTGTTCCGACCGAACGGATGCGGGCAACAAGCTGCGGCGTTTCGGATAAATCGGTTGAGTTTGATATGGCAGGGTGAGAGCCACCCGCCCTGGAGACATGATGAGCAAGATTGACCTTGATATTTCCGAAGTTCCCGACACAACCGTTTCGGTCCGTGAAGCCTTCGGCATTGATTCCGACATTCGCGTTCCTGCCTATAGTCAGGGCAGCGCCTACGTGCCCGATCTGGACACGGACTATCTCTTCGACCGCGAGACCACGCTCGCTATTCTCGCCGGCTTTGCTCACAACCGCCGCGTGATGATCTCGGGCTACCACGGCACAGGCAAGTCCTCGCATATCGAGCAGGTTGCCGCGCGCCTCAACTGGCCTTGCGTCCGCATCAACCTCGACAGCCATGTCAGCCGTATCGACCTCGTCGGCAAGGATGCGATCGTCGTCAAGGACGGGCTGCAGATCACCGAATTCAAGGATGGCATCCTGCCCTGGGCCTATCAGCACAATGTCGCGCTCGTCTTCGACGAATATGATGCCGGCCGCCCGGACGTGATGTTCGTCATTCAGCGCGTGCTGGAATCGTCGGGCCGCCTGACGCTGCTCGACCAGAGCCGCGTCATTCGTCCTCACCCCGCCTTCCGCCTGTTTGCGACCGCCAACACGATCGGTCTTGGCGACACGACCGGCCTCTATCACGGCACGCAGCAGATCAACCAGGCGCAGATGGACCGCTGGTCGATCGTGACGACGCTGAACTACCTGCCGCACAACAACGAAGTCGATATCGTGCTCGCCAAGGTGAAGTCCTTCCGCACCGACAAGGGTCGTGACACCGTTTCCAAGATGGTGCGCGTCGCCGACCTGACGCGCGCGGCCTTCATGAACGGCGATCTGTCGACCGTCATGAGCCCGCGTACCGTCATCACCTGGGCTGAGAATGCGGAAATCTTCGGCGATGTCGCCTTTGCCTTCCGCGTCACCTTCCTCAACAAGTGTGATGAGCTGGAGCGCCCGCTGGTCGCCGAGCACTATCAGCGCGCCTTCGGTGTCGAGCTGAAGGAAAGTGCCGCCAACATCGTGCTCGAAGCCTAAGGAAAAGCCGACACATCATGTCAGGTCGCGGAGATAATTCCAAAGCGAAGCCGGGTGCTCCGGTGGACATGGAGCCGTTGCGCAGGGCGATCACAGGCTGCGTGCGCTCGATCGCCGGCGATGCCGAGGTCGAGGTGGCATTTGCCAACGAACGCCCGGGGATGACCGGCGAGCGCATCCGCTTGCCGGAGCTTTCGAAGCGGCCGACAGCCCATGAGCTCGCGGTGACCCGCGGGCTTGGCGATTCGATGGCTCTGCGTCTTGCCTGTCACGACGCCCGCGTGCATGCCGTCATGGCGCCACAGGGTGCCGATGCCCGCAGCATCTTCGATGCCGTCGAGCAGGCACGCGTCGAATCGATCGGCTCGTTGCGCATGAGCGGCGTCGCCGCCAACCTCAATTCGATGAATACGGAGAAATACGCCAAGGCGAACTTCTCCGGCATCGAGCGGCAGGAAGACGCGCCGATCGGCGAAGCCATGGCAATGATCGTGCGTGAGAAGCTGACCGGCCAGAAGCCGCCGGAGAGCGCCGGCAAGGTTCTCGATCTCTGGCGCCCCTTCATCGAGCAAAAGACCGGCGGCGAACTAGATAATCTGCTTTCGGCGATCAACGACCAGCAGAGCTTCGCCCGTGTCGTGCGCACCATGCTGTCGGCCATGGAGATGGCCGAAGAGTATGGTGACGAGCAGTCCGAGCCCGACAGCGACGAGCAGCCGAGCGAAGAGGACAAGCCGAACGGCGAAGACCAGGATAATGACGACGTCAAGGAAGACGAGGGCTCCGACGCCGCTCCCGCGGAGGACAGCGAGGCCTCCGACGAGCAGATGGAGGACGGCGCAACCGAAGACGGCGGCGAGATTTCCGACGACGACATGAGCGAAGAAGGCGAGGAAGATTCGGAAACGCCGGGTGAAACCCGCCGTCCGAACACGCCCTTCGCTGACTTCAACGAGAAGGTCGACTACCACGTCTATACCGAGGAGTTCGACGAGACCACGACGGCACAGGAGCTCTGTGACACGGCCGAACTCGAACGCCTGCGCGCCTTCCTCGACAAGCAGCTTGCGCATCTGCAGGGTGCGGTGGGCCGGCTCGCAAACCGCCTGCAGCGTCGTCTGATGGCGCAGCAGAACCGTTCCTGGGATTTCGATCTGGAAGAGGGCTATCTCGATCCGGCCCGGCTGCCGCGTCTGATCATCGACCCGATGCAGGCGCTCTCCTTCAAGATGGAGCGCGACACGCAGTTCCGCGATACGGTCGTGACGCTGCTGATCGACAATTCGGGCTCGATGCGCGGACGGCCGATCACGGTTGCCGCCTCCTGCGCCGACATTCTGGCACGCACGCTGGAGCGCTGCGGCGTGAAGGTCGAGATCCTCGGCTTCACCACCAAGGCCTGGAAGGGCGGGCAGGCACGCGAGAAGTGGCTTGCCAGCGGCAAGCCGCAGACACCGGGCCGGCTGAACGATCTGCGTCACATCATCTACAAGTCGGCTGACGAGCCCTACCGCCGGTCGCGCAGCAATCTCGGCCTGATGATGCGCGAAGGCCTGCTCAAGGAGAACATCGATGGCGAGGCGCTGATCTGGGCGCATAACCGCCTGCTCGGGCGGCGCGAGCAGCGCCGCATTCTGATGATGATTTCGGATGGCGCGCCGGTCGACGATTCGACGCTGTCGGTCAATCCGGGCAATTATCTGGAGCGGCACCTGCGTGCCGTGATCGATCAGATCGAAACGCGTTCGCCCGTCGAACTTCTGGCCATCGGTATCGGCCATGACGTGACGCGGTATTATCGCCGCGCCGTTACCATCGTCGACGCCGACGAGCTCGCAGGTGCCATGACGGAGCAGCTTGCCTCACTGTTCGAAGATCAGACGAGCATGCCGCGCTCGCGCATGCGCCGCGCCAGCTGAGCGCGCTCGGGCCTCCTTCGGCATCGGCCTTGCGGCCGGTGCCCTTTCCGCCCGGGGGCATTGCTTTCTCTGGCCGACGTGCACGCAAAGCATGGACCGTTTTGACGGCGGCTGTTTTTGCAACACTGCTCGCCGGCTGCAATTCGGGCGATGATGGAGAAGAAGGTGGTTCGGCAAATATCCGCGCCACGGTGATTTCCACCTTCAGGCCGGGTTCGAATGAAACGCGGTTCGGCGCGCTGGAATTCGTCGGCGGCCTCGAACTCAGTTCGGACAACGCGCTTCTCGGCGCCATCTCTGCCATTCGCTTCCGTCCCGACCAACGCAATTTCATCTCCGTACTGGATACCGGTCATTGGCTGACCGGGGCGATCGAGCGCGACGACGGCGGACGGTTGAAGGGGATCGGCGACGCACGCATCATGCCGATGATCGAGCGCCGCGGCGCTGCCGATGTCGGCAAGGGGGGGCTGGATGCGGAGGGGCTGGCACTGCGGGGCAATCAAGTCCTCGTCAGCTATGAGCAATATCACCGCGTCGATGCCTATCCCGATCCTGGCTTCGAGATTTCGCCGCCTGATGGCGCCTTGCCCGTCCCCATCCCGAGGTTGCAGCTGCGCGCCAATCGCGGCCTCGAGGCGCTGATGATCGCGCCACAGTCCAGCCCGCTTGCCGGCGGTGCCGTCATCGTCACCGAGGAGAGCCTGGACGATGAGGGCAATATGCTTGCCGCCATTCTGGACGGGCCGTTGAATGGTCGTTTTACCATCCGGCATCATGCCGGCTTCAGCGTCAGCGACGGCGTGTTTCTACCCGATGGCGATCTATTGCTGCTGGAACGACGCTTCGCGCTGATGCATGGTCTCGGCGCGCGCATCCGCCGCATTGCCGGCAAGGATATCAAGCCGGGCGCGGTTGTGGATGGCGAGGTGATCTTCGAGGCCGGTTCAGGAGATCAGATCGACAATATGGAAGGCATAGACGTCTTCCGCGCCACCGACGGCTCTTTGCATCTCATCCTGATCTCGGACGACAATCACTCGATCCTGCAGCGCAGCCTCATGCTGGAATTTCGCCTGCATGACGAAAACGTCATGAGCCAGAACGAGAAATAGCGGACGGTCAGTTCCGCCCGCTACTGCTTTTGCTCGACAAGCATGTTGTATGCGCTGTCGTCAGTCGTTCAGGCGGTCGGCGCCTGCGACATCGGCTTCAGCATGTTCATCAGCGCGCCATAGGGCAGCAGCATGACGAGGCCGACGGTTACCTTCACCGAGAAATCGCCGATCGCCCAGGAAACCCAGCGCGGTGCCGATGTGGAGAAGGTGCCGAGGATCGGCGCCCAATCGATCGCGAAGGGATCGTTCGGTCCGAAGAAGACGAAGAAGGGCGCGAAGGCGAACGAGAAGAAGATCAACGTGTCCAGCATCGAGCCGATCAGGGAGCCGAACAGTGGCGCGCGCCACCAGGCCATGCGGCGCAGGCGGTTGAAGACCGAGATGTCGAGCAGCTGTCCGGCAAGATAGGCCGAGCCGGAAGCGATCGCGATGCGCGGCTGCGCCGTATAGAAGGACAGCGCGACGCCGACGACGAAGCCGGCAAACACCACCTTGCGCGCAGCCTTGGGGCCGAACTGGCGGTTGGTCAGATCGGTGATGAGGAAGGCGACCGGGTAGGTAAAAGCGCCCCAGGTCAGGATATCCGCGAGATTGATGCCGGCGAGCGTGGCCTGCAGCGGATACTGCACGAGGATGTTCGAGGCAACGACGACCAGCGTCATCAACAGAACGTAGATAAGGGTGTGACGTAGTGTCAGCATTTTTTTATCCTGGGAGATGCCACCAGTTGAACGAAACCGGACATGGAAAAAGGCTTGTCCGGAAATGATCCGTGCAAGCCTCTCAGTCCGTATGATAGTCGCGAAGTGCTAGAGCTTAGGCAGCGACTGCCGCTTCAGCGGACTTCTTGACGATCTGGCGACGCAGCAGGCGGGCGCGCATGCTGAGCTCGTTTTCGCTTGCCTTGATAAGGAAAGCGTCCAGACCGCCGCGGTGTTCGACCGAGCGAAGCGCTGCAGCGGAAACGCGCAGACGATAGCGCTGGCCGAGAACGTCGGAGATCAGCGTGACCTGGCAGAGGTTCGGCAGGAACCGACGCTTGGTCTTGTTGTTGGCGTGGCTAACGTTGTTGCCCACGAGGACGGCCTTGCCGGTCAATTCGCACATGCGGGACATGGTACACCTACTTTTGTTTTTCTCGGCCATCGAATAGACATCCCGGGCAAAACCCGACGCGCAATCCAACAGGCCATAATTGGAAAGTTGCGGTTCTATAGTCAGAGCGGCCGGCCGCGTCAAGCCAAACCTTGTGTTTTCCCGTAATTCCGTCAAAAAGCTGCTGTTGTCTGGCGCTCGCAGCAGGTGAGCAAAACGACTATATAACTTGCCTGATCCTCGTTGAAGGCCCTGATTATGGTTCAAATTCGGAAGTGGCTTCTCATTTCAGCGATCGTTGCGTCGATGCCGGCGATGGCATTGGCCGACGTGCTGCGGCACGAAACGCGCTATCGCGTTTCCCTGGCCGGGCTGCCGATCGCCAGGGCCGATTTCAAGACCGAGGTCACCGGCAAGCAGTTCACCATCCGTGGCGATATCACGTCCGCGGGGCTTGCCGATCTTGTCACGTCAATCGATGCGAGGACCGATGTGACCGGTGTCGTCGCCGACAGCAAGCTGCAGGCAACGCACTACACGCTCTTCTACAAGAGCGGCAAGAAAGAGCGTACCTATGATGTTGCCTATGCCAACGGCAATGTGACGTCGAATACGATCACGCCCGAACCGAAGCGGCCGGATACCTGGGTCCCGCTTACGGGAGAGGATCTGAAGTCCGTGCTCGATCCGATATCGGGCATGATTTTTCCGATCACGCCGAGCCTCAACCTCTGCAATCAGACGTTGGCCGTGTTCGACGGCGAGATGCGCATGGATCTGAAACTGTCGCCAAAGGGATCGCATCCCTTCTCGACCGACGGCTTCAAGGGTAAGACGGTTGCCTGCGGCGTGCGTTTCACGCCGAAGAGCGGCTATAAGAGCACGCGCAAGGATTATGTCTATCTCGCCAAGAGCGACAATATGGAAATCTGGTTTGCCAAGGCCGATGCCATGAATGTCTATGCTCCGGTCTACGTCCGCATACCCACGCAATATGGGACGGTGACGATCACAGCCGTAAAATACGGCAGCTAGGACCGCCAAAAGCTCGATAGGGGCGCTTGACGGTCTAGGCCATCAATTTCTACGCAATTCCGCATGGAAAATCGCTATGCATTTTCCTGGAATTGCTTCAGCGGGTCTGGGATGCCCGCAGTAACGAGCCGGGGGGCAGGGGTGAAATTTCGCGCGACATTGACGGGTTTCTCGGCGATCGTGATGTGGTCGTTTCTGGCGCTTTTGACGGTGGCATCCGGCAAGATGCCGCCGTTTCAGCTGCTCGCCATCTGCTTTGCGATCGGCAGCATCCCCGGCATCGTCGTGCTCCTGCTGCGACCCGAGCGTCTGCGACTGCTGCGCCAGCCTGCCAGGGTCTGGATCACGGGTATTGTCGGCCTGTTCGGCTACCACTTCCTCTATTTCACGGCGCTGCGTCATGCGCCGGCGGTGGAAGCCGGGCTGATCGCCTATCTCTGGCCGCTGTTGATCGTCGTCGGCTCGGCCTTGCTGCCCGGCGAGCGGCTACGCTGGTATCACATCGTCGGCGCGCTGATGGGGCTCGCGGGTACGGTTCTGATCGTCGGCCGCAACGGCTTTCATTTCGAAGGCGCCTATGCCGTTGGCTATGGCGCGGCTTTTCTGTGTGCCTTCACCTGGTCCGGCTATTCGCTGATCACGCGCCGTTTCGAGGCGGTTTCCACCGACGTCGTCACGCTATTCTGCCTCGCGACATCGATTCTCTCGTTCCTCTGCCATCTTGGGCTGGAAGAGACCATCTGGCCGGAGAGCACGGCTCAGTGGGGCGCGGTGCTCGGATTGGGTCTCTTTCCGGTCGGGGCGGCCTTCTATGCCTGGGATTACGGCGTCAAGAATGGCGACATCCAGATTCTCGGCGCGGCAAGCTATGCCGCACCGTTGCTCTCGACGCTGATCCTGACGCTTTTCGGCTTTGCCGAGCCGAGCTGGGGCATAGCGCTTGCCTGCCTGCTCGTCACCGGCGGCGCGGTGCTTGCCGCCCATCGCATGATCCTGCGCCGGGACAAAACCGGCCCCGTACAGGCTGAGGCGGCGGAATAGCTCCGCCGCGATCGCTGCCTGTTATCCTCGGTGTCATTTCTTGAAGACCTCTTCCAGGAAGGTGGCAAGCGACGGCCGCCAGACATCCATTTCATGCTGGAGATCCGGATATTCGTGGTATTCGTGCTTGATCTTCTTCTCGTCGAGCGTCGCCTTCAGGCCGGCCACATCCTTGCCGACGACCCCATCCTTGCTGCCGACCGTCACCGTGAAGTTGCGCAGCGCCTTGTTGACCTTGTCCGGTTCGTTCAGCGCCGCATCGACGGCCTTGTTCGGCGAGCTGGTGGTGCTGACGCCGCTGAAGGTCGCGACCCAGCCGAAGGTGCCGAGATGCGACAGCCCGGAGACAAGCGCCTGGTATCCGCCCTGTGAAAGACCGGCGACGGCACGGCCGTCCGCGTCGTTCCGCACCCGGTAGTGCTGCTTCATATAGGGGATGAGATCATCGATCAGCTCTCGATCGGCCGCCTCGGCATTGGCCGGAAAGAACACCTTGCGGATGTCCGAGCTAGGCATATTCTCGGCGATGGCGTCCGGCACGTCGGTTTCCGTGTCGGGGATGACGACGATCATCGGCTCGATCTTCTTCTCGGCCAGAAGGTTATCGAGGATCTGCGGTGCTCGACCCTGTGCCACCCAGGAGCCGACGGTGTCGCCAAAGCCGTGATAGAGATAGAGGACCGGCAACGGCTTCGATGAATCGGTGTAGCCGGGCGGCGTGTAGACATACATCTGCCGTTCCGATTTCAGCGCCTTGGAATTCAGGGTCACGAGCCTGAGATCGCCATGCGGCACGTTGCGGATGTCGAGAATGCTGCCCGGCACCAGGATGAGGCTTGTGTTCACGTGCCGCTGCGGCTTGGGCGCATTGGTGCCGGTATCGATGCTGCGAAAACCGTCGATGTTGAAATAATATTCGTAGAGATCGGGCTTCAATACGTCCGTCTTGACGCTCCAGGTGCCGTCGTCGCCGCGCTGCATCGCCAGCGGATCGCGCGATCCGAGGCCGACGGAGACCGCCTTTGCCGCCGGCGCGTAGAGGCGGAACGTGATCGAACCGTCCTTTTCGACCGAGGTCACGAAGTTTTTCAGGGGCTGTTCGGCCGGTGGCGACGCCGGCGCATCGATGGCAAGGGCAGGAGCGCTCATGACAGAGCCTGCGGCGACGAGCAAAGGAAACAATAGGCGCACGAAAAAACCTCCTCCAGTTGAATCAATCTTCTCTCTCCCCTTGTAAAGCTGACACAGAGCGGCGCTTTTTCAAGGTCGCCGCACTGCGTTGTCTGGCCGCAATACCGGCCTGTGTCGGTGAAAGCTGAAAGAGGTTCAGCTGAAGGAGGGTTTCCAGTCCGGGGCAGCCATTTCGAAACTCGAGAATTCGAAGCCGGGGGCGACCGTGCAGCCGACGAGCGTGAATTCGCCGAGGCTTTCGGCCGATTGCCACCAGTCGGCCGGAATGATCGCCTGCGGGCGTTCGCCCTTTGCGAGATCCAAGCCGAGCACGAGCGTCTCGCTGGCCTTGCCATCGGCCGAGCGACGCAGTGCGAGCGGCGCGCCGGCATAGTAATGCCAGACCTCAGCGGCATCGCGCACTCGGTGCCAATGCGAGCGGTCGCCCGCTTCAAGCAGGTAGTAGATCGCCGTGGAATGGCCGCGTGCGTCGCCGTTCTCGTCGCGAAATGTCTGCACGTACCAGCCGCCTTCCGGATGCTGCTGCATGGAAAGCGTTTCGATGATCTCTTTTGCCTGCATCAGAAATTGTCCTTGCGCTTGCGGATCTCGGCGAAGACCTCGTCGTTGCTGCGGCTCTCCATCAGCAGGTGGCGGCGGATCGAAGGATCGGCGGCACGCAGGAACGGGTTTGTTTCCTTCTCCAGCGCGAGCGTCGTCGGGATGGTGAACTTGCCGGCCGCCCTCAATGCCTCGATATCGGCCGCACGGGATTTCAGCCGCTCGTTGTCGGGATCGATGGTCAGCGCGAATCGGGCGTTAGAGAGCGTATATTCATGGCCGAAATAGACGGCCGTTTCGTCCGGCAGCACGGCGAGCTTCTGCAGCGAGGCCCACATGTCGGCCGGCGTGCGCTCGAACAGCCGGCCGCAGCCCAGTGCAAACAGCGTGTCGGCGGCAAAGAGCAGCTTGTCGTCGGCGAAGTGATAGCAGACGTGGCCGGCGGTATGGCCGGGCGTTTCGATGACATTGACCGTATGGCCGGCGAACTCGAACGTATCGCCGCCGGCAACGGCGCGATCGAGGCCGGGAATGGCGACAGCCTCGTTGATCGGGCCGATGATCTCGCAGCCGAACTGCTCCTTCAGCGCCAGATTGCCTTCGACATGATCGGTGTGGTGATGGGTCGTCAGGATATGGCTGATCGTCCAGCCGCGGCGATCGGCGGCCTTCAGGATCGCATCCGCCTCCGGAGCGTCGATCGATGCCGTCAACCCGGTTTCGGGATCATGGACCAAGACGCCGTAATTGTCGGAACGGCAGATAAAAATCTCTAATTCCAATGGTTTCATGATCAAAATCGTCCTCGTCTTTTCCGTTGCCATAGAATGTAAGCCGATCGGCCTTGAAGTCCAACGCTCGGCTGATAACATTTGTTTCGATGCACGCAGATATTGTCGATCTTCGCCAGTTTTATCATTCCGAGCTCGGCCGCCTGGCGGAGCAGTCGATCGCCATGGCGCTTTCCTCCATCTGGGCGCGCATGCCGGAGGAGCGGCTTGTCGGCCTCGGCTACGCCGTCCCCTATCTCGATCGTTTCCGCGCGGATACCGAGCGCACCTTCGCCTTCATGCCAGCCGGGCAGGGCGCGGTGAACTGGCCGCTGGGCTCGGCATCGTCGACGGCCCTGATTTTTGATGAGGAACTGCCGCTGCCCGACAGTTCGATCGATCGCGTGCTGATGGTGCATTCGCTGGAATTCGCCGAAAGCCCGCGCGAGACGTTGAAGGAGCTTTGGCGGGTGCTGGCGCCCGGTGGACGGCTCGTTATAGCCGTGCCGAACCGGCGCGGCGTCTGGGCGCGCATGGAGCACACGCCGTTCGGCTCCGGCCGGCCCTATTCGCGTGGCCAGCTGACCGCGCTTCTCAGGGAAACCAATTTCACGCCGGGCGCGACGGCCGAGGCGCTGTTCTTCCCGCCCTCGAAGCTGCGCACCGTGCTGCGGCTGCGCCGCGCCTTCGAAAGGGTCGGCCGCACCCTGTGGCCCGCCTTCTCCGGCGTCATCATCGTCGAGGCGCAAAAGCGGCTTTATCAGGGGCTCCCGGTTGCGGTTCGGGCCTCGCGCCGTGTCTTCGTGCCGGTTCTGGCACCGCGCGGCGTCCCGACGACACGCGACGGCCCCTGATGCGGTCGGCTTAGCGTCACACTCGACAAATTTGTCAATCCGCATTAATGCGACGGGGTGTCTAAAGCCGGAATTTTCCGGCCCTTCCCAAGGTCGATCCGATGAGCATGGAAATGAGCAAGCCCGCCCCCCGTCCCGGCATTCTCGATATCGCTGCCTATGTGCCGGGCAAGGAGCATGCGCCGGGCGTTGCGCGCGTGTTCAAGCTCTCCTCGAACGAGACGCCGCTCGGCGCCAGCCCCAGGGCTATCGAAGCCTTCCGCAATAGTGCCGGCCAGCTTGAGCGCTATCCCGATGGCCAGGCCAAGGAATTGCGTCAGGCGATCGCCGACGTGCACGGGTTGAACGTGGCCAACATCCTCTGCGGCAACGGCTCCGACGAGTTGCTTGGCCTGCTCTGCCACGCCTATCTCGACACCGGCGACGAAGGCATCATCACCGAGCACGGCTTCCTGGTTTACAAGATCCAGATCATGGCTGCCGGCGCGACGCCGGTGACGGTCAAGGAAAGGGATTGCACCGTCGATGTCGACGCCATCCTTGCGGCCGTCACGGAGAAGACCAAGATGGTCTTCATCGCCAACCCCGCCAATCCGACCGGGACCTATGTGCCGGTCAGCGAAATTCGCCGTCTGCAGGCAAGCTTGCCGAAGCATGTCATTCTCGTGCTCGACGCGGCCTATGCCGAATATGTCCGCCGCAACGACTACGAGGCCGGCCTCGAGCTCGTCTCGGCCAACCAGAACGTCGTCATGACCCGCACCTTCTCGAAGATCTACGGCCTGGCGGCGCTTCGCATCGGCTGGATGTACGGGCCTGTCGATATCGTCGATGCGCTCAACCGCGTGCGCATGCCGTTCAACATGAATGGTGCCGCCATCGCTGCCGGAGCGGCGGCGATTCGCGACCAGGCCTTTACCGAGAAGGCGGTTGCGTACAACACGCTCTGGATCGAGAAGGTGACCTCCGCGCTCGAGGCGATCGGCCTCCGGGTAACGCCGTCGGTCGCGAATTTTGTTCTCGTCCACTTCCCTGATATCGACGGCAAGCAGGCGACCGAGGCGGACGATTTCCTCACCAGCCGCGGCTATATCGTGCGGGCCGTGCGCGCCTATGGCTTCCCGAACTCGCTGCGGATGAGCATCGGCACCGAAGAGGCCAATCTCGGCCTCGTCGACACGCTGACCGAATTCATGGGACGCAAGGCATGACCAAGATCCAGTTTGACCGTATCGCGCTGATCGGTATCGGCCTCATCGGCTCCTCCATCGCGCATGACCTCAAGCGGCTGAACCTCGCCAAGGAAGTGGTGATTTCGACCCGCAGCGCCGAGACGCTGAAGCGCGCCGAGGAGCTGCAGCTCGGCGATCGCTACACGCCGTCGTCGGCTGAAGCCGTCAAGGACGCCGATCTCGTCATCGTCTCGGTGCCCGTGGGCGCCTCGGAAAGCGTCGCCAAGGAAATCGCCGCTCATCTGAAGCCGGGCGCCATCGTCACCGATGTCGGCTCGACCAAGGCCTCGGTCATCGCGCAGATGCAGCCGCATATGCCGTCCAACGTGCATTTCATTCCGGGCCATCCGCTGGCGGGTACGGAAAAGTCCGGCCCGGATGCGGGCTTTCCCGGGCTGTTCAAGGGACGCTGGTGCATCTTCACGCCGGTTCCCGGTACCGACGAGGCCGCGATCAAGACGCTCCGCAATTTCTGGGAAACGCTCGGCTCCCGCGTCGACGAGATGGACCCCGAGCATCACGACAAGGTGCTGGCGATCGTCTCGCATCTGCCGCATCTCATCGCCTATAACATCGTCGGCACGGCCGACGATCTGGAGACGGTGACGGAATCGGAAGTCATCAAATATTCGGCCTCCGGTTTCCGGGACTTCACCCGCCTTGCCGCCTCCGATCCGACGATGTGGCGCGACGTCTGCCTGCACAATCGCGATGCGATCCTGGAGATGCTGTCGCGTTTCTCGGAAGATCTCGCATCGCTGCAGCGCGCCATTCGCTGGGGGGACGGCGAGAAGATCTTCGAACTGTTTACCCGTACCCGCGCCATTCGTCGCTCGATCGTCGAGGCCGGCCAGGATGTCGACGTGCCTGACTTCGGCCGTCACGCGCTGGATGCGAAGGAGTAGCTGCTCTTCCGTCTTCTCCCCGTTGGGAGAAGGTGCCGCCCTTCGACAAGCTCAGGAGGGCGGATGAGGGGCCGAGGGAGGGCTCATGATCGTCAGACGCGGGCGCTGCGAAGACTTGCCCTGGCTCTTTGAGCACGATGACGCAAGCGAGGACTGGATCGGGCGTTGCATCCGGCACGGCGAATATTTCATCGCCGAACAGGATGGCGAAATCCTCGGTTTCCTGCGCTTCAGCCGCTTCTGGGGCAAGATACCCTATATGGACATGATCCGCGTGCTGCCATTGCAGCAGCGCGGTGGCGTGGGGACCGCCCTTTTCCGGGCCTGGGAGAGCGCCATGATCGAAGAGGGCGCCGAGCATCTGATGACCTCGAGCGAATGGGCTGAAGTCGAGCCGCAGGCCTGGCATCGCCGCAATGGCTTCAAGGCGGCCGGCAGCATCGATCTTCGCATCGTCCAATCGAGCCCGGAAATATTCTTCCTGAAGGATATTTCCGGCGGAGGCAAAGCGTAGCGAAGTCTCTTGTGTTCTCCCCGTTGAGGCGAAAGTGCCGATCTCTCAGATCGGCGGGATTTTGCCGAGCGGGATGAAGCCGCTGAGCGACAGGCGGCCACGATCGGCGGTCAGGTCGACCGAAACCTTGTCAGCACCGTTTGCAAGTGCCTTCAGCATCTTGGTTGCTGTCTTGATGATGCTCTTGGCGGCGGGAAGCGCGGCGGTCAGGCTGTCGCCCCACGGTTCGATCTGGTTGATCTCCAGCTTGAACTGGCCGGACAAAAATCCGCTATCGTCGAAATTGAAGGGGCCGGAGAGCGTCATGACGCGGCCGTCGCCGATATCGATGACGGCTTGGTGCAGCACGCCCGCGGTGCCGCGAAGCCCTTCGCGGTCGCTGCCGTCGAGCAAGCCGGCCTTGCCCGTCAGCGTCACGTTGGCGCTGGTCGAGGCGGTCGGCAGGGTCTGTGGAAAATCCTTGATCACGGCATTGGCGTTTTCGACGCCGATGGCGAAATCCAGGTCGCTGCCGTTCTGACTGGCATGCATCTCGGTATGGGCGGCCGTGACATCGACGCTCTGGCCGGTGAAGGAGGAGACGATGCCTGCTTTCAGCCCATCGATAACGGTCTGGCTCTGTGCGACGCCGCGCCCCCTGGCGACGAGGTTCGATTGCAGGTCGGCCCATTCGGCCGATACCGTCAGGCCGGCGGTCGTGCGCAATTCGGCCGGAGATTTCAGGTTCCAGCTGACGTGGTTGGGCTGGAAGACCGGAGCCGATGCGCTCAGCATGTCGAAATTGGCCGAAACACCGCGGGTCTGGTTGTCTACCGTCACCGTGTCGCAGGTCAGGCCGATTGAGAACGGAAAGCCGTTGAAGGCCATGTTCTCGCACTTGCCGGCAACGCCGGCGCTGTTCTGCTGACCGAGCGCCTTCAGGACGTTGGCTCTGACGAAGCTCGTCGCGTAATACCATCCGCCGGTATAAAGCCCGGCTACGACCACAAGCAGCCCCAGAAGGATAAGCCAAAGACGCTTGCCTCGACCAGTCGTTACGCTCTGGCTTGACGCTGCCATGTTGTTCTCCAATGGTTGGACTGAAGCTTCACAGTGATTTGGCGTTGGATATGGACGAATTTTGGGTGTTTGGCTACGGATCGCTTATGTGGAATCCGGGCTTTGGTTACGACGAACGGGCCGAGGCCCTTATTTTTGGTTATCGCCGCTCGCTCTGCGTCCATTCCTGGGTCCATCGCGGCACGGAAGAAAGCCCAGGCCTCGTCCTTGGCCTCGATCGCGGCGGCTCCTGCCGCGGCATCGCCTTTCGCGTGCCGGCCGCCGATTGGGATGAGGTGCTGACCTATCTGCGCGACCGCGAGCTCGTCACCAACGTCTATCTGGAAAAAACGCTGCCGATCCGGCTTGCCGACGGCCGGCGCGTCACCGCCGTCGCCTATGTCGTCGATCGCAACCACAGGCAATATGCCGGTTCTCTGGATGCGATCGAGGCGGCCCATGTGGTGGAAGCCGCCAACGGACGCTCCGGTCCGAACGATGCCTACCTCTTCAATACGCTGACGCATCTGCGCGACATGGGCATCCGCGATCATTGGCTCGAGCAGGTGGCCGGTGAAGTGGAGCGGATGCGAGAGGCATCCTGAGCCCGCTTCTTCGCGTCGAGAGTCTCAAACCGCGGCGGTCACCGGCTTCGCCTTGCCGATTTCGGCGAGACGCTGGGCCGCGGTCG
This sequence comes from Rhizobium sp. NPDC090279, assembly GCF_044769665.1. Lineage (NCBI taxonomy): Bacteria > Pseudomonadati > Pseudomonadota > Alphaproteobacteria > Hyphomicrobiales > Rhizobiaceae > Rhizobium > Rhizobium sp. NPDC090279. The sequence continues at coordinate 16,799 of NZ_JBIVYI010000007.1, read as the reverse complement.
GAGGAAGCGGCAGATGCGGGTTGTCGGCGACCGTCTCGACCAGCAGCTCGTCGCTTGCCTTTTCCGTTTCCTCGATCAGGCGCGCGAAGAAGGCATCAGGGTCCAGGCCGGGCTCGATCGGCGGCAGGATGCGCACCTTGATATGGCCGGGATATTTGCGGAAGGTGCGGCGCGGCCAGAACAGGCCGGGGTGCATGGCGACCGAGACGACGGGAATTCCAAGGTCGCGGTACATGCGAGCGATACCGTACTTATACACGGGCTCGGCTCCCGGCGGGCGGCGGGTGCCTTCGGGATAAATAATGAGCTGGCGGCCCGTGGAAAGTTCCTCGCGGGTGCGCTTCAGGACGTCGAACATGACCTTGCCGCGCGCGCTGCGATCGACCGGGATCATGCGCTGCTTCATGGCATACCAGCCGAACAGCGGAATCCATAGGAGCTCGCGCTTCAGGATATAGACCGGATCGTCGAGATAGGGCAGCAGCGCGAAGGTGTCCCAGAAGGATTGATGCTTGGGCGCGAAGATGAAACTGCCCTTGGGGATGTTCTCCAGGCCCTCGACCTCGAAGGTCGTGCCGACGATCTTCTCCATCAGCCAGGTGCTGGATTTCGCCCATGCCTTCGGGATCGCGTAGGCCGCCTTGCGCGGCATCAGGAAATAGATCGGCGTCAACACGATCATTCGAATGATCAGATTGGCATAGAAGGCTGTATTGAACAGGATCGAACGCAAGATAATCATCGAGGCTTTCCCAACGCACCGGCTTGCGCCGGCATCCGAAGGTTTGCCTACACGATTACAGCGTCAATAAAAAGTCGTCGCGCGCGCGGTTTTGTGTCTTCAGCGACATGCCTCAGTCGTCGTCATCGAGCGGTTGGCGCGAGCGCAAGCCTGTAGGACGTCCGAGGCCGGTGATGTTGCGGGCGCCTGCGAGCAGTACCTTGGCATATTCAGCGATCATCGTGCGCAGCGCATTCGGGTCCGTGAACCAGTTCTTGGTCTTCAGATCGGAGTTGACGACGGGATAGGGAATGAAGTCGGTCGATGGGTCGACATATTTCAGTTCCGCCAGGCTGCGCGGCATGTGATAGTTGTTCGTCACCACGAGAACGCTCTTGTAGCCTCTGGCGTGAATCCATTTTGCCGCTTCGCGGGCATTGCCGATCGTATCGAGCGCGTCATAGCCGATGTCGACGCAGCAGTTGAACAGATTGGCCGGGCTCTGCGTCAGCTTGCGGATCTGCGCCGGCGTCGTGGTCGGATGAACGCCTGAGATCAGCAAGCGGTTGCCCGCACCCGTGCGCAGCAGTTCCACGGCCTGATCGATCCGCTGATAGCCGCCGGTCAGCACCACGATGGCGTCGGCCTTCGGGTCCAGCGGCGGCTTCAAGGTGGTGATCGAATCGGCGAAATGCAGGAAGCCGCCAAAAACGATGGCGACCAGGAAAATGAAGGCGAAGCCGCCCCAGCGCAAAAGGCGCCGGAACAGGCTGCGGCGCACAGGTCTGTCGCCGCGGGATTGCTCACGCAGCGTCTGCGAACTCACGGTCTTGCGAGTCGTCAGATCCATGCTCATGATTCGCTACTATACGCCAATTGCGGCAAGGAACGGGCTGGCAGACGGTAAAAAAACATCACCGAAACGTCAATTCTGTACGCTATCCGCCCGACCGGGATCGGAACGGATCAGATCGATCTCGTAGATTGTGCGCATCACGGTGAAGCGTGCCGTCAGCGTCGTCAGCAGCGCTATGATGATCATGGTGGCGAGAATGCCGACATAGCCGAGCGCGCCGACGGAGAAAGTTCCGAAGAGTGCCGTTGCCTGATCGGTCTGCGGCGTGGCGATCGTATGGCTCTGCAGGACGCCGGCCGTTGCGAAAAACAGGGCGGCGAGCCCGCTGCCGGCTGCCGATCCCTTGAGGCTGATCTTCAGGAAATGCTTCTGGAATTCATTGGCGACGAAGGTGCTTTCGGCCCCGACGAAATGCAGCACTTCGACGATGTGGCGGTTGCCGGACAGCGCGCCGCGCGTCGCGAAGACCACCGTCAGCACCATGGCGGTGAAGACCAGCAGCAGGACGCCGGTACCGATGAGGACTGTGGTATGCGCCATCGACACCAGCCGGTCGACCCAGGTGCGATGGTCATCCAAGGTCGCCTGCGGGATCTGCGCCTTGAGCAGGCTGCGCATCGCCTCGAAGTCAGGTGGATGCGTCTCGTCGATGGTGATGATGACGAGACGCGGAACCGGTAGTTCCTTGATGTCGAGGCCGGCGCCGAGCCAGGGCTCGAGCAGGCGCGCGGTCGCCGCTTCGTCGACGATCTGGCCCGACTTGGTGCCGACGAAGCTTAGCGCGATGTCGCGGGCGCTCGCCAGCGTCTTTTCCATGTCGAGATTGTCGTCGGGCTTGATCTGGATGGTGATCTCGCGGGAAATCTGGCTTTCCCAGCTTGCCGCGGTCGAGCGCACCATGCTGACCGCGCCGAGCGTCAGGCAGGCGAGAAAGGCCATGATGGCAATGACGACGATCAGCGCGTTGCCCTGAATGTTGGAGGAAGGCACGATCGGCCCGGTCGGGCGAACGCGCATCTCCGGGCGCTTGCGCTCCGCAGGTGCCGCGGGCGTCTGTCGCGCCTGCGGGACCCTGGCGTTGGGGGCGTTCCTGCGGGGGGTGGGCTCAGTCATAGATATCGAGATGCCCCCCCGATAGAATCATGCGTCTGGCCTCGATCTGGTCCATCAGGGCGAGATCGTGCGTGGCGATGACGACGGCGGTGCCGAGACGGTTGAGCTCCAGGAACAGGTTGAGCAGGCGCCGCGCCATCGGCGGGTCGACATTGCCCGTGGGTTCGTCGGCAAGCAGGATTTCCGGGCGGTCGATGAGGGCGCGGGCGATGGCGGCACGCTGTTTCTCGCCGCCCGAGAGCACCGGCGGCAGCACGTTGATGCGCTCGCCCAGGCCGACCCACTTCAAAAGCTCCAAGACGTCGGTGCGGTACGAGCTTTCCTCCTTGCCGCGCACGCGCAGGGGCAGCGCGACGTTTTCATAGGTCGTCAAATGTTCGAGCAGCCGGAAATCCTGGAAGACGATGCCGACACGGCGGCGAAGCAGCGGCAGCTCGCTGCGCGGGATCGAGGATATCTCCCGGTCGAACATGCGGATCAGCCCGCGGGTCGGCTGCAGCGACATGAAGAGCAGCCGCAGCAACGTCGTCTTGCCGGCGCCGGAGGGGCCGGTCAGGAACTGGAACGATTTCTTCGGTATGTCGAAGCTCAGGTCACGGAGGATTTCCGGACCCATGCCGTAGCGCAAACCGACGTTCTCAAAATGAATCAACGGGCAGTCCAGTCTTCCGCAGGGTTCAATCAGGCGACTTGTTAACCAATGGCATTAACAGCCGGTAAATTTTTCTGGAAAGGCGCCCCATTCATGGCGATCTTTGCGAAGCATTAACCAATAAAATTTACGACTGGGCAGGATTCGTTTCAATGCCCAGATTGGCAATGGGCGTCGAAACCATGTGGATCACCGCAACGGGAGGCCATCATGGGCGCTTTTCGCCACCGTCAACAGCAGATGGGGCTGGTTTATGACCTCATTCCGCCCGAGCGCGGAACGGGATCTGGCCAGGCGCATTACGTCATGCCGAAGCTCGATATCGTCGATGCCGAATTCGTGACCGTTTCCGGCGCGCGCGGGAGAACCGCATCGGGCGTCAACATGCGCTCCGGCGGACGGCCGCAATCAAGGCCGCAGCCGGCGACGCGCAAGACCACCTTCTCACGCATCCTGTCCGTCCTGCGCGGTATCGAGGAAGTCTTGCAGCAGGCATCGCGGCGCAGTTTCGTGGCGCTTATCGTCTGCCTCGCAATACTAATTTTCGGGCTTTCGGGCGGTTTCTCGGGTTTCTCCGGCGCATCCGCCGAGGCGACGACCGAACCGCTGCAGTTTTCGCATGTGACGCTGACGCCACGGGATGAGAATGGCCTGCCCGTATTGAGATTGAACGGCATCATCGAGAATGTCAGCGGTGCCACGCTTTCGGTTCCGCAAGTGCGGGCCGATCTCTTTGCCGGCAATCAGCTGGTCAGGAGTATTGTCGTCGATACACCGGTCGACCGCCTCGGGCCCCATGAAAGCCGCGGATTCTCGACGCGATTGCAGCATCCCGGTGGAAAAACGCCGGATGTTCGGCTTTCCTTTATGCCTTAGAGCATGATGCCGAAAAGTGTCAGGGGATTTCGGGCGACATCATGCTCTGCCTATTCGATTCCGGGGTGGAACCAGATTTTAGGTCGAATCGACCTAAAATCATCCGACTCTGGGGGTGTGTCGGGCTTGCCGATTGTGCTACGGGCTAAGGCTTGATCGGCGGCCACGGGCCGCGCAGCCATGGAGCATGCCAATCAATGCCTGTCGTACGCGGGAAGAATATCGAGCCGCTTTTCACTGCCGAGCAGATCGCCGAGCGCAATCACGCCTTGGCGAAGGAAATCGCCAGCGGGCCGACGAAAGATCTCCTCGTCATCGCCATTCTCAAGGGCTCGTTCATCTTCGCAGCCGATTTGCTGCGCGCCTTGCATGAGACCGGGCTTGCTCCCGAGGTCGAGTTCATCACCCTTTCGAGCTATGGCGCCGGCACGGTTTCGCAGGGCGTTCGCATCGTCAAGGATATCGACAGCGACGTGAAGGACCGTGACGTCCTCTTGATCGACGATATTCTGGAATCGGGCCGCACGCTGCGTTTTGCCAAGGAGCTGCTCTATGAGCGTGGCGCCCGCAACGTCACGCTGGCCGTGCTGCTCGACAAGAGCGTCAAGCGCCAGGAAGAGCTGGAGGCCGATTATGTCGGCTTCGAATGCCCGGATTATTTCGTCGTCGGCTACGGCATGGATGTCGCCTACGCCTTCCGCGAACTGCCCTTCGTCGGCGTCGTCACCGGCGACGTCGAGGCTTGATTCTGAGTTAATGCCGGCGCCTGTCCGCCTGTCCCATTCTGCTCCAGCGATGACGACTCGTTAACCACGGAGCCCATCGCCTGTCCGTCGTTTACCGATCGCAAACGGAATTCTGGTGATTTCGGTCGCGGAACATGACGGACCAGGAGCACGGACCATGGCAAAAATTCTGATCACGGAAGACGAAGATTCGCTTCGCACCTTCGTCGCCCGCGCGCTGCGCTTGGACGGTCACGAGACCGAAGAGGCTGCCGATGGCGCGGAAGGCCTGGAGAAGCTGAAGCAGGGCGGCTACGACCTGCTGTTGTCGGATATTCGCATGCCCGTGATGGACGGCATCGAGCTTGCCCATCAGGCGCATTCGGCCTGCCCGGGGATGAAGATCCTGCTGATGACCGGCTATGCCGAGCAGCGCGAGCGCGCCGACGACCTCATGGAAAAGATCGTCGACGTCGTCGCCAAACCATTTGCGCTGCCCGATATCCGCAAGGCGGTTGCGCGAGCCTTGGCTGCTTGAAATTTGTCGATTGTCGGCGCAGTCGTTTCCTGTGCCGACTTCATCATCATTTGCGGATAGGTCCGAAATCGTCATCCGGATAGTAGATGGTTTCCTCCCCCGGCTTTCTTGAGCCAACGACGATCATCGTCACCGCGGCGGCGGAATGATTGAGCAAATGATGGGCATTCGGTTGCCCCGCCGGGAATCCCACGACATCGCCAGGCCCGAGGATATGGGGACCGTTTTCGTCGATCAGCGTCGGGGCGCCCGTCAGAATATAAAGGAACTCATCCTCCGCCATATGCCAGTGACGTGATGATGACATGCTTCCGGGATCGAGCGTGACGAGATTCACGCCGAATTGCGTAATGCCCACGGCCTTGGCCAGTCTGATCTCGTGCTTGCCGCTGAGCCTTGCATCCGCGTCGGCAATACCGGGCAGTCCTGTCGTGACAGGCAGATCTGAAATATTGGCAAGCTTGGTCTTCATATCATCCCTCTTTACGAAGCATGAAAGGCAGGCAACGACGATGGCAGGCTGCCCTATTGACCGAGATTCAGCAAACGCTCCAGATAGCGCCGCTCTTCCGACAATGAGGGATTGTTGCTCAGCCGTTCGCGAATGGCGTCGAGAATTTCGCGGGCGCGCTGGGCATCGATGACCTTCGGCACCATGTCGGAATCGGGAGTGTCCAGGGGACCGTCGTTATTACGGGGCCGGCCGAGCGGATCGCGGCCGTTCTGACCGCCCTGACCCATCTGTCCCGGCATCTGTCCCTGACCCTGGCCTTGTCCCTGCTGCTGCATCTGGGCCATGAGCTGGTTCATCATCTCGCGCGTGCCCTTGCGCAGCGCATCCAGCGCACGTCCCTGGCCCTGCACGGCGCCTTCGCCATTGCCTTCGGTCAACTGGCCTGACGCGCCCTTCATCTCCTGCTGGGCCTTGCCGTAATTCTGGTTCGGTTTCATGCCGAGCGAGCCGAGGTTCTTCTGCAGTTCGCCGAGCTGCTTGCCGAGGTCGTCCTGCTGCTGGCGCAGCTGCTTCAGCGCATCGCGCAGCTGATCGGCCGTCATGCCGTCGGTGGGATCACTGCCCTTTTGGCCCTGCTGATTCTGACCTTGCTGGTTCTGGCCCTGTTGGTTCTGGCCCTGCTGCTGATCCTGCTGGCCTTGGTTGCGCTGGCCCATATCCGGGCGCATCGGGTCGTTGAGGCCGGGCAGCGGCTGGTCCATCAGGCCGTCGCCATCCTCGTTGGAATCGCCGCGCTGCATGCGGTCGCGCATGGCCTGGTCGAGCTTGAAAGTCTGGTCCATCAGCTTCTGCTGGTCGCGCATGATGCGGCCGAGCTTGTCCATCTGCTCGCGCATCTTGTCGTTTGCGGCCTGGTTCTGCTGCTGTCCTGGCTGCGGCTTGCCGGCCTGAAGGCTGTTCATCAGCTGCTGCAGCTCCGAGAGCATCTGCTGCGCGGCCTGGCGATTGCCGGAGCGGGCGAGATTTTCGATCTGGTCCATCATGCGCTGCAGATCCTGCTGGCGCAGGATATTGGCGGAGCGCTGGTTGGGCTGGGCCGGCATGTTGCGCATGCGCTCGGCCAGCTCCTTCATATAGGCGTCCATCGCCTTGCGCAGCTCATCGGTAAGCTTCTTGATCTCGGCGTCGGAGGCGTTGCGTTGCAAGGCATCGGAAAGCTTCTGCTGGGCGTCGCGCAAAGCCTTTTCCGCGTCGGTCAGCTGCGCATCTTCCATGCCGAGCGCGATCTGCCAGAGATAGTCGGCCGTATCCTTCAGCGAGGCTTCGCTGCTTGCGAGCTTCATCCGCGTCAGTGCGGACTTGATCGCCAGATAATTGCCGAGGTCGGGAATGGTCTCTTCGGGGCGGATGGTCAGCGACTTGTTGAGCTCGATCGCCTCCGGCATCCTGCGGGTATCGAGCGCGAAGACCTGGCGTTCCTCGGCCACGGCGGCGGCCAGCGGCTGGCTGAAATTGCGAGATGGCAGCACCATCTCGTAAGGCGCGCTGCGGCCGGTCTGGCCGGCGCCATCCTTGGCAACCAGGGTGATGCGGACGCGCTTGCCGGCGAGCGGGTCCTGCGTCAGATCGTGGCTCGCCAGGCCCTTGCCGTTGCGGCGGTCGCGACGCGGGATCTCCAGCTTGTATTCCGGCAGCCCGTAGAGCGGGGTCGCGGCGGGATCGGATTCGACCGGTACGATCTCGGCGTGGGCTTCCTCGACGCCGTAATCATCCTTGACCTTGAAGCCGAGTTCCAGCGCGCCGTTCGCCGTTGCGTGCGGAATGCCGTCGAAGGTGATCTCCGGCGGCTTGTCGATGACCACGTTGAAGGACCAGGATTTGCCGTTGACGGTCAGTTCGCCGCCCTTCTCGAGCTTGAGAACGTGGGTGCGGGCAACCATTCCCTCGGTAGCCGGAGTATTGCCGCTGCTGTTTGCGGCAGGCGGTACGACAGGCGGAGTTGCAGGCTTTGCGCCCGCCGGGCCTTGCTTGTCGGCATCGGCCGCCTGCTCGGGAATTTCGATGCTCTTTTCCGCGCCGGCTGCCTGGAACAGCACTTTCTCATCTGTCGCAGCACCCGAAACGCGTACCGTAAGCTCGGAGAATTGCGGCACGTTCAGGCTATTGCCGGCGTTGTCGACATTGCCTGTGAGATAGACAGGCGCTTCGCCTGTATAATAGGGCGGGGTCACCCAGGCATCGACGCGAACATCCGGGTTGCTCGACATGGAGGTGGATGCCGTGAAGGCATCGCCGATCGAGCCGCCGCTGTTGGACATGGAAAAGCTGAAAGCCGTCACCAGCAGTAAAGCCGGGACGGCGCGCATGGCGAAACGGTCGTAACGCGTGATATCGGGTCTGGGCAGGCCGGCATCCAGGGCGGCGATGCGCTCGGCCATACGGGTCTGGTGTTCGCGCCAGAGCGCGCGGGCAAAGGGCGTGTCGAGCGCCGGCTCGTCCTCCTGCACCGTGACCGGCTGGTGGGCGAGGCCATTGCGCTCCTCCAGCAGCCGATCTGCCTCGGCGGTCTCCGGCCAGCGCAATCGGCGCAGCGGATAGAGGGAGATGGCAAAGCCGACCGCGAAGACGGCAAGCATCAGAAAACGCAGAATATCCGGGGCAATGCGGAAAATGCCGAACCAGGCAGCGGACAGGAACAGGGCCAGAATGGATGCCGGCAGCAGCAGTCGCGGCAGAAGCTGTTCGGAAACCAGCACAATCCGGGCAAAGAGACGCTTGACCGCAACCATGCGCGCCAGCGCCGGACGGGTGGCGAAAGCGCCCTTCTTAGGGTTGCTGGGGCTGGTCATCGGTCCGGTTTTCTCCCGATCTGAAGTTGATGGCCAGAGCATGATGCCGAAAAGTGTAAGCGGTTTTCGGACGACATCATGCTCCACTTCTTTCATTCTAGAGCGGATTCAGATTTTAGATCGATTCGATCTAAAATCATCCGACTCTAGTGGCCCGTTGGAAATGGCCGGACGTCCCACACGTCCAGGCTCGCGGCGCCCGGCGAGACACCTATTCAGCAAAGATAACATTCTTTGTGGCGAAGACGAGGGCAAGCGGCGCCAAAGCCTGTTTTTTCATCGGACTTCGCTGAAACGTGATCGCCCGGGCGTGGTGGGCAGATTGCCCTTCCTCGCCCAAATTCAAGGGCGAAGCCGATTATCCTTCGAGCCAGGCCGGGATCGAATCCAGCGCAATCAGCTCCTCATAGGTGCCGCGCGGGCGGATGACATGGAACTCATTGCCCTTGACCAGCACTTCGGGAACCAGAAGCCGGCTGTTATAGGTGCCGGCCTGCACGGCGCCGTAGGCGCCAGCCGAACCGACGGCAAGAAGGTCGCCCGGCTTCGGCATCGCCATCTCGCGGTCGAGCGCCAGATAGTCGCCCGTCTCGCAGACCGGACCGACGACATCGGCCTTGATGCGCGGTGCGCTGGCGTCGCCGACCGCAACCGGCCGGATCTCGTGATAGGCCTCGTAGAGCGTCGGGCGGATCAGGTCGTTCATCGCGCCGTCGACGATGACGAAGCTCTTGTCGCCACCATCCTTCACATAGATGACCTCAGTCACCAGGATGCCGGCATTGCCGACGATCAGGCGGCCGGGCTCGGTGACGATCTTGCAATTGAGGCCGCGCAGCTGGTTCTTGACGATCTGCGCGTAAGCGTCGGGCAGCGGCGGCGGGTTGTTGTCGTCGCGATAGGGGATGCCGAGGCCACCGCCGATATCGACGTGATGGATATCGTGACCGTCGCCGCGCAGCGTTTCCACGAGATCGCGCAGCAGCTTGAAGGCATCGTCGAAAGGCTGCAGCTCGGTGATCTGGCTGCCGATATGCATGTCGATGCCGGTGGCATTGATACCCGGCAGGCTGGCGGCGCGGTCATAGACGGCGCGGGCGCGCTGCCAGGAGATGCCGAACTTGTTTTCCTTCTTGCCGGTCGAAATCTTCGCATGGGTGCGGGCATCGACATCCGGATTGATGCGGAAGGAAACGGGGGCGATCTTGCCGGCGCGGACGGCGCGCTGGTTCAGCACTTCCAGTTCCGGTTCGGATTCGACGTTGAAGCAATAGATGCCGGCTTCGAGCGCCACGTCCATTTCCTGCGCCGTCTTGCCGACGCCGGAGAACATGATGCGGCTTGCCGGAATGCCGGCCGCCAGCGCGCGGCGCAGCTCACCGACGGAGACGACGTCGACGCCGGCGCCGAGACGGCCGAGCGTCTTCAGCACCGCCTGATTGGAATTGGCCTTCATGGCGTAGCAAACCATGGCATCGACATCGCCGAAGGCTTCCGCGAAGACGCGATAGTGGCGCTCCAGCGTTGCCGTCGAATAGACGTAGAAGGGCGTGCCGACCGCCTTGGCGATCTGGGGGACCGGAACATCCTCCGCGTAGAGGATGCCGTCGCGATACTCAAAATGGTTCACGGTCGCTGCCTAATCAGAGAAGCGGGTCGAGGAAGAACTTCTTGTCCTCCGTACCCGGCTCCTTCGTCGGCTTGGAGACGTCACCGCCTTTGGTCGCATGAGCACTCGGAGGATCGAGAGGGCCTTTGCGGCCACATCCGACGACGGCAAGGCCGACGACCGAAAGCACGACGGTCAGGCGGATGATGTGCGGCATGTTGATCTGCATCGAAATCCTCTTGGGCGACTAGAGCATGATGCCGAAAAGTGTGAGCGGTTTTCGGCATCATGCTCTACTTCTTTGGTTCTAGCGCGAAAGTCACTCTTCTTAGCGAAGTTTCCCGCGCTTGTGCACCCCGATTGTTTGAGTCCCGTTTTCGTCAGTCTTTTCAGTTGCGGGCGCGCCAGAAGGCGATCTGCTTGCGCACTTCCGACGGTGCCGTGCCGCCGAAGCTCTTGCGGCTGGCGACCGAGGCCTCGACCGTCAGAACATCGAAAATCTTGTCGGTGATGTCGGGATGGATCGCCTGCAGATCTGCGAGCGACAATTCCGCCAGCTCGCAGGATTTGCTTTCGGCAAGCGCCACGGCACGTCCCGTCACGTGATGGGCGTCGCGGAAGGGCAGGCCTGCCTCGCGTACCAGCCAGTCGGCAAGGTCGGTGGCCGTGGAGTAGCCGGAGCCGGCGGCGGCCTTCATGCGAGCGGTGTTGATCGTCATGTCGCGCATCATGCCGGTCATGGCGGCGATCGCCAGTTCCAGACTTTCCGCGGCGTCGAACACCTGTTCCTTGTCTTCCTGCATGTCCTTGGAATAGGCGAGCGGTAGGCCCTTCATGATGGTCAGGAGCGCCACGAGTGAACCGTTGATGCGGCCGGTCTTGGCGCGCACGAGCTCGGCGGCATCCGGGTTCTTCTTCTGCGGCATGATGGAGGAGCCGGTGGAGAAGGCGTCGGACAGGCGCACGAAGCCGAATTGCGGCGTCGACCAGATGACGATCTCTTCGGCAAGACGCGACAGATGCATGCCGGCAATCGCGGCGATCGACAGGAATTCGAGGGCGAAATCGCGGTCGGAGACGGTATCGATCGAGTTGCGGGTCGGCTCGCGGAAGCCGAGGGCCTTGGCGGTCATGTGGCGATCGATCGGGAAGCCGGTGCCGGCAAGGGCCGCGGCGCCGATCGGCGATTCATCCATATGCTCGATGGCATGGCGTACGCGCGAACGGTCGCGGCCGAACATCTCGACATAGGCCATGCAATGATGGCCGAAGGTGACGGGCTGCGCCGTCTGCAGATGCGTGAAGCCCGGCATGACGGTTTCGGCATGTTCTTCGGCGCGGTCGAGGAAGGCGGAGATCAGCTCGGTCAGCGCTTGTTCGCATTTCTGCAGCTCTTCCTTTACCCAAAGGCGGAAATCGAGCGCCACCTGGTCGTTGCGCGAGCGGGCGGTGTGCAGACGGCCGGCAGCCGGGCCGATCAGGGTCGCGAGCCGCGCCTCGATGTTCATGTGGATGTCTTCGAGACGGCGCGAGAATTCGAAATTGCCGCTTTCGATCTCTGACAGGATCGTGTTCAACCCGTGAACGATCTTGTCTTTATCCTCGGTTGAAATGATGCCTTGATGGGCGAGCATACCCGCATGCGCGATTGAGCCGCGGATATCCTGTGCAAACAGCTTCTTGTCGAAACCGATCGATGCATTTATCTCCTCCATGATGGCTGCGGGGCCGGAAGCGAAACGCCCGCCCCACATCTGGTTGGAGGATTTGGTGTCCGTGCCGTCAGTCATGAGATGCCCACCTGGAGAATGAAATGACAGCAAAGAAGCCGTTCGGTCTGCCGTCCATGAAACTCGTTATGCTTGCCGCCGTCGCTGGGGTCATTGCCGGTGCGGCAGCGGTATACGTGAAGGAGGCAGGGTATGGCAATGGCATTGGTGAAACGGCCTCGGCCGATCAATGCGGGACGGCCAGGGATCGTGCCGCCGCGCTGACGCCCTTTACCAAGGGGCAGGTCGCCGCCATGAGCCTGCCGCCGGCGCCGATCTCGCTCAAGGATGTCTCCTTCAAGGGTGCGGACGGTCAGCCGCTGTCGATCGGAAGCTTTGCCGGCAAGACCGTGCTGCTGAACGTCTGGGCGACATGGTGCGTGCCGTGCCGCGAGGAAATGCCAGCATTGAACGCGCTGGAGAAGAGCACCGGCAGTGACAAGTTCGAGGTGGTTGCCGTCAACATCGACACGGGCGACGACGAAAAGCCGAAGGCGTTCCGCACGGAATATGCGATCGACAAGCTCGGTTACTATCGCGACAGCACCATGGGCGTGTTCAACGTGCTGAAGAAGCAGGGATTGGCTTTCGGCCTGCCGGTGACGCTGCTCATCGACGACAAGGGCTGCCTGCTGTCCGCCATGAACGGGCCGGCGGTCTGGGACAGCGAGGATGCCAAGAAGCTGGTGAAGGCTGCGACAGCGTTATGAAGCCGTTTGCGCGGGTCGTCTGGCAGAAGATTTGGAACTGATCGAATGAAAGTCATCCTCGGGTAAGCCCCAACTGAGAGGCTGGAATCACCCCAGGCACTTTTTTGAAAATCGATCCAGATGAACCAATCTCCAGCGTATGCTTCGACCGATGCATCGGCGGTTCCCTCTGTCTTGGCCCAGGCCGAGATTTTGATGGATGCCGGCAATTACCAGGATGCCATCAACGTGTTGCTATCGGTCCGCGAGCTTGTCAGCCGCGAACCGGTTATGTGCAACATGCTGGGATTTCTGCTGCTGCAGGTCGGCAGGCCGCAGGATGCTGTCTCGTGGTTCGAAACGGCGCTCAACCTCAAGCCAGATTATGTTCATGCGATATCCGGTCTCGGCACGGCATATCAGAACTGTGGCGACTTTGGCCGGGCGTTGCGGTGCTACGACAGAGCGGTTGCCGCACAGCCTGACGAGGCGGTGTTCTGGTACCATCAGGGGACTGTGCTTCAAGAGCTGGGACGGTCGATCGAAGCGCTTTCGAGTCTCGATCGGGCAATCTCCCTCAAAAGCGACTATAGTCTGGCCCTTGCCAAACGCGGCGAGGTCATGGAGTCGCTGAGCAATGTGCCAGAGGCCATGCAGGCGGCTTTGCGCAGCTGCCATCTGTCACCCGAAGACGTGACATCGTGGTCGCGACTTGGCGACCTCCTGCAGAAATACGGCGACTACGACAAGGCAATCGCAACCTATGACAAAGGGCTGTCGCGCTTTCCCGAGGACTTCCGCTGCCTCTGCCACAAGGCGCAGGCGCTGGAGGCGACGGGGCGCTACAGCGAAGCCCTGGTCACGGCGCAGCGGGCGCTGCGTGTCGAACCGAGCGATCGCGACGCCTTGGTGCTTTGCGGAAAGCTCGAACTCAGGTTCGGAAATCCTGCGGCTGCGCATATCTGTTTTCAAATCGTCGCCGATATGGGCGTGGTGCGCAATTACCCGGCAGCGAGGAAGCCGGCAAAGTTCCGAGCGCTCCTGCTCTTCTCGCCCGAGGCCGGCAACACACCTTATGAGGATCTGATCAGAGACGGTTGCTTCGATAGCGAGGTGATGTTTGTCCTGCGCAATTATCGCAATGACCCGCGAGACTGCAGCGACCGGGTTGATGTCGTCGTCAATCTCGTTTCGGAAACCGATTTTGGCCTAGACGTCATGGCGTCCGCTATCGATCTCGCCGATTGCCTGCACAGGCCGGTCGTCAATCATCCGCGGCTGATGCTGGCGACGGATCGCGAATCCATCTCGCGGCGGTTGACCGGTGTTGCGGATGCCGTCATGCCGGCGACGGTTCGGATCGAGGCTAAGGATCTGCGGCGGCGGGTGCGTGACGGCGATACGAATGCCTTTCCGCTGATCGTACGTCATGCGGGCAAGCACGGCGGCGACATGATGGAGCTGGCCGGGGATGCCGACGCATTGTTGCGCTTTGCCGAAGAGGCCGGAGATCAGACCCTCTATCTGACTGATTTCGTCAACTACAGCTCACCCGATGGGCTTTTTCGCAAATATCGCTTCATCTTCGTCGAGGACCAGATCCTTCCCTATCATCTGGCCATCGGCGATGGCTGGAAGGTACATCATGCCTCGACGCGCATGGCCAGCGTCGAATGGATGCGCAGGGAGGAAGAGGCTTTTCTCAATGAGCCCCGCCGTGTTTTCGGGCCAAAAGGCATGGCTGCCCTTGATGCCATCCGCCGCCAGATCGGTCTCGATTATTTTGGGATCGACTGCTCGCTCGATTCCCAGGGCAGGGTGGTGATCTTCGAGGTCAACGCGTCGATGCTGATCCACCTTCACAATATCGGCTTTGAGTACAAGACACCGCATGTGACCAGAATCAAACAGGCGTTCGAGCGACTTCTGGAGCGGCGAGCCAACGAGTACCGCTCTACGGTTTCGGCTGCCGGTACATCCTGGGCGCAGAGCGCATAGTTGCCCACGGACGACCTGATTTCTGGCGAGGTCAGGTTTGACGATTACCGCGTCGGAATCGGAACTTCGCCGCGGTAGTCGTAGAAGCCGCGGCCGGATTTGCGGCCGAGCCAGCCGGCTTCGACATATTTTACCAAGAGCGGGCAGGGGCGATACTTGGAGTCGGCGAGCCCGTCATGCAGCACCTGCATGATCGACAGGCAGGTGTCGAGGCCGATGAAGTCGGCAAGCTGCAGGGGACCCATCGGGTGGTTGGCGCCGAGCCGCATGGCGGTGTCGATGGCATCGACGGTACCCACACCTTCATAGAGCGTGTAGATCGCCTCGTTGATCATCGGCAGCAGGATGCGGTTGACGATGAAGGCGGGGAAGTCCTCGGCGACGGTGATCGTCTTTTCCAGCGAGGCGACATAGTTCTTGGCGGTGGAGAAGGTCGATTCATCGGTGGCGATGCCGCGCACCAATTCCACCAGCTTCATCACCGGAACCGGGTTCATGAAGTGGATGCCCATGAAGCGTTCGGGACGGTCGGTGGCGGAGGCCAGCCGGGTGATCGACAGCGACGAGGTGTTGGTGGCGAGCAATGCCTCGGGCTTCAGGACGGGACACACCTGCGCATAGATCTTGCGCTTGACGCTTTCGTCTTCCGTCGCGGCCTCGATGGCGAGATCGACCTGGGCGAGATCGTTGAGATCGGCCGATCCGGTGATGTGGGAAAGAGCTGCCTTGCGTTCCTCGTCGGTCATCTTGCCGGAGGCGACCTGGCGGGCAAGATTGCCGTTGATGGTGGCCAATCCGCTTTCGATGCGATCCTGCGAGAGGTCGTAGATATGGACCTTGTAGCCGGCCATGGCGGATACATGGGCGATGCCGCAGCCCATCTGACCCGCGCCGATAATACCGATCGTCTTCAGCGAACTCATTGCCAACTCCCCGGCGCGCTCCTGGCGATGCGCTATGCTCTTAACCACAAATTTGCCGGGCCATTTCTAGCCCGGCAAAGATTGATAGACCTATAAGAGACGATTTTCCAGTCTCTCGCAACTGCGAGAAGATCAATCGGCGCGATCACAGCGCCTTTTGGAGTTCCGGCAGCGCTTCGAAGAGATCGGCGACGAGGCCATAGTCGGCGATCTGGAAGATCGGGGCTTCCTCGTCCTTGTTGATGGCGACGATGACCTTCGAGTCCTTCATGCCGGCCAGATGCTGGATGGCGCCGGAGATGCCGCAGGCGATATAGAGCTGCGGCGCCACCACCTTACCGGTCTGGCCGACCTGCCAGTCGTTCGGCGCATAGCCGGCATCGACGGCAGCGCGGCTTGCGCCGACGGCAGCCCCGAGCTTGTCGGCGACGGGCAGGATCACTTCCTTGAACTTTTCCGCCGAGCCGAGCGCACGGCCGCCCGAGATGATGATCTTGGCGGAGGTCAGTTCCGGACGATCCGAAGACGACAGCGCATCGCCGACGAAGGTGGAGAGACCGGGGTTCGCGGCAGCCGACACCGTCTCGATCGCAGCATTGCCGCCTTCGGGGGCGGAGGCAAACGAGGCCGTGCGCACGGTGATGACCTTCTTCGCGTCAGTCGACTGCACCGTCTGGATGGCATTGCCGGCATAGATCGGCCGCTTGAAGGTATCGGCCGAGACCACTTCGATGATTTCCGAGACCTGGGCGACGTCGAGAAGGGCGGCAACGCGCGGCAGCACGTTCTTGCCGACCGAGGTGGCGGCACCGATGATGGTGTCGTAGGAACCGGAAAGCGATACGATCAGCGCCGCTAAGGGCTCTGCAAGATTGTTGGCAAGCGACGCATCCTCGGCAACCAGCACCTTGGAAACGCCTGACAGTTTGACAGCCTGTTCGGCTGCGGCCTTGGCTCCCGAGCCCGCAACAAGAATATGAACCTCGCCGCCGATCTTGGCGGCCGCCGTCAGCGCCTTGGCGGTCTG